>JBBRVE010000014.1:0-48179 GCA_038247245.1 Bdellovibrionales bacterium | reverse complement strand
GGGGTTGCGACCGGTGGTAGCTTCGCGGCGGGCGACCTTAAAGGTGCCGAAGCCGGCAAAGCGAGCTTCGCCGCCTTTTTGGAGCTCGGTCTCGATGCCATCAAAAGCGAGATCAATGATCTCGGTGATGAGCGACTTGGACAGGTCGGATTTTTGCTGTGCGATGAAATCGACGAGTTCGTTCTTGTTCACGGTGATACCTCTTTGCAAGTTTAAACCGGATGCGGCCACCATAGAAAATGACCCCATCATGGACGAAGCGGCTACCCCTTATTTAGATGCAGCCGCTTCGTTTGATATGTGCAGTTTGCTAGGATTCAGGCCAGATTTCAATGGTGGATCAGGTCTTTTTCCTTGCCGTCACCAGTTCTTGTCGTAACACTGGGCTTGTCTTCCACAGGCTCAGGCATGGACACGAGGGCATGCGCCAGCACTTCGGTGATTGCCGTCACGGGGACTATTTCAAGTCCTTTCTTAACATTGTCCGGTATCTCTGCCAAATCTTTGACGTTTTCCTTCGGGATCAGGACCTTGGTGATACCCCCGCGGAGCGCCGCAAGCAGCTTTTCCTTGAGCCCGCCGATGGGCATAACCTGCCCCACAAGGTCGACCTCGCCCGTCATTGCGACGTTCTTGCGAACAGCAATACCGGTCAGACAGGACACGATAGAAGTTACCATAGCAATACCCGCAGACGGGCCATCCTTGGGCGTCGCGCCTTCCGGCACGTGGACGTGGACGCCAAGCGATTCGAGCACTTCGGCCTTGATTCCGAGCGACGCAGCGCGGGATTTGACCAGCATCTCGGCCACCTGGATCGACTCTTTCATCACCTCGCCCAGCTTGCCGGTCATGCTGACCTTGCCTTTGCCATTCGGGAAAGTGACGGATTCAATAGACAGAAGCTCCCCACCGACTTCGGTCCAGGCCAGGCCTGTCACACAGCCGATGCGGTCGTTCTCGTCCGCCATGCCATAGCGGTAGCGCGGCACACCGGCGTATTTTTCGAGGTTCTTCGGCGTGACGTTAATCTCCGTCTTCTTGCCCATCATGATTTCCTTGATGGCCTTGCGGGCAAGGTTGGAGAGTTCACGTTCAAGGTTACGGACGCCGGCTTCACGGGTGTACAGGCGGATCAGCTGGCGCATTGCGGGATCGGTGATGCTGAACTCGTTCTTTTTGAGTCCGTTCGCTTCCTTCTGTTTTTCCAGCAGGTGGCGTTTCGCAATTTCGACCTTTTCCTCTTCGGTGTAGCCGGAAACGCGGATGATCTCCATACGGTCCAGTAGAGGACGCGGCAGATCGAGCGTGTTGGCCGTACAGATGAACATCACGTCGGAGAGGTCATAATCGATCTCCATGTAATGGTCGTTGAACGTGCTGTTCTGCGCAGGGTCGAGCACTTCGAGCAGTGCCGCCGCGGGGTCGCCGCGCCAGTCATGTGCCAGCTTGTCGATTTCATCCAGCAGGAAGAGCGGGTTCGACGATTTCGCTTTCTTCATACCTTGAATGATGCGACCGGGCATCGAGCCGATATAGGTGCGGCGGTGACCACGGATTTCCGATTCATCACGGACGCCACCCAGCGACATACGGACGAAATTACGGTTGGTCGCCTGCGCGATCGATTTACCAAGCGAGGTTTTACCGACACCGGGCGGGCCGACGAGGCAAAGGATCGGGCCCTTGACCTTGTTCGCGCGGTGCTGCACGGCAAGATATTCAAGAATACGTTCTTTGACTTTGTCGAGGCCGTAATGGTCTTTGTCCAGCACAGACTCAGCGAATTTCAGGTCTTTCAAAACCTTCGTGCGCTTGTTCCAGGGAATGCCCAGCATCCAGTCGAGGTAGTTGCGCACGACAGTTGCTTCGGCGGACATCGGGCTCATCTGGCGCAGCTTTTTCAGCTCTGCATTGGCCTTGATTTTCGCTTCTTTCGTCATGCGGGCTTTTTTGATTTTCTCTTCCAGCTCGGTCAGTTCGTCGACGCCGTCTTCGCCCTCGTTGAGCTCTTTCTGGATCGCTTTCATTTGTTCGTTGAGGTAATACTCGCGCTGCGTTTTTTCCATCTGGCGCTTCACGCGGCCACGGATGCGCTTTTCAACTTCAAGAACCGAAATTTCGCCTTCCATGAAAGCGAAAATTTGCTCAAGGCGTTCGGCAACGCCGGTCAGCTCCAGCAGTTTCTGCCGGTCGGCGATTTTCAGCGACAGGTGCGATGCGACGGTATCCGCAAGCTTGTTCGCATTGTCGATCTGGCCGATCGATGTGATGATCTCCGGCGGGATTTTCTTGTTGAGCTTCACGTATTGATCGAACTGCGATACGCAGGCGCGCATCAGGCCGTCAATCGCCTCGCCCGACACCGCGCGCTCCTCGATGATCTCGGCATAGGCTTCGAAATATTCGGGCTTGTCGGTGTAGTTCAAAATCTTTGCGCGTTTGGTGCCTTCGACCAGCACCTTAACAGTGCCATCGGGCAGTTTCAGCAGCTGCAACACAGTACCGAGCGTGCCGATAGAATAAAGGTCGCCGGCGCCGGGATCATCCTGCTGCGCTGATTTCTGGGTAACCAGCAGCACCTGCTTGTTATCGGCCATGGCGCTTTCGAGCGCTTTCACGGATTTTTCGCGGCCCACGAACAAGGGCACGATCATATGAGGGAATACGACAATATCGCGTAACGGGAGCACGGGATGTTTCGGGCCAGTGCCGGTGGATTCTGACATTTTTTTTCCTTTTTTACACTCTCTTCCCGAATTATGCCTGTTAATCGTTTATTTTTGGCGAAATTCGGTCGATTTCTGGCCATTTCAGGCAGTTTTTTCACCTGTCGATGCCTCATAACAGGTGAAATAGATGTTTGTTAACTTTTGACAAGCCTGTATTCAAGCCTGCTACAAAATTAAATCACGGATTTCATAAACTTAAAGTAAGTCTCCACTGTCTCTGTCACATGACGTTGACAATAGGCTTACTTGGCTGGGGTGCCTAAAGTTCCGCTTTTAAGGCTTTCTGAGACCTCTTTATGAGCGATTTCGAGGGTCTTTTGCACATTTGGGCAATCCGTGCCCAGATAACCGCCCGCCCTGCCCGTCTGAACGACCATTTGCTCGGCTGCAGCCTTCTGAACGGCCTGAATATAGCTGTAATGGCTGTCCATCAGGGCATGTTCGATGTAGGCGACTTTGCCGGCGTCTTGGCGGTGCTTCTTCCACATCGCCTCCTGCTCCATCGATTTCAGCTTCTGGAAGGCCTTGAAGGATTGCACATAGGCGGTGTTGTTGTTGTCGGAGAATTTTTCGTTGTTAAGGCAATACATCAGTTTCCCGCCAAGGTCATATATATCCATGATCGGGCGCATGCTGGCAAAGAACTGTTTATCAAGAAGCCCCTGCTCCACCTTTTGCTCCGGCGTCAGCTTTTCAAAAACGGAAACATAGGCGTCTTCGCCATCCAGCGTTTTCTGATCGACTTCTATGCGCATAGGGGCTGCGGGTGCGGCACTGTTTTGCTGCGCAGGCGGCTGTGACTCCGCCTGCCCGGGCATTGCGCCCTGTCCTGCGTCACCCTGTGCTGCGGCCGGAGTTGAGACAGCCAGAAGAAGCAAGGCGACAAGGACGGCAGGGAAAGACATGGAAGGCTCCGGTTTGAAAATAAAAGGGGGCGCCCAGAAAGGCGCCCCCGAATACGTCGTATCAAGGCCCGTCGGTTAAAGCGGGCCGGTGTTTATTAAGCGGTTTTCTTTTCATCGCCAACAGCGAAGGGCTGTTTTTCGACGATATGGTCGATCAGGCCGAAAGCTTTCGCTTCTTCGGGCGACATGAAACGGTCGCGCTCCAGCGCTTCCTCGATCTGGTTGAGCTTTTTGCCGGTGTGCTTGACGTAGATTTCGTTCAGGCGCTTGCGCAGGCTCAGGATTTCTTTCGCATGGATCTCGATATCCGTTGCCTGGCCTTGTGCGCCGCCGGAGGGTTGGTGGACCATGATGCGGGAATTGGGCAGCGAGTAACGCTTGCCGGCTGCACCAGCGCAGAGCAGCAGAGAACCCATGGAGCAAGCCTGGCCAAGGCAGACGGTCGCCACTTGCGGCTTGATGTACTGCATCGTGTCGTACATTGCGAGACCGGAGGTGACGATACCGCCCGGCGAGTTGATGTACAGGAAGATGTCTTTCTTCGGGTTTTCCGATTCAAGGAACAGCAGCTGGGCGCAGATCAGCGTCGACACATGGTCGTTCACAGGGCCGGAGATGAAGATGATGCGCTCTTTCAGGAGGCGCGAGTAGATGTCGTAGGAACGTTCGCCGCGCGCGGTCTGCTCGATGACCATCGGCACCAGCGTGCTCATTTGTTCAGGAATGTAAGTCATTTAGTGTAGCCCCCTTGCTGTTTTTTTTATATATAGCCCACCCGGGGCAAATAAAAAGAGACGACCGGCGGTGAAACCGGTCGTCTCCATCATAGCAAGGTTATTTACTCAACTCAAACGCCCTTTTGGGGCGTCCCTATTACAGGGTCGGCGTAGCCTTGGTGGTCTTGGCGGGCTTCGCTTTTTTGTCGTCGTTGGATGCCGTTTTGGCGGTTGCCGACTGTTTTGCGTCGTATTCGGCTTTGCGCGTGGGCGTCCAGTATTCTTCGAACTTCGACAGTGCAACAACCAGTTCGGGGCGGATCGCCGCGCCGTCTGCGGTGTTGATCAGGGCGCGGATTGCTTCGGCCGTTTTCGGCACTTGCGCTTCGCGCTTGTCGTCTTTTTCAGAACGATGCGAGAATTCTTCGTGGATGGTCTTCTTGGCAGTACCCACGATGATTTCCTGAATCACGCCCATATCGAGTGCGTTCTGTGCGGTCAGCCAGGTGTCGCGCTCCAGGACGATGTCCCAGAATGCGTGCTTGAGGCCGGTGTGGCGGACGTAGATGTCCGTCAGCTGTTCGCGCAGGCGGCTGGTGAAGTCCGTACCGATGACCAGATCCGTTTGCTGGGTGGAGCGTTCGTTGCCCGACAGCGGCTGGTGGATCATGTAGTAGGAATTGCGGGTCATCATGCGCTCGTCGCCTGCAACCAGCAGGATGGAGCCCATGGATGCCTGCATGCCCATACCGATCGTGCGGATGGGAGCGGGAATGGAACGCATGGTGTCATAGATCGAGAGACCAGCGAGGACAGAACCGCCCGGCGAGTTCACATAGACTTTGATCGGCTTTTTCTTGCCGTCTTCGCCAGCGTGGTCTTCCGGGTTTTCGCCAACGCCCGATGCGAGGTACAGGAGCGATGCGTTGGCAATAGATGCCATCGTGTCGTCAACCTGGCCTTCCAGCAGGACGATGCGTTTTTTCATGAGCAGGGAGTACAGGTCGTAACCGCGCTCGCGGCCGTTTTCCATTTCGGTAACGGTCGGGACCATGCGGGCAACGTTGCCGTCAGCCGACGCCACGAACTTGTTCAGGGCAGCGAGGCCCGGAGCGTCCATGATGTCTTCAAGCTTCTGGCCGGTTTTGCCAGCGGTTTCCAGCAGGCCCAGATAGCGCTGGGTTTCAGCCTGGATGTTTTTCATGCTCGCCTGGCCTTCGGGGGATTCGAAGGATTTAATCGCGGTGCGTGCATCGACGGCGTCCATGCCGGTCGATTGCATGAGGGCGAAATAACGCGCGGCATCGCTGCTCATGTACTGTGCTTCGCCAGCCGAGGTTTTCAGCTCGGGCGCTTTCACAGAGTCATTCAGCGAAACTTCCGCACCTTTGCCAAGCTTGCTGGCGCCGGTTTCGTAGGAAGGAGATTTCGCGGTGTCGTTAAAATCGTATGAAGCCATTTTGGAGTGCCTTTCCTTGCTATGCGTAAATCGTTTTTTATATTTGTTGTTTTCACCGTCCGGGTCGATTCTTATTTTTTCCCGGTTTCTTTTGTAGCTTTCTTATCGTTTCAGTCTTCGCAGAGTTACTTTATTCCGCGAGAAAACTGAGCTTTACTTGGCTTTGGAAGCAGGTTTCGCCTTCTTGGCGGGTTCCGTTTCCGATGCCTTGGTCAGTTCTTCAATGTCTACTTGACGTGAGGATATATTAGACCTTTCCAGAATAAAGTCAACCACTTTGTCTTCGTAAATCGGCGCTTTCACAGCATCGAGCGCTTGCGGGTTTTGTTGATAGTATTCAAACACTTGGCGTTCTTTGCCCGGATACTTGCGCGCTTCGTTGATAACCGCTTGCTGCAGTTCCTGATTGGTCACTTCGACCTTGTTGATTCTACCGATTTCGGCGAGTACCAGGCCGAGCTTCACGCGGCGTTGCGCGATGCCTTGGTATTCTTCGCGCTCTTCCGGTGTGCCTTCTTCTGCGTGGTTGCAGTCGGGACCATGCACATGGCCTTCTTCTGCGTGGTCATGGCCACCCTTCAGCTGCTGCCAGATGCCCTGGAATTCAGCATCAACCATGCCCTGCGGCACGTTGAAGGTGTGATCTGCATCGAGCTGGTCGAGCAGCGCGCGCTTGATGTTCATGCGTGCCAGCTGGTCGTAATCGCCCTGGATCTGTTGTTCGATCACTTCTTCGACTTTCGTGAGGTTTTCAAAACCGAGCTTCACAGCGAATTCGTCGTCGATCTTCGGCGTTGTGGACGTGCGGAGTTCTTTCACGTCGACTTTGAATTCAGCCTTCACGCCCTGCAGTTTGTCATGCGCGTAGTCTTTGGGGAACGTGACGTTCACAACTTTGTGGTCGCCGACTTTTGCGCCGACGAGCTGCTCTTCGAAGCCTTCGATGAAGCTCTTGGAGCCGAGTTCGAGGGGGAAATCGTCGCCCTTCATGCCGGGGAACGGCTTGCCGTCAACGGTGCCGTCAAAGTTGATGACAACGGTGTCGCCGAGTTTCGATGCGCGGGTTTCTTCAACCTTCTCGCTCGTCTTGTTCGCTTTCGCGATGCGCTCCAGCGCTTCGGTGATTTCTTTTTTCGCGGGCTTCGCGGTCAGCTTTTCCAGCTTGATTTTCGTGAAGTCGGCCAGCTTGATTTCCGGCAGCACTTCGATCGCCATCGTGTATTCGAGGCCTTTTGCTTCGTCGAAAGTTTTCACTTCGATCTTGGGGCGCATCGCGGGGCGCAGGTTATTTTCGTTGATCGCCTTCATGGTCGAGTCATTGACCGCATGTTCCAGCACTTCGCCCATCACGGACTTGCCGTATTTGGATTTCAGCAGGTTCATGGGGATTTTGCCCGGACGGAAACCCGGCATCTTCACGGTCTTGCCCAGTTCGGTCAGGCGTTCGTTCACGCGCTGGTCGATTTCTTCGGCCGACATCGTGACGGTGAATTCGCGTGTGAGGTCTTCGTTCTTGGTCTGTGTGATCTGCATGGTCATGAACTTTCTGCTTCTGCTTTCTTTAAGTTTGATATCTAAATCTTGTGCCAATTTTTAGGGGGCTTGGCCTGCCACCTGTAGCTTGGTTGTTCTCGAATCCTGTCAGTCCGCCCACGCTCTTTCGGAGCTTCGGAGGGTCACCTTACGACGCTTGCGCGCTTAAGGTGGTGCGGGCGGAGGGACTTGAACCCACACGCCTTGCGGCACTGGAACCTAAAT
The DNA here is from genome assembly GCA_038247245.1 of Bdellovibrionales bacterium. Taxonomy (GTDB): domain Bacteria; phylum Pseudomonadota; class Alphaproteobacteria; order Micavibrionales; family UBA2020; genus JAPWJZ01. The sequence goes on along the minus strand of JBBRVE010000014.1, from coordinate 40,609 downwards.
CCAGCGCGTCTGCCAATTCCGCCACGCCCGCATTCTGGCCGTTAAGTCTTACATAAATAGGAAAAATGAGTGGGTGGCGCAAGCACTATAAAGCTGCAAAACACCCCTACCCCGAAAAAAGCGACCAAATAAACAAAAACCCCCGATTTACGAGGGTTTCTGCCGTATAAAATGAAGATTAGGGAAATTACTGTGCTGCCGGTTTTTCAAGCCACAGTTCGTCCAGACGCCCGTCCCGCCCGCAGCCCATGCGGTAGAATTTGTAACCGGTGCTGTTGTTCTTTTTGTAATCCTGATGGTGTTCTTCCGCCGGCCAGAAATGCGTGGCGGGTTTCAGCAGTGTGGCGACAGGCTTGCCAAATTTCGCCTCGACAGCCTTCACCGACGATTTTGCCAGCGCTTCTTCCTTTTCATCTGCGTAGAAAATCGCGGCGCGGTACTGGTTGCCCTTGTCGCAGAACTGGCCCTTCTCGTCGAAGGGATCGACGTTCTGCCAGTAAATCTGCAGGAGCTCTTTGTATGAAACCATGTTCGGATCATAGGTCACCTGAATGGTTTCAAGGTGGCCTGTGGAACCTCGCGACACGCGCTCGTAGGTCGGATTTTCTAGCTCGCCGCCGGCATAACCGGACACGACGTTGACGATGCCCGGCTTGTCCTCGAAATCGCTTTCCATGCACCAGAAGCAACCGCCCGCAAACATCGCGGTTTTATTGGCGACAGGCTTGGCGGGTTCGTCGGCGCGCGCGGGCGCGACCAACAGGCAGAGCGTGATGAGGATGGCGAAAACTGGTTTCATGATTTTTCCTTTTCTGGATCGCAGCGTAATCACTCCGCAACCTTGCGGCAATATGCTTGTTCTTCTGTCAATCGCGCATTTGTTGCGCGAACCCTGACCGTTTGAATATACTTCCTCGAACGTACCGGAGATTTCAACGCCATGCCTTGGCTATCCCCTTTCCCGCTTGAACTTGTCGCCTGCGCAAGCGCCGATGACTGGTCCAAGCTCGGCCCGCATCAGGCGATGCTGCCGCTGCCGCCCCATTCCGGCGCATTCGGCGATGCGCGTGAAAAGCATTTCCACGAAGGCATCGACCTTTACGCTCCCGCCCAAACCCCCGTGCTGGCGGTAGAAAACTGCACGGTGATTGCCATTACGCCCTTTTCCGGCATTTCCACGCGCAAGGATTACTGGCGCGACATGGAGGCTGTGCTGGTACAGGGTGCCAGCGGGTTGATCGCCTATTGCGAGTTCAACCCCCTTGCCTCCCTTGTGCCTGCCATGACACTCAAGGCGGGCGACCCCGTCGGCAAAGTCTATCCCGACGGTTACAAATTTCGCAAAGCAGCCGACAAGCACGAAGATCACGCGCATCACGCCTTTCTGCATCTGGAGCTGCATGCATCGCATGTCAGGGTACCCAGCACATGGGAACTCGGAAAGCCGAAACCTCTAACGCTGTTCGACCCCACGCCTTTGCTGTTGTTCAAGTCAGGACAGGCCTAGCTTTTTCAAGTCTTCTTTTCGGGTTCGAACGTCAGCGCGACCCCGTTGTTGCAATAACGCAGGCCGGTCGGGTTGGGGCCGTCATCGAAAACATGCCCCTGATGCCCGCCGCATTTCGCGCAATGATATTCGGTGCGCGCCATAAACAGCTTGTTGTCGGTCTTCGTCTGGATATGGCCGGGGATAGCATCGAAAAAGCTCGGCCAGCCGGTGCCGCTGTCAAATTTCGCTTCCGATTTGAACAGGTCAAGGCCGCAACCCGCACATTTAAAGACACCTGCGCGGTGTTCATCCAGCAAGGGGCTGGTACCGGCGCGTTCCGTGCCTTCACAGCGCAGGACGTCGTATTGTTTCGCATCGAGTTTCTTTTTCCATTCATCGTCGCTCATGACCAATTCCTTTATTTCTCCGTGATCGCCAAAGGCTGGCTTCAGCGCCAACGCGCAGACCGCCATAACCGTTGCTGTGATAAATTCGCGTCTTTTCATGTGCATAACCTCTTCTAACAGGTTATTCGCAACTGCGCCCCTAAAGGTTACCTAGGCAGGGCGCAAATAAAAAGCCCCTCGTAACCCGAGGGGCTTTTTATTGCAGGTTCGGTGGCCGTGTTATCTTTGGCCGGGACCGGTCGGGATCTTGATTGCGGGATCATCCTTGTCCAGATGGAAACGCTCGGGCGACGGTGCAGGCTTGCCTGCTTTTGCCGCCGCGATAACCGCAGTCTGGTAATCCTTGATCATCTGGGCGCGCATTTCTTCGGGCGACTTGTAGATTTCGTCCGCAGCTTGCGTCGTTGCCGCACGTTGAGAAACGGGAGCATATTGAACCGCCTTGTATTGCGGCATGCGCGAATACTTGAGGTCAATCGCCTCGATCTTTTTCTGGGTGGCTTGCTGTTCGTACAGGGCGCGTTGCTGAAGCTGCATGCGCAGGATTTTCAGCTGGCTTGTGTAGGCCTGACTGGTGGCGCCGGCACGGCTGATCGTCGTGAGGATTTCAGTGCCGGTCCAGCCGCCTTGGCCGGTGCGTTTGCCTTGCTGTACCTGACGATTGATGTTCTGGGCGTTTCTATCGTTCAGTTGGGATTCACGGATGCGCTCCTGCTCGATATAGGTGCGCATGCGCAGATCGCTCTGCATTTGGATGTTGTCAACGGCCTGACGATAATCGGGATCGTTTGCCCAGGGTTTTTGCTGCTCGTATTGCTGGGTTTGCGTCACCTGCACACCCTGTTGACCGCCATAGGTCTGCGCCTGTGCGGCAAGGGGTGAAAGGCCCGCAATGAGGGTCGCACCGACAAGCACGGCTGTATTGAATGCTTTGCGCAATTTGCCTTGCAATGAGTTTTTCTTGTCGTTGTCCATGACCACACCCGTATGAATGTTAAACGTCGAAACCGCCCGGCATATCCCGAACCCCGTCGCCAGACGTAAATTTGTACTTAGAGATCATGATACTTGCAACCATGCTATCTGTCAAATCAGTTTGCATAAGTATTTGGTATATAGATGCCTCAAGTCACAAATTTTCTTTAAATATCAATATCCTGAACGAATTTAGCGTTCTCTTGTATAAAATCGAAACGCGCTTCGGGATTCTTGCCCATCAGGCGTTCGATGAGCATGGCGGTCCCGCCTTCTGCCTTCTTGAAGGCGTCGGTGCTGTGTTCCTCCGCGGGAAGTGTTACGCGCACAAGCGTGCGCTTCGACATGTCCATGGTGGTCTCTTTCAACTGTGCAGATGGCATCTCGCCCAGACCTTTAAAGCGGCTCATATCGACCTTCTTCTTGTTTTTGAAGACGGTCTTCAGCAATTCTTCCTTGTGAGCATCGTCGCGCGCGTAAACCGACTCTCCGCCAGCCGACAGGCGATACAACGGCGGCAGCGCGAGGTAAAGCGCGCCGCGTTCGATCATGCCGCGCATTTCCTGATAGAACAGGGTAATCAGCAGCGATGCGATATGCGCGCCGTCAACATCGGCATCGGTCATGATGATGACGCGTTCATAGCGCAGCTTATCCATATTGAAATCTTTGCCGGTGCCGCAGCCAAGCGCCTGAATAAGATCTGCAATTTCCTTGTTGTCACGGATTTTGTCGGACGAGGCCGAGGCCACGTTCAGCACCTTGCCGCGCAACGGCAGGATCGCCTGCGTTTCCCGGTTGCGCGCCTGCTTCGCTGAGCCACCAGCCGAGTCACCCTCGACGATGAAAATTTCAGTCCCTTCGGAGGTCTTGCGCGAGCAATCTGCAAGCTTGCCGGGGAGACGCAGCTTGCGCGTCGCTGATTTGCGCGACATCTCGTGCTGGTCTTTCGCACGGCGGCGATCTTCGGCGACTTGAATCAGGTAATCGAGCAAATATTTGGACGCGTTGTTGTCGCCCGTCAACCAATGCTCGAAATGGTCCTTCACGCCGTTTTCAACGAAGCGCGTGGCACTGACGGTCGTCAGCTTTTCCTTGGTCTGGCCCTGAAACTGGGGCTCGCGGATAAAGATCGACAGCAGGATCGTGGCAGAGCCGAAAATATCGTCCGGCGTCAGAATGCTTGCTTTTTTGTTGTTCACAAGGTCGGCGTAGTTCTTCAGGCCCTTGGATAGAGCCGAGCGCAAACCCTGCACATGCGTGCCGCCTTCGGGCGTGGGGACGGTATTGCAATAGGAGGTCAGGAAACCTTCCTCCTCTTCCTCCGTCCACGCAATTGCGAATTCGCAGCGGCCTTCGCTGTCGGGGAAATCGACAGAGCCGTAGAACGGCTTGGGCGTCAGCGAAGTTTTGCCCTCGACCAGCGTGTACAGGTAATCAAGGATGCCGTTCGGGAATTTGATGATTTCCTCAACGGGAATACCGCCGGTGTCCTTCAGCAACGATTCCTCGCAAGACCATGCCATTTCGACGCCGCGGTAGAGATACGCCTTGGAGCGCGCGAGTTTATAGATGGTGGCGGGGCTGTATTTCGCATCCTTGCCGAAAATTTCGGTATCCGGGATGAAGGTGATCGTTGTGCCGCGTTCCTTTGTCGGTCCGATCTTCTTCAGCTTGCTGGTCGTCTTGCCGCGGCTGTAGGTCTGTTCATAGAGGGTCTTGTCGCGGGCGACCTGCACAACCAGTTCGCTGGACAGCGCGTTGACGACCGATGCGCCGACGCCGTGAAGGCCGCCGGAGGTCGCATAGACCTTGCCGGAGAACTTGCCGCCGGAATGGAGCATCGAGAAAATGACTTCAAGGGCGGATTTGCCCGGAAACTTGGGGTGGTTGTCCACGGGAATACCGCGGCCATTATCCCTAATAATGATCTTGTTGCCCGCTTCGAGGCGGATTTCAATACGGGTCGCATGGCCGGCGACGGCTTCGTCCATCGAGTTGTCGAGGACTTCGGAAATCAGGTGGTGCATCGCGCGCTCGTCGGAGCCGCCGATATACATGCCGGGACGCTTGCGTACGGGCTCTAGGCCTTCGAGGACTTCAATGTCCTCGGCCGAGTATTCATCCTTGCGCGACGGCGTTTTCTTGTTCAAATTTTCCCCCATGATTTCGGGTAATTTACGCATTTCAGGCCGCAAACGCAACCTTGGACATATAGGCAATCTGCGTTATATAATGCCCAAGGGTTAAAAAGACCATAGATTTAAGGGGGTAAGATGTCCCGCGAAGAGCCAGATTACGACACCAGCCCTGCCCTGCGCACCATGGCCATGCCCGCCCATGCGAATGCCAATGGCGATATTTTCGGCGGCTGGCTGCTGTCGCAAATGGACTTGGCCGGCGCCGTGCTGGCGACCCAGAAAGCGGGATCGCGCATCGCCACCATCGCCATCGACGCCATGAAATTCACCGCCCCCGTCCATGTGGGCGACGAAGTCAGCTGTTATTGCAAAGTCGAGCGTATCGGCAACACCTCCATCACCATCCATGTGGAGACCTGGGCGCGCTCGCGCCTGGGCGGCAGATCCGCCATCATGGTCACCGAAGGCAAATTCACCTACGTCGCGATTGACGAAGACCGCAAGCCAATACCCGTCATCCGCACCGCCAGCAAGGAAACACCGAAATGAACCAGAAGCAGCTTTATATCGCCATCGGTGCCGCCGTCGCGCTCGTGATCGGCGGGGCCTATATGGTCATGAAGCCGAAAGGGGTCGTGAATACGCAGGTAGCGGCGCCCAAAGTGCACCCGATCCATGACGACGCCACTTTCATCAAGGAAACCAAGGCCTATGGCATGATGCCGTATGCCAAGGCGGAACTTGAATACGAAATTCTGATTCCCAAGGACTGGACCGAGGTCGAGGCCTATGACACCCTGCAGGAAAATCAGGACGCCATCCTGTCGCGCATCGCCTATTACAAGAGCCCGATGGTCGGCACGCTGCAGATGGAACTGGAAATCAATGCGCTGAAACTGAAGCACGAAATCTCCGCCAAAAATTGGCTGCGCGACTATATCCTGACGCAGGGCTATTCGCCCGAAGGCAATGTGACGGAAGTTACCGGCAAAAGCGCAACAGCCTATTACGTCGTGGCCGGATCGCCCGGCGCGCCGTCGAACCTTGAATATGTGGCCGCGCGCATCAGCGGCGGCTGGGTTTTGCTCGCGACCTACCGCACACCCCTGCCCTTGCGCAAATATATCGATTACCTCCAGAAAAAAACCGTCGATAGTTTCAAAATCCTGTATCCCAAGGACGAGCCGGTTGAAGACCAAAAGGTGTTCACGCTGGTTGACTCGATCAAGTTCAACTATCCCATATCTTGGGAAGTCCTCTCGACCGACTTCCGCGACATGAACCGCCTGACCGTTCACCTGCAGAACAAAGGCAAGGCCAAGAACATCGAGGGATATATTCGTTTTCTTGCCGTCCGCCGTTCACGCTCCACCGATTTCCAGACGGAGCTGGAGGACCAGCGCAAATATTTCGACAACGTAATGAACCTGAAAATCACGAAGCTTTTGTCGAGCGAAAAATCGCTGGCCTATAACCGCTTCCTGTTCAACAGGCTCGAAGTTTATGACGTGGAGCCGAAGAAGGGCAAGGCCAGCCCGCAGGAAATCCACTTCCTCGCCCTCGGCGACAAGGAATGGTACATCTTCGCCATCCTCTTCACACCCAAGGAAACGACGCACCTGTACAACTGGGCGCGCAACACCCAGTCATTCAAGGAAATCATCAAGGCAATCAAGTAACCTTCGCGTTTTTATAACAGTCACAAAAAAAATCCCCCGGACTCGCGTCCGGGGGATTTTTTCAGGAAGAAACTATTTAGACTGAATAGCACCCTTCCGTGTCTTACACGGAATAGTACATCGCGTATTCGATCGGGTGCGGCATGGTTTCGTATGCCAGGTTTTCTGCGTAGCGCAGCTCAAGATAGCTTTCGATGAAGTCCTTGGTGAACACGCCGCCCTTCAGCAGGAAGTCGTGATCATCGCGGAGCGCATCAAGTGCTTCGCGCAAGCTACCGCAGACGGTCGGGATTTCCGCCAGTTCATCGGGCGGCAGGTCATACAGGTTCTTGTCCATCGCGTCGCCGGGATGGATTTTCTTCTGGATGCCGTCAAGACCCGCCATCAGCATCGCAGCGAAGGCAAGATAGCTGTTGGCAGCGGGATCAGGGAAGCGCACTTCGACGCGCTTGCCCTTCGGCGATGCCGAGAACGGGATGCGGCACGAAGCGGAACGGTTGCGCGCGGAGTATGCGAGCAGCACAGGCGCTTCATAACCCGGCACAAGGCGTTTATAGCTGTTTGTGGTGGGGTTGGTGATCGCGTTCAGAGCCTTCGCGTGCTTGATGATACCGCCGATGTAGTAGAGGCAGGTATCGGACAGGTCAGCATAGCCGGAGCCCGCAAACATGGGCTTGCCCGCTTTCCACAGAGACTGGTGCACGTGCATCCCCGAACCGTTGTCGCCGAAAATAGGCTTCGGCAGGAAGGTTGCGGTCTTGCCATACGAATGCGCCACGTTGTGGACGACGTATTTGTAAAGCTGCAGGTTGTCGGCCGAGTTCACGAGGGTCGAGTACTTGATGCCAAGTTCGACCTGCGCGGGCGCTACTTCATGGTGGTGCTTTTCAACGGCAACGCCCATGGCGGCAAGGACGGAAACCATCTCCGCGCGCATATCGTTCGAGCTGTCGATCGGCTGCACAGGGAAATAGCCGCCCTTGATGCCCGGACGGTGACCCATGTTACCGCCATCATAAGCGCGGTTGGAGTTATAGGGGCCTTCCATGCTGTCGATTTCATACGACACGCGATTCATCGACACGTCGATGCGCACATCGTCAAAGATGAAGAATTCAGCTTCGGGGCCGAAGAATCCGGTATCGGCGATGCCGGTTGCCTTCAGATATTGTTCCGCTGCGCGCGCGATGGAGCGCGGGTCGCGGCTGTAGGGCTGGCCGGTGGAAGGTTCGTAGACATCGCAGAACACATCAAGCGTCGGCGCCGCGGCGAAGGGATCCAGCACCGCGGTTGCCAGGTCAGGGCGCAGGATCATGTCGGATTCGTTGATCGCTTTCCAGCCGGCGATCGACGAGCCATCGAACATGATGCCGTCTTCCAGCAGGTCTTCATCGACCGTGGAAATGTGCTGTGCGGTGTGCTGCAGCTTGCCGCGCAGGTCGGTGAAGCGGAATGCCACGTATTCGATGCCGTGTTCCTTGATGAGCTTGAAGAACGGCGCGAAGTTATGCGACGATTTTGATTTCGCCGGTGCCTTCGCCACTTTCAGTTTTGCAGATGATTTAGCCATTGGGTCTCTCCTGTTTGACGTTCGTTAAATCGCAGTAATCTTCAGATCGCTTCTTTCCCGCGTTCTCCGGTTCTGACACGGATCACGTTTTCGACGGGCATCACAAAAATTTTTCCATCTCCAATGCGGCCGGTGCGGGCCGCCTGCGAGATCGCTTCGATCACATCGTCCACCTGGCCGTTTTCGACCACGCATTCGATTTTCACCTTCGGCAGGAAATCGACGACATATTCGGCGCCGCGATACAGCTCGGTATGGCCCTTTTGCCGTCCGAAGCCGCGCACCTCGGTCACGGTCATGCCCTGCACGCCGACTTCGTGAAGGGCTTCCTTCACTTCATCCAGCTTGAACGGCTTGATAATGGCCTCGATCTTTTTCATGTCCTGACCTTTTTTTTAAATACGCGCCTATATCGCAAGTTTTGTGCCAGTTTCTGAACATAGATATGATATTGAAATTAAAAGGTATTTCACTTCCGGTAATCGGGTTTCATGCCCCTTTTTCAGGCACCTGCCTATAATTTAGGCAGCCTATTTGCTATACTGCATGATAGGGAAAACTTGACGCGCTATAATAACGTCAGGTAAACCATTTCCCTGATGGCGGTCGTAGTTCAGTGGTAGAACACCTGGTTGTGGTCCAGGATGTCGCGGGTTCAATCCCCGTCGATCGCCCCACCCTTTCCCTACTCTTTCCCTTCATGGCGCAACCTGCAATACTGCGCCTTATGTTTGAAATCCTCACCCCCGCCGAAATGAAGAAAGCCGATGCCGCGACGATAGCCGCGGGTATAACGGGCATTCAATTAATGACGCAAGCTGGCCATGCTGTCGCATCTGCCATCAAGGAACGCGTCGAACAATGCCCCGTGCTGGTGCTTTGCGGGCCGGGCAATAACGGCGGCGACGGCTTTATCGTGGCTGCAAAGCTGAAAACCGATGGCTGGAATGTGCGGGTCGCCTGCCCGCTCAAGAAAGCAGCATTAAAGGGCGATGCAGCACTTGCGGCCAAGGAATGGACCGGTGATATCGAAAGCCTGAATTCAAACCTCGCGCTGAAGGATGCAGCACTGATCGTGGATGCGGTTTACGGCGCAAGCTTCGCAGGCGCGCTCGATCCCGAGCTTGTCACCCTGTTCGACAAGATCCGCACCAAGAAACTGCTGGTCGTGGCAATCGACGTGCCGTCCGGCATGGATGCCGCCAGCGGCACGATTGCCCCGGGCGCGCTGAAGGCCCATTTCACCGTCACCTTCTGCCGCAAAAAAGTCGCGCATATGCTGATGCCGTCAAAGGCGTATTGCGGAAAACTGGTTGTGTCGCTGATTGGAATCACCGACCAGACAGTGGCCGACCTGAAATCATCCGTTTTCGAAAACGATTCTGCCCTCTGGCTGAAAAACTTCCCGCTGCCCTCGGCTGAATCCCATAAATATTCACGCGGTCATGCTGTCATATTCGGGGGCGTGCAACGCACCGGAGCCGCCTGCCTCGCCGCCTATGCCGCGCAACGCGCAGGTGCCGGATTGGTGTCCATCACCAGCCAGCCAAAGACCGTTGCGACCTATGCACAATACCGCGCCAGCGTGATGATCGATGAATGGGCGGCACTTGATAATCTGAAAAATATTTTGCGTGACGAACGCCGTAACGCTGTCTGCATCGGCCCGGGCGCAGGCATAACAGATGACATGAAGGAAACGATACAGGCTGTTTTATCCTTTGATAAATTTGCCGTTATCGATGCCGATGTTTTTAGCGTCTTTAAAGAAACACCCAAAGATCTCTTCGCAAAGCTTTCACCAAACAGGCATGTTTTGACACCTCATGAAGGTGAATTTGCCCGCGTGTTTGAAGGTATTGAAGGTAATAAGTTAGAACGTGCGCGTAAGGCAGCGAAATTGGCTAACGCCGTCATCGTCCTGAAAGGCGCAGATACAGTCATCGCCGCCCCCGATGGCACGGCGATTATCAATGCAAATGCCCCCGCGACTCTGGCAACTGCCGGGTCGGGGGATGTGCTGGCGGGACTCATTACGGGACTCATGGCGCAGGGCATGTCACCGTTTATGGCAGCCGCGGCAGGCGTCTGGCTGCAGGGTGAAACAGCTCAAATTTTTGGCCTTGGCTTGACGGCAGAGGACATAATTCATCATTTACCACAATCCCTTAACGCCCTGTTCGGAACGCGGTAAATTATTAGTTAAAATTTTAAGTAATTCCCAAATACCTGAAATTTTGATAGAATTTAAGGATAGGTTTCTTATGTTTCTGTGTGCGCGTTTCTGTGGGGAGGGGCATGACTAATCCCTGTCAAAAAAATTCTGGTATTTTTTCCAGAGCGGTTCAGTTCCTGATGGCGATTGCCGTTGCGGGGTGTCTCTTGTCACCACGCGATGCGCAGGCGCAGTATTCAGGTGCTTCGGTTGACATGAACGTGTTGATTCTTGCGCTGCAGGATAATCCCGGCGCGCTTGCAACAGTCAACGCGGCGCTTGGCAACCCGCCTGCTCCATATGATGTGTATGCTTATCTCGACGGTGTTCGCGCCGCTCTTGGCGACCCGCCCCGCATCAACGCCGTTCCTCCGCCCCCCATCAACCCGCCCACGAACTCGGTCGCGCAGTTGACAGGTGCCGCTGCTGGTACGGTTGGTAACCTGAATACTGTGCAGAACGCGCTGGGTGGCCCGTTCTTCTATAACTACTTCTCGTATCTTGACCCCTATTTCGGCGTTGTTTATCCGCTTGCGCCCATCAACACCTATGACGACCTGATCAACTGGACGATTGCCGGAACCGGCAACGTGGCTCTGCAAACACTGGCGCAGGCGATGGCGGGTCAGGCTGGCGCGGTCAATACGCTCTCGATTGTTCTTTATAACAGCCCGACTCAGGGCACCTGGGCGCTGTTCCGCACTCTGCTTTGCTCGCAGTTCAGCTCTTGCGCGAATGCGCAGTCGATCATCGCGCTTGCCGCAACCGGTGACGCGAACGCACAGGCACAGCTGAACACCTATCTGGGTTCGCTCATTCTTTCAAACAACTCCTCCGGCATGTTTGACGCCGAAGGTATCTCCTGGATCATCTCGCTTGGTGCTGGCGGCGTAGGCAGCAACTGCCTTCTCGACACCGATGGCGATGGCGTGCCGGATTGTACCGACCCTGACATCGATGGCGACGGCATCCCGAACCAGCTTGACCTCGACATCAACGGCGACGGCCTTGCAGATAACCCCGATACTGACGGCGACGGCATTCCTGACGTTGCCGACCCCACCCCCACCGGTGGCCCCCCTGTAGGCGGCGGCGGCGGCGGCGGCGGCGGTACCGGTGCAGGCGGCACGGGCGGCGCAGGTACAGCTGGCGGTGGCGGGACTCCGCCCACCAACGACTGCGACAGCAGCGCGAGTGCCCCCCTCACGGGCTCCTTTGGCACCGATCCTTGCGCACTTGCCGAAGACACGCTTGCGATGGTTGACGACACCTATTGGGATGTCGCCGGCGAGCAATTCGTCGATCACCTGAACGAATTGTGGACGGAGCAGATGCTCCCCTCGCTCAAAAACATGACCGCGCAGTGGCATGCCAGCGTGGTTGACCAGACGCGCCAGTTTGGTTCGACCGTGGACAGCCACAACCTGACTAAACAGATCAAGCAGACGCAAGTTCGCGAGGTCGAGGCCAAGAAACGCGTGCAGCCGAACGAACGCGCCTGCGTATCTGCAACGCCGGCATCGCCGATGGCGGTGACGCAAAGCACGTCGAATGCGCTGACATCCGGTTTCCGCGTGGATACCGTGGCACGCTCCGGCGGCGCCCCCGGCACTCCCGCCGAACAAGGCAACCAGATCGAGAAGAAAAGCAGGCTTGATACCTATTGCACCCAGTTCAACGACCCCGAAGCGAATGCGGGCGTGAACCCCTGCCCGAACCCGACGACCGCAGGACCATGGCCGAACGGCGACATCGACATCGAGGGCTTCCTTTTCAAGGACACGATCGACCTCAGCAAGCCTGAACAATATGCCGCCGCGCATGAAATCCTGACCAACCTGATCGAGCCGAACACGCCCGACAAGCTGACTCCGGATGTCATCGACACGCAAAGCGGTCAGGAATACATCCTGCGCCGTGAACAGATCGAGGCTTGGCGCGGCGTGGCTTCCAACATGATCGCTTCCATGATGGCGCGCAGGACCAGCATTCCGTTGCCGCAGTCAACAGGTGGCGCGACGCCGCCCCCGGTTCCCCCGCCCCCCCCGCCACCGCCCGTGCCCGGCCCGATGGGCGCGAGCCGTGGTACCTTTGCTGACTTCCTGGCCACACTCGGCGCACGTGAAGCATCCGGCAGGATCGGCGTCTGTAACAGCATTGGTTATTGCGGCCTGTACCAGATGGGTCGCGTGGCACTGATCGAGGCCGGTTGCATTTCATCCGGTTCCGGTTCTCAAAGCCGCGCACCGAACAACTACACCCAGCCGAACTATAACTGGGTCAGTGGTGCGCAATGCCCATGCGGTTCTTCGATGAAGAACTTCCTGGCAAACCAGGCTTGCCAGACGTCTGCAGTCACGCAATATCACAACAAAACATGGGGCTATATCAACGGCGCGTGCCGTGCGATGGCTTGTACGACCCAGAAAGGCGTGCTGATTACCCCCTCGGGCCTGTTGGCAGCAGCCCACCTTCTGGGCGCTGGCGGCGTGCATTGCTTCCTAGGTTGCGGCGCTTGCCCGCCTTCCGTCCGCCATTGCGGCGGCATCCCTTGCGATGGCTCCGGTACGCTGATCACTGAATACATGCAAAAGATGGGCGGCTTTGACCTGCCGTTCGGTGGTGCGCAGTGCGGCTCCGGCCTTCCCGGTTCTTCCGCTGCGACAGGCTCTCCGCCGCCGCCGCCGAAACCCGTGGGCCAGACGATCCGCGAGATCCGCGAACGCGCGGGCGTCGATCCGGCGAATATCTCCGACAACCCCAGCTATAACGAAATTATGCTGGCGATGACCAAGGAACGCTTCCTCGATCCCGACTACTATACGCGTATGCAGAACGAGACAGGCGCGTTGCAGCAGGAACGTGCGGCGGTGAAGGCTTATGTCACCATGCAGCTGCAGGACATCTATACCCTGCAGGAACAGATCAACGTTCTTATGGCGGCCCGTGCCAGCATGAAGCTGAACGAAGGTGGTCAGGGCGCTCAGGAACGCAACGAATTGATGCCAGTGAGATAATAAAGCGTCCCGGCAGGTACAGTGTTAATAATGGCATTTCCCTTTCTTTTTCAGGGAAATGCCATTATCTTGGGCAGTTCAAAATCACTTGTCACTGCCGGAGGCTCGTGCTATTATGGATATAATTAAACTTCTCCTCCGGGTAATCATGCAAGCAAAAGACCTCATGAAATCGTTTCGCAAGGCGGCCGCGCGCGCGACCATCGCGGCAATCGTTACGATCGGCGCGATCACGCCCATGATACATGCCTATGCCCAGACGCAGACCGCACCGCCCGCTGCCGTTGTCACCCGTACCGCGCCTGCTGCGGAAACCGAAGCGGGCCGCGTTTCAACCGACATTTCTTTCACGCGCGTCAAGGATGTAGAGGCGCTGGCGAAACAGTATCCCGTTCTCTCGAATCTCCCCGGCGAGCTGAAGGAATACGACGCGCAGCAAGGCGGCGACAACCCCGCTTTCGTCGAAATCGCAAAATATACCGACAAGGCGAACGGCCGTGAAATGCTTTTCGTGCATGTGACAACGCCAGTACTTTGCTCTTACGAAGGATGCCCGCTGTCGGTGTTCCTGCGCGATGGCAAGGATTTCCGCAACGTGCTGCAGGTAAATGCCTCCGACCCCATCAGCGTCGTGACGAATGGCAGCGCAACTTCGGTGGTGCTGCCGGGCGCGTATGGCGTGAACCCCTCGCTTGAATTCCGCTATGATGTGAAATCAGGCCAGTTTGAATCCGCCCGCCAACCCGATACGCAACAGGAGACTGCACCACAGCAGACCGCACCCGTTCAGATCCCCGCGCCGAAGCAATAATTTACAGTTTGGTTTTTTAACCCAGATATTCTTTGGGATCGAGGGTGTTTTTGCCGCGCCGCACCTCGAAATGCAGCTGCGCGTTCATGACGGTGCCGGTCGATCCCACCGCGCCGATCACCTGCCCTTGCGATACCTTCATGCCCGACTTCACCGAGACGGTGTTCATATGCGCATAGGCCGTTACCATGCCGTTCGTGTGGCGGATCAGCACAAGGTTGCCGTAGCTGCGCATTTCTCCGACATAGGCTACCGTGCCGGATGATGCCGCCTTTACAGGCGTGCCGCGCGGTGCGGCGATATTGATGCCGTCGTTATAAAGGCCGCCCGTTTTCGGGCCATAGCTGGAAATCACCTGCCCCTTCACGGGCCAGATAAAACCCTGACGGCTGGAACGCCCCACCATTTCAGCGCCGCGCGTTGCGGGCTCTGCGGTTGCGGCCGAGACAAGCGACACACGCGGGACTGTTTCAACCCTGTCAGCGTCATCGGATGCCAGCTTGCCGATCAATGAATCAAATGCCTTGGTGACAGGCGACGGGCCAGGCGTTTTCAACATATTATTGGCCGTCGTTGTATTCGCTGCATAAGAGGGCGCTGATACCGGTTGCGGCGGCGTGGCCAGTGTCACAGCAGCCTGTTTCAGCGGGGCGGGTTTTGCGGATGCCGTAGCCCCCTTCACGCCGGAAGGGATTTTCAACACCTGTCCTGATTTCAACGCATAGGGCGGCTTGATGCCGTTTTCATCGGCCATTTTATCGACCGTCGTGCCGTACATACGCGACAGGCTGAACATTGTATCGTTCGGCAACACTTTGTGCGTGCGCGCAAGCGGCAGCACCAGCCTGCGTCCAGGTCCGACACGTTCCGCCGGCGACAATCCGTTCAAATCTGCAAGTGCGTTCAGCGATACTTTATAGCGTCTGGCGATAGCTGCCAATGTCTCGCCCGGCTGTACCGTTACCGTGCCATTCAGCGGCGGTGCGCCGGCGCCGTAATTCTGGACAGGTGCGGGATTCGCAAAAGATACGGGCGCAACGCCCAACCACGCCGCCAGCGCGGTTGTAAGCGCGGTCGTCAGGAGCAGAATTTTATATTGTCGCCCCTTCATTCTATCCCTCGTTACGCGGGCATCAGTGCAGGCGCGCTGAAGAAGCTACCCTCGTCTTCTTCCTCGACCACCACAACGTCGTTACGCGCCACGTTCGGCAGCAACGGCACAAAGCGCACAGGCATCAGGCGTTCGGTCTCGTATCCGGTTTCGCTGCGCGTGATGCGGTAGATAAACTGGCTCGATTTGTCACGGCCCATCGGGATGATCAGGATACCGCCGACAGACAACTGCTCCAGCAATGCGGGCGGTGCGCCGCCGTCTCCTGCCGCAGCCGTGACGATGATGCGGTCGAACGGCGCCTGTTCACGCCAACCGAGCATGCCGTCGGCGGCTTTGCAGGTGATGTTGCGGATACGCAAATCGGTAAACATTTTCTCCGCGCCCGCCAATAGCGGCTTGTGGCGCTCGATGCTGTACACGCGGCGGCACAGGCGCGACAGGATCGCCGCCTGATAACCGGAACCCGTACCGATCTCCAATACTTTATGGCGGTCATTGACGCGCAGTTCCTGCGTCATCGATGCCACCACCAGCGGCTGGCTGATCGTCTGCCCGCGCGCGATGGGCAGCGCGATATCTTCATAGGCCTGATCGTGGAACGTAGTATCGATAAACGCCTCGCGCGGTACGCGTTCGATTGCGCCCAAAACGGCGGTATCGGTGATGCCGCATTTGCGCAGCTTCATGATCAGTCGGATCTTGCGCGCGAGGAGGCTCATTTGAAAACCTTTCCTAATTCGACAAGCGTCGGATAATGCGTGAGGTTCAGCGATAGCGGCGTGACAGTCACATGACCTGCGGCAAGCGCGCCCATATCCAAAGTCTGGTCGTCTTCATCGCGTGCCGGTGGAGGGCCAATCCAGAAATAGGGGCGGCCGCGCGGATCGATGCGGTAATCCATATCCTGTTTTTCCATGCTGTAATGCCCCTGCGGCACCGGGCGGATTTCAGGTGTGACGCCCGGCATACGCAAGGGAAAATTCACGCTCATCAGCAAATTGTCGTCCCAGCTTTTGCCCTCGAACGCCTTCAGGATGCGCGGCAGGTATTCGCGCGCAATCGACCAGTCTGGCTTGCCGCCCGTTTCGTCAAAATCCTGACTCAAGGCGATGGCGGGAATAGCCATCAACGTCGCCTCGATCGCGGCGGCGATGGTGCCGGAATATGTCACGTCATCTGCCGTGTTCTGGCCGTGGTTGATACCGGAAAGTACCAGATGCGGGCGCACGTCCTTCATGATTTTCTGTACGCCGACCAGAACCGAATCTGTGGGCGTACCGTAAACGGAGAAATGACGCGTATCGTATTCCTTCATCCGCAGGGGGCTGTGGATTGTCAGGGAATGTCCTGCGGCCGACTGCTGCGTTTCAGGAGCCACGACCCAAACGTTCGGCGTGATTGTCAGCGCGATTTCCTCCAGCACCTTGATGCCTTCGGCATGGATGCTGTCGTCATTCGAAATCATAATCCGCGCTTCGGACAGTTTCTTGGGAAACTCAAGCATTTGCGGCTTTTCCTTGCTTTGCTTTCGCAACAGGTTCGAGTTTCTTTACGCCGCCCATATAAGGCAGCAGCACATCGGGGATCACAACACTGCCATCCGGCTGCTGGTAATTTTCCAGCACGGCCACCAGGCAACGCCCCACCGCCACGCCCGAACCATTGAGCGTGTGTACGTATTTCGTCGCCTTGTCGCCATCGCGTTTGTAGCGCGTCATCATCCGGCGCGCCTGGAAATCTCCGCAGTTGGAGCAGCTGGAAATTTCGCGGTAGGCGTTTTGTCCCGGCAAAAACACTTCGATATCAAAGGTTTTGCGGGCGGAGAACCCCATATCACCGGTGCAAAGCGCCAGCGTGCGGAACGGCAGGTCGAGCTTTTTCAAAATCGCTTCGGCGCAGCCCGTCATGCGGTCCAGCTCCGCCATCGACTCTTCTTCTGACGTAATGCTAACCAGTTCAACCTTGTAGAACTGGTGCTGGCGGATCATGCCGCGCGTATCTTTGCCCGCCGCCCCCGCTTCGGAGCGGAAGCACGGCGTGAGCGACGTAAGGCGCAAGGGCAGTTCTTCCGCATTAATGATGGTGTCCAGCACGGTGTTCGTCAGCGAAACTTCCGACGTAGGAATCATCCACAAACCGTTGTTGGTCTTGAACAAATCATCCGCGAATTTCGGCAGCTGGCCGGTGCCGTACAGTGCCTCGTCCTTCACCAGCAGCGGGACGGAAAGTTCGGTGTAGCCATGCTCGCCCGTATGGGTATCAAGCATAAATTGGGCAAGCGCCCTCTCCAGCCGCGCCACGCCGGAGCGCAGCAGCACGAAACGCGCGCCGGACATTTTGGCGGCAGCTTCGAAATCCATGCCGCCCAGTTGCGCGCCGATATCCACATGGTCTTTCGGGTTGTTCATGCCCCGGGGCTGGCCCACGCGGCGGACTTCGACGTTGTCATCCGCGCTTTTGCCATCGGGCACGGATTTGTCGGGGATATTCGGCAGGATAGCCAGAACCTTGTCCAGTTCGTGTTGGGCTGTCTTGTCGCCCTCCTCGATCCTGGCGATTTGTTCTTTGTAACCAGCGACATCCTTCATGATGGCGTCGGTGTTTTCACCCTTGCCCTTCATTGCGCCGATTTTGGAAGAGGCTTCGTTGCGCTTGGCGAGGAGGATTTGAACCTCTGTCATCACCGCGCGACGTTTCTCGTCCATTTCAAGAATTTTGGCGGATTGCGCCGGCAGGCCACGTCGCGCCCAGCCGGAATCGAACATCTCGGGGTTTTCCCGAATTAACTTCAGATCAAACATACCTGTCTCTCAATAATGTTGGATTTCCCCAAACCCTTAGTCTTTTAAATTGTATGACTTTTTTGGAATCGGGTCTAGTGCCGCTTCGCGCTAAGTTCCTGACTCATCGTGAAAAAATGCAGTTCATGCGTTACTTGAACAAGGATATGACGATAGAACAAGGCGTTAGAATCCGCACCTGATGCACGTCTTTATTCTGGCTGGATTGACATAAGAAATAATTATGTCTAGGGTCGCGCTATCTTTCACCGATGGAGGCCATCATGAGCAGCATCGCTCCGCAAAACTGGCGCACCGAAAACGGTTTCGATTTCGCGTTCTTCGCGCCGGAAACGGAAAAACCGACGAGCCTCGTGATCTATCTGCACGGCATCGGCGACAACGCCGCAGGCTTCGAGCGTGGTGCTGCCATCATCCAGTCCAAAACGCCGGGTGCCGCCGTGATCGCTCTGCAGGCCCCGATCGAAATCTTCGATCACGAAATTCCGGCGGGCCAGCGCGGCTTCAGTTGGTTCCCCTTCGGCGGCCCGATCCTGCCGCAGGTGAAACAATGGATTTCACATATTTTCAACCGCCTGTCCATCGCCGGCAAGGTTGAAAAGTTCGCACACGCGCAGCTGGAGAAGCTGGGACTGGCCGAAAAAGACCTCGCCTATGTCGGCAATTCGATGGGTTCGATCGTGGCGTTGCAGGCGGCCATCACCGCCAAGCGCGCGCCCGCCGCCGTCGCCGTGCGCGGCGGCACCGTGCCGCCATTCACCAAAGTCCGTCAAAAATCGGTCGAGGTGTTTTTGCAAATGGGCGAATGGGATGAAATCTTCAATCCCGGCGCACCAACCCGTGAAAAGAAAATGCTGAAGCGCGCGTTTAACTCCATTGCCGACAAATTCAGCCTGCGGCACGAGCGCAGCATCGAACGCCTTGAGAGCAAAAACCTGAAACCTGCATCGAAACTATATCCGATGCAGGGCCATATGCTGGACGAGGAAGCGATGAAGGACAGCGCGGAATTTATTGCGGCGGCGTTGAAGAAACGTCAGGCTCCGCCGGCGCCGTAATTTTCGGCTTTTTCTCGCCCATGCGCACCAGCACGACGGAAATTTCATAGAGCGCCATCATCGGTATCGCCAGCATAAACTGGCTGAGGATATCGGGCGGCGTCAGCACGGCGGCGACGATAAAGATCGCGACGATCATGTAGCGGCGTTTATCGGCCAGCCACGCCGAAGTAATAATCCCCACGCGCCCCAGCAGCGTCAGCAACACCGGCATCTGGAAGCAGAAACCGAAGGCGAAAATAAGCGTCATGATCAGGTTCAGGTATTCGCTGACCCGTGCCTCCAGCTGGATCGGCAAGCCGCTGGCGGGGGCAAGGCTTTCGAAACCGGCGAAGAATTTCCACGCGACCGGAATGACAAGGTAATACACAAACGCCGCGCCCGTCAGGAACAGTAAGGGCGTTGCGACCAGGAACGGCAGGAAAACGGATTTTTCGTTTTTATACAGCCCCGGCGCCACAAAAAACCACAGCTGCGATGCGATCACGGGAAAGGACAGGAAACCACCCGCGAAACATGCCAGTTTCAGATAAGTGATAAACGCCTCGCCAAGGCCGGTATAAATCAGGCGACGGTTTTCACCCTCTAATACATGCGCAAGCGGGCGCACAAGGAATGCATAGATATCGACAGCGAAGAAATAACAGATGCAGGTGGCGACAGCGAAAAACAGCATGCTGACCAGCAAACGCCGGCGCAACTCGACCAGATGTTCGAGAAGCGACATTGTCTTTTCGGGTTTTTCATTCACCGGGGTTGTCATCGGACCCCTTCGGGAGCATGGCGATCTTGCGCCGCTCCTCCTCCGCCAGCTGGCGTTCGATTTCGAACTGCAAGCTCTCGCCGCCCGGCTTGTTCGCCTCGCGCGTGATTTCGTTCAACTCTTCGTCATGGATGATATTGTCCAGCGACCGATGGATGTCGCTCGTGAAAATCTTCACCTTGCGCATGAATTTGCCGGCGGCGTAGAGCACTTTCGGGAGGTCTTTCGGCCCGATCACCACCACGGCGACCGCGAGGATCACCAGCATTTCTGACCAGGCGACGTCGAACAAAGTCAGACGTCCTTTTTATCCGACGGCGGCAGGATTTCGGATTTCGGCTTGTCGTCGCCGTCCTTCAGCCCGTCCTTGAAGCTGCGCAGACCCTTGCCAAGATCGCCCATGATTTGCGGGATCTTGCCTTTGCCCACGCCGAACAGCAGCACGATGACCAGTACAACGACCAGAATATGCCAGATGGAAAGTCCCATTACTTGTCGTCCTCATCTTCGTCTTCTTCATCGTCCTCATCGGACTCTTCATCGTCTTCCTCGTCAGAAGCTTCGTCATCCGACTCTTCATCGTCATCTTCGGATTCTTCGCCGTCTTCTTCCTCGTAATCGTCGGAATCGTCTTCTTCGCTGTCGGATTCCTCTTCGTCGTCTTCCGCGTCGTCCGACTCTTCGTCATCTTCATCCGCGTCGTCATCGGATTCTGCGTCATCCGACTCTTCATCGTCAGACTCTTCGCCGCCTTCATCTTCGGACTCTTCGTCATCCGAGGATGCAGTGGCTTCGATAGTCGATACGTCGCCGCCCTCTTCCGTCACGCGGCCGACGAGGTCTTCATCGGTCACTTCCTGCGGGTCGTGTTCGTGCTTGTCGTTTTCGTCGAACAGGTCGGCGGTGGGCATTGCTTCGACTGCGGGGCGTTTATCGAGCAGGCCGGCGGCTTTCAGTTCTTCCATGCCCGGCAGGTCTTCCAGTTTCTCGAGGCCGAAATGGTCGAGGAAGGCTTGGGTCGACAGCCATGTAACAGGGCGGCCGGGCACTTCGCGGCGTTTACCGGGCTTGATCCAGCCGGCTTCCATCAGCGCGTCGAGCGCGCCCGGGGATGTTGCGACGCCACGGATGTTTTCGATTTCCGCGCGGGTGACGGGCTGGTGATAGGCGATGATCGACATCGTTTCCATCGCCGAGCGGGTGAATTTCTTGGGCTGTTCCTTTTCAAGGCGCAGGCGGTCGCCAAGGTCGGTCGCGGTACGCAGCGCCCAGCGGCTGTCGCGCTGTACCAGGTTAATGCCGCGGTTGGCGAATTGCGCCTGCAGCTGTTCGAGGATCACGGGGATCAGTGCTTTGCGCTCCGCCGGAAAACGCTCGGCGATTTGCGAAACGGAAATGGCGGAGGATGTGGCGAACAGGATCGCCTCGACCAAGCGCACATCTTCATGCGTCATTTCGGGCAGGGGCGCGTCGGGGTCGATGCTTTCTTCTTCGGCAACGGCGGTTTCAGTTTCCACAGCTTCGTCGCCGTCAACGATTTCCTCGTTCGCTTCAAGGATTTCTTCCTGCGCAACTTCGCCTGAAATCGTTTCTTCGGAAACGGTTTCGGCCTGCTGTTTTTTCTTTGCTCTTGCCATGATCAGGCTCCTTCTTTCACTTCGACGTCATCCGCCGAAATTTCTTCGCTGTCGAATTCTTGTTCGTCTTCGTTTTCTTCGGAAACGTCATCTTCGGAAATCACTTCTTCCGAAACGGTTTCTTCGGAAACAACTTCTTCCGCTTCAGCGGTCGTTTCAACGGACACGGCTTCAACGTCTTCCGTCACCGCTGCCGTTTCCGAAATTTCATCTTCCTCGTCGATCAGGTCAGCGGGATCGATGGAGGTTTCGGCGGGCAGTTCCACATTTTCATTCACGGCCGTTTTCGCACCGGGCTTGCGGATGTAAATGGGCGCGTAATTCTTTTCCTGCTGGATCTGGATCATGCCGCGTTTGCACATTTCGAGCGCACCGCCAAAGGTAGAGGCGATGGCGGAGCGCTTCACGATGCGGTCCTTCAAACCGCCCGGCAGGAACATGAACAGGGAAACCCATTCCTGCGGAATCTTGCCCATCATGTTTTCCATGCGGGAGATGGCTTCCTCCAGCGTGAACAGCTTCACAGGGTTCAGTTTGTAAACCGAATTCTGCTGGCGCTGTTTCACATCACCATACGCCTTCAGCAGGTCGTAATAGGTCATGTCGTATTTGGATATATATTGAGTGGGCAAACCGTCGGGCTCGCCGCGCGCGAAAATGTTAAAACCAAGGCGCGGCAGGCGGAACAGTTTGTCGGCCGTTTCGCGCATCGCTTCGAGGCGGCGCAATTGGAATTGCAGCGCGTCGGCGATTTCCTGCGCGGTGGGTTCGGCCTGTTTCTGTTCCTCGACCGGGATCAGCAGGCGGGATTTCAGGTAGGCAAGCCACGCCGCCATCACAAGGTAATCGGCGGCCAGTTCAAGGCGCAGCGACTGCGCCTTTTGCACGAATTCGAGGTATTGGTTGGCAAGTGCCAGAATGGAGATTTTGGCAAGATCGACCTTCTGGTCGCGTGCCAGCGTCAGCAGCATGTCAATCGGGCCGTCAAAGTCGCCGAGATACAGCAGCAATTGCTCGCTCTCGAGCCGGTCCTTGAGGAGGTCTTCCTCGAATTTGGGGCTTTCCGCTTCGCTCATTTTTGGGCTTTCCGCTTCGCTTATCCGATGCTTCGTTTTTCAATCAGTTGCTCCAGTTTGGCCTGGAGTTCTTGTCTGTTGTCATTACCCTTTTTCAGCC
Organism: Bdellovibrionales bacterium; assembly: GCA_038247245.1. Taxonomy (GTDB): domain Bacteria; phylum Pseudomonadota; class Alphaproteobacteria; order Micavibrionales; family UBA2020; genus JAPWJZ01. The sequence goes on along the minus strand of JBBRVE010000014.1, from coordinate 17,756 downwards.
ATTCAACCCGCTGTGCCTCGGCATCGGCCACCCGCTTTGCCGCCTGCGCGGTCAGTTTGGGAGTGAATGCCAGAGCCGTTTTCCGGTCGTCAAACGTCGCGTTGCACAGCATTGTCAGATCCATGCCCGATGCCATGCTTCCTTTCACACGGCTTTCCAGTGTTCCGCCCAGGGCCTTCATCGAAATATCGTCGGCCAGCAAAACACCGTTAAAACCGATTTCGCCACGGATCACGTCTTCGACAACCCGGGCGGAAAGCGTAGCGGCAGAATCAGGATCTATGGAGGAGAATACCACATGCGCGGCCATCGCCCAAACAGCCGTTTTCATATCAGTCTGACTGAGATATTTGAAGGGCTTAAAGTCCGTTTTTGATAGTTCGGATAAGGCTGCGTCCGTCGAAGGCAGCGCAAGGTGGCTATCAACCTTTGCACGACCATGTCCGGGGATGTGCTTGATAACAGGCGTAATCCCGCCATCCAAAAGGCCGCGGCAGACCGCTTCGCCCAGCAATCCAACCATTTCCGGCGCGTCACTATATGTACGGCTGGCGGAGAGGAATTCGTGGCAATCCGGCGCGGGCACATCGACCACAGGCGCGCAATTCACGCTGATGCCGAGGTCGGCGAGATCAAGCGCCATCAGGTAGGAATTGATGCGCGCGGCATCCCTGCCCTCCTGCTCCGACGCGATCGCCAACTCGCCAAAGATTTTCGCGGCGGGGTATTCTTTCCATTCCGGCTGCTTCAGGCGCGAGACACTGCCGCCCTCCTGATCGATCAGCACCGGCAACCCGTCCCAGCCCACGCATTCGCGGACGGATGACACGAGGTCTTTGACCTGTTGCTTGGAAACGCAGTTGCGCTTGAACAGGATGAAACCGGCGGGGCGTTCGGATTTCAGGAGGTCCTGTTCTTCCTTTGTGAGTTCCGTGCCGGTCGCGTCGATGATGATGGCCTTCAGGTCGGTCAGCTGCATAACGGTTTCCTTATTACTTAACGTGACGGACAACGCCGTTCTCGTCCTTGTCGCCCCATTTGCGGGACTTGTTGATTTCCATCTTGCGCGCAACGGCGGCGTAGAGGTCTTCGGTCGTGAAGCCCGCCTTGCGCACGGCATCGAGCAGCAGGATGGTACAATCCGCCCATTCGATAATATCGGAGGGGTCGGCGGCGGCCTCCATCGCTTCTTCCGCGAGGTGATGCGCCTTTGATTGCGGCGTGCTGTCGCCGAATGTCTTGTCGGTGAACACGCCAATATCGTCCTGCATCTGCTGCCAGCGGTCGGCCATCAATGCACCACGATGCAGCTGGTGCCGCTGCCCTTCAGCAGCTTGCACACTTCGACCGCGCGTGCGGGTGACGATGCACCAGCCTGCAAACGGTTGAACGTGCCCTTGCCGGGGATATCGACGCGTTGCGTGCGCATCTTCATCTTGCCCAGCGTCTGCGGGAATTTCTTTTGCAGCACAGTCCAGTCGGACTTCGCCGCCGCGATGTCTTTGTACGATCCCAGCTGGATGAAATTGCCGCCAGCTGCTGGCGCGGACGTTGTTGCCGCCACTGCCGGTTTTTCAACGGGCTTGGCGACGGGTTTTGCTTCCGCCTTCACCGCTTTCGGCTTTTCGGCCGCTTTGGTTTCTTTCACGGGCGCTGCCGTTTTTTCGGCGGGCATCGCGGGCGCTTCTTCCTCGACCACGGGGGCGATGACTTTTTCGGTGTCTTCCGAAACGGGCGTCGTCAGTTGAGATTCAAGGTTCAGCTTTTCCATTTTTTTATCGATGGGCGCAGTGCTGATCGCAGCGTCTTTATCAACAGGTTCCTCCGGCGGCGCGCCAAGTTTTTCGACGCGCGCTGCATCGGCGGAGCGGTTGTCGATGGGATCAAACACTGTGCTGTCCTGATGCGGCACTTCCATGCCGCCCGGATTTTCAGGCTTGAATTTATATACCGACTTGTCCGCCGAAATCGTGGGGATATCGAGGCCGGAGAATTTTTCCTGACCGCGCGGATATGCGTACCAGATGATCGCGGTGAACGCGAACAGCGTGGCCCCCGTTAGCACGCCCTTGGGCAGCAAGCGGCGTGGCTCCGGCGGCGTGCGCATCCGTCCCATGTAGAATGAACCGAGGTTTTCATCTTCTTTGGGGCTCATGTCAGTCATCCGCGCATCTCCTCTTCCGGTTGAACGCCCATGACGGCAAGGCCGGAGGCGATGACCGTCTTTACGGCCGACACCAAGGCAAGCCGCGCCATGCTGAGCTCCCTGTCATTTTCGTGCAAAAATCTAAGCGTGCTGTCGTCGCGTCCCTTGTTCCAGAAACCGTGGAATTCGGAGGCGAGGTCATGCAGGTAAAACGCGACGCGGTGCGGCTCGTGCGCTTCCGCTGCCGCCTCAACCGCGCGCGGCCATCCCGCCATAAAGCGTATCAGCTGCAATTCCTCCGGCGATGCAATGCGCGCAAGGTTCGCCTTGCCGAGTGCGGCGGCGGACAAATCCGCATCGGGGAACATTTCGCGGGCGTTGCGCAAGACGGACGCACAGCGCGTATGGGCGTATTGGACGTAGAATACGGGGTTGTCTTTGGATTGCTCGACTACTTTGGTGAAATCGAAATCAAGTTCGGAATCTGGCGTGCGCGTCATCATGAAGAAGCGCACGGAGCCCGCCCCCACCTCCTCCACCAGTTCGCGCAGGGTGATGATATTGCCGGAGCGTTTCGACAGTTTCACCGGCTCGCCGTTCTTGAACAGCTTGACCATGCCGCAATAAACGACGTTCAGGCGGATGTCTTTCGCGCCTTCGGCCAAGGCGGCGACCGCCGGGCGGATTTTTTCTTCGTAACCCTGATGGTCCTTGCCCAGCACGTTGATCATCCACTGAAAGCCGCGCTGCAGCTTGTTATAGTGATACGCGATATCGGGCATGATATACGCCCACGAACCGTCGCGCTTTTTCAACGGGCGGTCGGAGGAGTCGCCGAAATTGCTGGAGCGGAACAGCGTCAGCTCCACAGGTTCCCAGCCGTCCATTTCCTTGCCCTTCGGCGGCGGCAGCGTGCCTTGGTAAATCAGGCCCTTGTCCATCAGCGTCTTGTAGGATTTTTCCAGCGTGCCGTCCTCGATCATCACACGTTCGTTTGAAAAAACGTCGTGATGGATGCCGATGAGGTCGAGGTCGGCGCGGATCATCTGCATGATGTATTCGACCGCGAAATCGCGCATCGAGGGTTTCCATGCGCTTTCCGCCACGCCCAGCCATTGCTTGCCGTCGCGCGCGACCATGGCCTGTGCAACGTCCTTCATGTATTCGCCGGGGTACAAACCCTCGGGGATCGCGCCGATATCTTCGCCCAGTGCCTCGCGGTAGCGCAGATAAGCCGTCTGCGTCAGCACGTCGATCTGGTTGCCCGCATCGTTGAAGTAATATTCCTTGGTGACGTCATAGCCCGCTTTTTTGAGCAGGTTCGCCAGCGTATCGCCAATCACTGCGCCGCGGACATGCCCCGCATGCATCGGGCCGGTCGGATTGGCGGAAACGTATTCGATCACGACTTTTTCGCGCTTGCCCATTTCGCTGTCGCCGTAATGGATGCCGTCCGACAAAATCGTGCGCAGCGTCGACGCCCATTCGGTATCGGCCAGGCGGAAGTTCACGAAGCCGGGGCCCGCCACCGTCACTTCGCGGATTTCGGGCAGTTCCTTCAAACGACCCGCCAGCGCCTCGCCCAGCTGGCGCGGGTTTTTGCCGGCGGCCTTCGACAGCACCATCGCGGCGTTCGTCGCCATATCGCCGTGGCTCGCATCCTTCGGCGGCTCCACCGTCACGCGGCTGAGGTCGAGGCCTTGCGGAATGTCGCCATTCGCGGCCATCTGGCCCAGCAACGCGCTGACCTTGTCTTTATACGCATGAAAAATATTGCTCATCTCACCACCTGATAGGCGTCAAACAGATCCTTGTGTTCCATCACCGCAAGGCGATCCGTCATGCTTGCGATGTAATCGGCGACCGTGCGGGCCTGCCACGTTTTTTCGTCCCAGCCTTTGGGCACCGCTGTCACCTGTTTCAGGTATTCGGGCGGCAGGCAGCGTTTGTGTTCCATGAACACCTCGAACAAATCCTGCACCACCGCGAATACCTTGCGGCGCACGCGGCTGACCTGATGATGCCGATAGAAATTCGCCCAGAGGAAATCGCGCAAGGCGCGGTCTTTTTTCCGCATCGCATCCGACATGCCGACGACCATGTCTTTTGCGCCGCGCACATCATCGGCAGTTTTGGGGTTCAGCGACGCTATGCGCTTCTTGCTCTCGCCCAGCACGTCCATGATATAGTTGCCCATCACGTCGCGGATGGTTTCCTGCGCCAGTGTATAGGGCGCGATGCCGGGATAGGATTTTTTCTTGGCATGGATGATCGCGCCCACCCACTCGACCTGTTCGACATCGGCAAGGCTGAACATGCCTGCCTGCAAACCGTCATCAAGGTCATGGCTGTTATACGCGATATCATCCGCAATCCCCGCCGCCTGCGCCTCGACCGACGCGTAAGTGCCCAGCAGCAAATCCATTTGCTTGCTGAGGTCGGCGAGCGTGATTTCCAGCTTCGGTTTCTTCTGGCCTTTTTTATATAGCGGGCCGTTATGCTTGCAGAGACCTTCCAGCGACTCCCAGGTCAGGTTCAGGCCATCGAAATTCGGGTATTTCTTTTCCAGCTTGGTGACGACGCGCAACGTCTGGTCGTTATGGTCGAAACCGCCGAAGGGCTTCATGCATTCCGCCAGCGCGTCCTCGCCCACATGCGCGAAGGGCGTGTGGCCCAGGTCATGGGCGAGCGCGCAGGTCTCCGCCAAATCTTCATCCACCTTCAGCAACCGCGCCAGCGAGCGCGCCACTTGCGCCACCTCGATCGAATGGCTGAGGCGCGTGCGGTAATGGTCGCCCTCGTGATAGACGAACACCTGCGTCTTGAATTTCAGGCGGCGGAAAGCCGAGGAATGGATGATCCGGTCGCGGTCGCGCTCGAAATCGCCGCGGGTCTTGCTGGGGTCTTCTTTGTGCAGGCGGCCACGGCTTTCGGCTGGACGAGAGGCGAATGAAGACAGGCCGTCCGCCGCCAGAAATTTGGCCAGCGGGTCTTTGTGGCCTGTTTCGGCCAAGGATTTCAACTTCTTAGCAGCAGCGCGCGCCATGACATCCCCCGCGAAGTCCGGCGGTGAAAAGCCGGAATTCTATTGATTTATAAGGCTTTTAAACCATATTATGCGGTAGAATTAAAGGATAATATGTCGCTTGGTTATGTTTAATCATAGCCGCATAAACCAGAGGATTTAGCCATGCCGGATACACCCATGACATCGACCCTTTCGCTCACCGACAGCGCCGTAAAACGCCTCGCGGTTTTGCGCGAAAAAGAAGGCAACCCGAACCTGCTCCTGCGCATCACCGTGCTGGGCGGCGGCTGCTCCGGCTTTCAATACGAACTCGGCCTTGATGACAAGATCAACGACGACGACGTGAAATTCGACGGCATCGTGACCGACACCACCTCCATCCAGTTCCTGAATGGCGCGGAAGTCGATTACATGCAGTCCATCGTCAAATCCGCCTTCAAAATCCGCAACCCGAACGAAGCTGCGGGCTGCGGTTGCGGCAAGTCGTTCGCGCCGAAGATGTGATTTTAGACTTTCGGCGGCTTGGCTGGCACCTTGAGATAGGGAATTTTCTTCTTCAGCGCGCGCGCCGGTTCCTCGATGAAATGCCAAGATAGATAGGCGAAACCCAATGTGAGAGGCAGCGCCGCCACGGTCAGCGGCAGCCAGCCCCTTAACTCGGGCAGATATAGCCACAGCACCTGCTGTATCGGATATCCATACAGGTAAACGCCATAAGAATAATCACCCGATTTGATAAAGGGAAATTTGCGCATATCCGCAAAGCCGAGGCAAAGCGTGAGGTATGCCGCGCAAAATATTCCCGGCAGGATCGTATAGGGTGTCTCGAAAAAGAACAGCCCGAGCGCCGCCAGCGCAGCATAACGCCAGCTGAGACGGATGCGGTCAGCGTAGATATAGGCAAAGGCCCCCAGAAAAAACGAATAGATCATCAGGTGCGACATCACCGGCACGCGCAGGTTGCTATCCGCACCCAGCATCAGGATGACCGCCGTAAAAATGACCAGAAATCCCGTCGCCAGGGCGAACAATCCGCCATAAGCCTTACGACTGAGGATAATCCCCGTGAACAAAAGTCCCGCCATGATGGCATATCCGTGAAGATCCGGCGGCAGTGTCCACAGGTTCACGTTGACAAGGTGCGTGGGATTTTGAGTGAACACACCCGGCAGAAAAAAATGCACATATCCTAAAATATTCCAGAAATAATTGTAGAATTGCGGGTGCGTGTAATAGTTAGCCAAAGGTAAGGTCGTCACCATAGCGCCAAGGACGACAGCCGACAGCACGACCTCCACGAAGAGCGCCGGCACAATCCTCAATCCCCGGTAAATGAGGAATTTTGGCGTTGACCGCAGCCGGAAAGCGCTTCCCGTCACCAGAAACCCGCCGAGAAAAAAATAGGCCGGCAATATCGCGCGAACAAAGGGCAACAGCAACGGGTGATGCGCAACCTCGTTGTAAGCATCACTCTCGGAACCGCCAAGCGTGATGTAAACGGAATGCCAGCCGAGCACCACCACCGCAAGAATGAGCCTGAGGGCATCAAATCCCGGCGCAATGCCTCCAAAATGCTCGAAATTTTCCTTAACAGTACCCTTGATCATCGCGCCGCTTTTGATTGGAGTGAGCATTTACTATATATGTTACGTTATATCGTAACCGCCCGACTGGAAATAGTGAAGTTTTCAAATGAAAATCGCTACCTGGAACGTCAACTCCGTCAAGATCCGCGTGCCCAACATGCTGAAGTGGATCGACAGCCAGCTGCCCGATGTGCTGTTGCTGCAAGAATTGAAATGCATGACCGACGCCTTCCCCGCCGATGAATTCAAGGCGGCAGGCTATGAATGCGCCGTCTTCGGGCAAAAGGCATGGAACGGTGTCGCCATCCTGTCACGGCACCCGATCGCCGATGTCCTGACCGGCCTGCCCGGCGATGCAACCGATGAACAATCAAGGTATATCGAGGCGACGATCAACGGTTTCCGCATCGCGTCACTCTACCTGCCGAATGGCAACCCCGTCGATACCGAAAAATACCCGTACAAGCTGAACTGGTGCGACCGCCTGATCGCCCATGCGCGCGCACTTCTGGCGACAAACCAGCCGGTTGTGCTGGGCGGCGATTACAACATCATCCCAGAAGCACGCGACTGCCACGACCCCGCCTTCTGGAAAAACGACGCGCTGTTCATGCTGCCCAGCCGGCAGAAATACCTGCAGCTGGTTAACCTCGGCTACACCGACGCCTTCCGCGTATTCAACCAGCAAGACGAGCAATATTCATTCTGGGATTATCAGGCCGGCGCATGGCCACGCAACAACGGCATCCGCATCGATCATCTTATGTGCTCGCCCCGGGCCGCCGACAGGCTGGAGGGCTGCGTCATCGACAGCGCACCGCGCGGGGAAGAAAAGGCAAGCGACCATACCCCTGTCATGGCCAGCTTTCGCACCGTCGCGGCATAGTGTATAACTTTTAAAGGAACTAAACGCCATGACCGGCGTTTGACTGGATTGTTAAAGGGCAGTACACAGCAATGACAGGCATTCCCGAGGACATCACAGAGGCTCAGGCAAGGCTGGCCGCGATTATCGAATCCTCCGACGATGCGATCGTGAGCAAGACCCTGGCCGGCTTCATTACCTCGTGGAATCCCGCCGCCGAGAAGCTCTTTGGCTACACCTCCGACGAAATCGTCGGCAAGCATATCGGCATCATCATCCCGAAAGAGCGCGAGGACGAAGAATTTGTCATCATCGGCAAGGTCAAGACCGGCCTGCGCATCGACCATTTCGAAACACAGCGCCTGACCAAATCCGGCGAACTGATTGACCTGTCGATCACCGTTTCCCCCATCAAGGCACCCGACGGCCGCATCATCGGCGCATCGAAAATCGCCCGCGATATCCGTGAAACAAAAGCCGCGCAGCGCGCCAGCGCTTATCTTGCCGCCATCGTCGAATCCTCCGACGACGCGATCATTTCCAAAGATCTCACCGGCACGATCACGTCGTGGAACATGGCCGCCTATCGCATTTTCGGCCACACGGCAGAGGAAGCGATCGGCCGCCACATCACCCTTGTCATTCCCGAACACATGATGGACCAGGAATATGCGATCCTCGCCAAAATTAAATCCGGCCAGCGTATCGATCATTTCGAAACAGTACGCAAGAACAAGAACGGCGGCCTCGTCAACGTCTCGCTCACCGTGTCACCCATCCGCGACATGGACGGAAAAATCGTCGGTGCGTCCAAGGTTGTGCGCGACATAACACTGCAAAAGGCGACCGAAGAATCGTTGCGTGAATCCAACCGCCGCAAAGACGAATTCCTGGCAAGCATCAGCCACGAATTGCGCACGCCCATGAACGCCATCATCGGCCTGACGCACCTGCTGGGCATTTCGCCGGCGCTGCCCGAGCGCGAGAAAAAATATGTGGAGACCATGCGGTCAAGCGCCGATAACCTGCTGGAGCTCATCAATAACCTGCTCGACCTCTCGCGCCTTGGCGCGGAATCCATCGAACTGGAGGAAAGCGAATTCGACCTGCATGAAATGGTCAGTAAAACAGTCGATATCTCCAACGTCGCCGCCCGGGCAAAAGACCTGCCCATAAAGATCACCTATGCCGCGGGGATTAACCGCTATTATGTGGACGATTCCTTCCGCTTACAGCAGGTGTTGACAAACCTGATGGCGAACGCCGTGAAATTCACGATGCGGGGCCATGTCGAACTGCGCATTGGCAGCGTGCCCGGAAAAGACAATAAAACGCTGCTCGATTTCAAGGTCATCGATACCGGTATCGGCATCCCGAAGGATAAACAGGCGTCTATCTTCGACAAATTCACGCAGGTCGACACCTCGACCACGCGCAAATTCGGCGGCTCAGGCCTTGGCCTGTCCCTTGCGAAGACACAGGTGGAAAAAATGGGCGGCTCCATCGGGGTTGAAAGCCGCGAAGGCCTTGGCTCCACCTTCGAATTCCGCATCCCTCTTGGCAACAGCTCACGCGCCGCCGACGTTCCCGCATCCGCCGCACCACAGAGCCGCATGCACAAAAACGTGCTGATCGTGGATGATTACGAGGCCAATACGCTGGTCGCTGCATCATATCTTGACCATCTGGGATACAGCCACGACAGCGCCGTCAACGGGCTGGAGGCCGTGCGCCTCACGCAAAATACGCAATACGACGTCATCCTGATGGATGTGCAGATGCACGAAATGGACGGCTTCGAAAGCACACGTCGCATTCGCAACCTCGAGCAGGAACGCGGTCTGCCCCGCACCCCCATCATCGCCATGACCGCCCATGTGTCCGAAAAAGACAAATATCTGTGCCTTGATGCCGGTATGACCGGCTTCATCGCCAAACCCTTCCGCCCCGAAATACTGAAGGAAGTATTGGAAGAAGTGATGCCTGCGAAATCGGACGTTGCCTAGTTCTGCATTACTTATTTTGCGGCCACGGCGATCCGAAATATTACTCTTTCGCGCCGGATATGCGCATGGTAATTATATATCATGAATATTCCTGATCCTTATAATATCCATCTTGGCAGCCTTTGTTTTATTATTGGCGGCATTTGCATTTTTTTAATCATCAAGGGCATTGCGCAAAAACGCCCGCCCGGACAAATAGGTATCGCCGGTACGCCGCTTGCAAACAGCAAACAGCTGATGATAATGCAAATTATTTTATTGTGCATACTGGCGGTCTGCAGTTTCGCCGCTGGCATAGTTTTATTCAGTATGAATTAGCCGACCCCGCCCCCCGCCCAAGTCCACGCCCACGTCCACGTCCACGCAGCAAATAACCGCATTTATCTAAAACGCAGGTGTTCTCCCTGCTGTCCGGTATCAAGGACATACAAGCGCATCACTGCAGGCAGGGCGGATATGGTGGCTTGAACCCTTGGGAGAACTCACATGAAGAAACAAGTTGTTATGCGCACCGTGTATGGCACGGCCTTTATCCTGTCCCTCACGGCCAATGTGGCGACGGCCGGCATGTTTGCCGGCGGCGGCATGGCGGGAACGCCCGTGCTGAATAAAATAGCGTCGGTCATCACCGCCTTCGCCGATCTGAAGCCGGAAACGCGCGAGAAGACAGTCGATATCATCAAGGCCGGCTGGCCGGGCGTGGAAGATAAAATCGGGGATATCCGCAAGAAACGCGGCCTTGTGAAAGACATGCTGTCGCAGCCCGATTACAAGCGCGCCGATGCCGAAAAAGTGCTGGCGGAATTACGCGCCGATGTCAGCGCCGTGCAGGAACAGGGACAGAAAATCGCGCTCGATGTTGCCGATGTGATGACGCCGGAGGAACGCGCGCAGCTGATCAGGCACATTACCGCGCTGCCGTAATTCGTTTGTACACAGCGAAAACCCGGGGGGCCAGTGGTCGTCCGGGTTTTTCTGTTTTTTAGTAAGCATTTGGAATCATTGAATATATTTTTCTGGAATACGCGAAAACAGGTTTTGTATGTGGTTGAATTAAAAGCATTTTTAAAAACAGGTATGGTCTCGCAAGGGCGGAAATATGCAGGAAAACCCACCGAAAAGCCACCGTATGTTTTCGCCCGCTAAAAAATCACGCGCTATTTCAATCGCTTGCGTGCAGTATAATTTCAATAATTGACCAAAATCCGAAATTCAGTTATTTTGCATCATCAAATTCAGCAACCGGAAAAACATGCTCGACGGTCTTAAAAACAAGCTCCGCGCCGCGTTCGGTCTCAAGGCAAAACCGCCTGCGAAAACCGAAGTGCCGAAAGAAATCGTCGAAAATAAACATGTGCAAAAAGCGGTCTTGAAAAAAGTCCGCCGGCGCCGCCTGACAAAACTCGGCCTCGCATTTCTGGCCTCCGCAACGCTCTCCACCGGATTGCAATATGCGCCGGATGCGGTTTCGACGAAGCTGGACGATTTTATGGTCCAGCAGAATTTCGGTGGCGGCGATTATTCGCAGCATTTCCACGCAAAAGAAATCCGCGTTTACGACCGCTTCAACCCGCTGTTTCCGTTCCACCTTGCCGGTAATGCCGTGAAAATGACGTGGCAGGACGGCGAGCGCGAAGGCATGGGCCCTGTAGCGCTGACGATCGGCACGCCGTTTTTGTACACAGGCATGTTGTGGAAGGGTTTCACGGACATGATCCCCGGCAACAAACTGGATGCGTATTCGATTTCAAACAACGACGACGCCGCCAACCGCACGACATATATCCGCCCGCCCGGCGATTTTTCGCTGAACCGCTTCATGGGCGATTTTACGGGCGTGAACGGCCAAAAGCTGGAATTCCAGAACGACCGCGAAGTTTTGCGCGATATCCTGTTCCAGTTCGTGATGCTGCACGAAGCGCGCCACGGCGACCAGGATAAAAACGTCTTTGCACCCGCGAATGAAAGCGACGCGGATCTGTACGCCTTCCGAGTCATGAAGGCGCGCGGCACCGACGCGGTGCTGCTGAACGAAGCCGCGACAATCGTCGCCCATGCACGCAGCATCAACGGCGCGGTCGGCGGCGATGCCGGGCATGCCTCCACATTTACACTGCAGCGCGGACAGCAGCGCGTGTTTGACGCGCATCAGGACGCGGCGTCGTTCGAGCGTTTGCATGAATTGCTGGTCGAAGCCGATGGCCGCAACCGCGAAGCCTTCCCCGATTCAATGCCGCGCGGCAACCGTTATTTGTACCTGACGCTCGCGATGCACGGGCAGGGTTTGCTGAAAGAAGATCCGGGCCTTGATAAAGCCGCCACGTCATTCGTGCAGGCGCTGGGATATTTTGACCATCTGTCGGGCGGCGAACTCATCGACCAGAAATATGATTTGTCGAAGATAGACCTGAAATACCTGACGCAGGTTTACAAACCCGTGCCGGATAAACTGCAGCCGAAACAGGCAAGCCCGGTCGCGAACGCTCCCCGCCCCGGCGCATAACAAAAATCACGAAAGTAACCGAGAATTAGGCGAGGACGAGTTCCCAGTCCTGACCGATGCTGTCGCGGCCGAAACGGCGGTGCGGCGTTTCGCGCACCAGCTGCAGCCCCGCCTGTTTCATCATCTGGCCCGCGAAATCGATGACGCTTTCCGTGCGCAGCACGAGTTTTTTATAACCAGCCTCTTTCGCAAAACCCGTCGCCGCCTCCAGCAAATGTTTGCCAATGCCCATGCCACGCGCCTCGGGCGCAACATAGGGCAGCATAGCCTCGGCCGCGCTGTCATTCACCGCGCGCACAAATACCGAACCGACCAGATGCCCGTCGATTTCCGCGATCAGGCAGCGGTGGGTTGCCGGGTTATACGCGCGGATAAACCCCGCCGCCACCTCCGCCAGCTCCGCCTCGAATTCATGGTTCCAGCCGTAATCGGCGGCGAACTGCACGGAACAAATATGGATGATGCGCCCGATATCGCCGAGCCTGTGTTCGCGCATCGTAAACGGCGCCGCCACGCGCGGTTCGAACCGGCCGGGCTCGTTGACGATGCGGTCGATGGTCGACATCGCGGCAACCAGACGGATCTGTTCTTCGACAGGAAGCGGCGAGACGATGTTGAGCATGATCTTGTTCGCGACTTCGTTGATTTCGGCGCAAACCTTGACGCCCTGTTTCGACAGCGCGATCCTGAATTGCCGCGCGTCTTCCTTGGAGCGTTCCTTTTCGATGAGGCCTTCTTTTTCAAACTTCGTCAGGATGCGGCTGAGATAGCCGTTGTCCATTTTCAAGTCGCGCGCCAATGTGCTGGCCGTGGTTTCGGTGACCAATTGCAATTCGGTGAACACGCGCAATTCGGCAGCCGTAAACGGGCTGTCGAAAACGCGCTCTTCAAGAATCCCGATTTTATGCATGTACATGCGGTTGAAACGACGGATCGTTCCAACGCGTTGCTCCAGTCCTTTATCCGACTTTGACACTGTATAAAAACTTTTCAGGTCATGGGGCCTTCGGGCCCTTACACACAATGTGGCCACAATAGCGCGATTTTCAGGCCAATATCTATAAAATGATTGCGAAAATGATTAATAAACCATCATTAACGTCCGTTAATGTATCTTTTTTGAATGAAATTGACTCAAAAATGCCAAAAGTTGCTCATTTTCTCGTTTAATAGCCACAAACCACCCGTCTCTGTACTTCTGCCCATAACCCACTGTTATCATTGCGGATCCAATGTCGCCCTTGTTGTTATGTAAATGATAGCGTATAGTGTCCCGATATCGCAAAAGCGACTCCATCGTCAAAAATTCAGGCGGCTTAACGCCAAAAACAAACAGGGTGTACAGATGCAAAGCATGAGCGCAGATACCGTATTGGGCATCGCCGATTTTATGAGCAACTACATCGAGCCCAATTTTATCAAGCTGAAGGACAAGCTGTTCCCGCCAAGCCAGAGGACGCTCGACAAGCGCCTGACGGGCTTTACCAGTTCATATCTGTTCGGATTCAAAGGCTCGCTGAAGGTCATCCGGGACGCGCTGAACAAGGGCGCAAACCCGAACGCCGTGATGGACCGTATCAATTCCGAATGGGAAAAAATCGGCAGCGAACCCGTCCTGAACAAGGCCGTGCGTTTCGGTGCAACACCGCTGGTCGAAGCCCTTGTAGCAGCGGGCGCAGACCCCGCACAGCAGGACAGCGACGGCAAGACCGCCATCGACCTGACGCAGCGCCGCCCCGCTCTGGCGACCTACCTGAATGACAAAAGCGCCGTTGCCAAGCTGACATCGGCCACAGCCTGTTTTAATGACAACTGCGATAAAACAGGCCCCGCACCGGTTGTTGCGCCGTTTAAGCAGCCCAAGGCCGCAGGCGCAAAACCGGCAGCTAAGGGCCAGTAAAGACTTTATAGACCACGGACATGAAAAACCGCCGGGGAACATTGTTCACCGGCGGTTTTCGTTAAACAACGCGTAGATTTAGCGGCGGATATCGGCGCCGGGCGTAAACGCATTGTAGCTCATGTAAGCGTCCTCAATCGCCGGGCGGGCATCATCCCATTCAAGCTGGGAGTCGCCGCGCGACAGGTTCCAGTTGTTCTCGATGCTGGGCGCAAGGTCGTTAAAGTCGCGGCCTTTATTTTTGCGCGCGGCTTCGAGGCCGGAGCGATAAGCGGGTTCATAGGTCGAGAATTCCTCGCCTTTGTTGACATAGGGGCGCGAAGAAAAGTTTTCTTCCCACCAGACCAGCTGGGTCGGGTTCACTTCTTCGCCGACCGCGTGGCCGACATCCGCGCCGATCACCGCACCGACCGCTGCGCCGATAACGGCACCAACGGGACCTGCCGCGGAGCCCATAGCCGCGCCAGCTGCGATGGTTGCGGAAGCCGCTGCTGCGCCACCCAGTGCCGCGCCTACGCCCGTACCAATCGCCTGCATACCGGGCTCACCGGTAATAGGATCGCGGTTGGCTTTTTTCTCGTTTTCTTTTTTAATTTCGGTTTTGTCGTCGATGATCTTTGTCATGGTGTACCTCATTGTTAAAAATTGCTGTGCGACGCTTCCGGCGCGTATAAAGGCCAGCAGAAGCGCGGTTGTAATTTTCTAACCCTTGAGGTGGATAATGGTTCCCTCTCGCCTGCTCTGCGCTGAGAGCCAAAATTATGCGCCCTTTCCTGCTCCTTTGAGAGAAGCCGGTGCCCGCCGCGCTTGCGGTGGGAGGATGAGCCTACTTTGTTGGCTTCAGGCGCCTGATGGCAACCAAATATCCTCACCTCTGTCGCTTGCGCGACATCTCCTCTCCCAAAGCAGAGGAGAAAGCGAAGATTTCCACATTTATAATGGCTGTGATAAAATAGACGAAGGAGACAAAAATGGCATCCTGCCCCACCGTCAAATCACAGGTCATCCGCGGCATCATCGGTGCGGGCGCGTTGACGGGTGCGTATTTCGCGTATGCCTATTCGCCGCCGCTGTCCTACGCCCTGATCGGCGTCGCCCTGTTCGCCATGCGCGGCTGCCCCGCCTGCTGGGTGGCGGGGATGTGTGATGCGGTGAAGAACAAGCAGCAAAATTCGAAATAAATTTATTGATTTATAAAAAAGACGACGCATTTTTTCGAGTCCTTAAAAAAATTTTGAGCTTTTCTATTTCTGATTTATCTTTGCCCGCAACGACACCGCTTTGACGAGCTGTCGCCCGATTAATTTGCAGTACTTGGCTGGAATTTAATGAAGGAAATAACGTATCACTGCCTTTAGGCACTCTGGCAATATATAAGAGAAAGTCATGTGAAATCGGGAATACAAACGAACGCTGTCCTTTTAGGGGGTGGTTGTCGACAAGAGCAATTGGCTGACTTCCGATTACAAAAGATATACTTGACCCTTTGGGACGCGCGTAACCAAAACCAAACTTACGCATCGTATTCATCACCTCCACACCCGAAGATTTTAAAATGCTTACCTTTACGACTTGTTGAAAGTTAGGGTCTAATACAGTTTCATCATACCATTTTTCGGATTTGACTAACTTGTCGTGAACGGCAGCAATAACTACTCTTTTAGTTTCTTGCAGATTCTCGCCTTCAAAATAGATATTCATAAATTCCGGGACGCGTCTTATTTGGTTGTAAATGAAACTATTTAAAACAAGCCTCTCGCCCTCACCCAACATAGGCAAGATGCCCAAACGCAAGCCTTCAACTATCGAAGCTAAAATTGAAGCGGCCCGCGACTCCTCCTGTGCAAACTGTTCCTCCAAAGAGTAGTCTGCTACTGTATGGATATTCGTAACAGTGTACAAATCTCTTTCAACAAAAGCTTTGTTTGGCAACTGCTCAAGAACATTTTCCGCATGTACACTGGCGATGAAAAGTCTCCCTGCGGGATTGCAGAACTGCCGCAAAATCATTTGCGAGACGTAATGATGCTTCCGCGGTGAATTTTTCACTTCAAATGATGTAGCAGCCAGCCGTCATCGGCCTTGTTGAAATGGAAAGGCTGGACGTTGGCGCTGTGGTCGAGTTCGGTGAACAGGCAGCGGCGTAAAACACGATAGACGCCGCCGTGTGCCACGAACAGAATGTTTTCGCCTGCATAGGTTTCAAGGTTGCGGTGGAACGCCTCGATGGTGCGTTCGCGGAATTTGGCGTAGGGCTCGCCGTCGGGCGGGCACGGATAGCCGTTTTCTTCGGGCGGCAGGCCGCGCGCGACCAGCTCGCTTTTCAGGTTTTCCATTTCCTCGACCGCCTTGCCTTCGAACGCGCCGTAGTTACGTTCCTTCAGGCCTTCATCCACTACCAGCGGTTTTTGCAAACCGGCATTGATGATCGACGCGGTTTCATAGGCGCGGGAAAGATTGCTGACGATGATGCGGTCGATCGGCAGGCGGGTCAGAACCTTGACCGCGTGTTCGGCCTGCGTGCGTCCGGTTTCGTTCAACGGGATATCTGTATGACCCTGGATACGGGCGTTCTTGTTCCAGTCGGTTTCGCCGTGGCGGACGAAGTAGAACGAGCGCGGCAGCATAAAAAACCTCCTGAATGGACTTATTAATCGTAACGCAGTATCCTTGTTATATCTTAACAGTTGGCGGGGTCAATATGGCGTTCAAGGTCAAATATCTGGCGCTCGGGATTGCCCTTGCCGCCAGCCTGTCGGTCGCCGCCTATGCCGTCACCCGCCCTGCCCCGCCCCGCGACTGCGCCCCCGTGGGCGACATGGCCAAGCGGTTGATGACCGAGCATAAACTCGCCTACCTCGCCGATGCCATCGACAGCGACGACCATGTGCATATGTGGTATGTCAGCCGCAAATCCGGCAAATGGGTCGAGCTGTATGTCGAGGACGACAAGCAGATCGCCTGCATCGTGCGCGAAGGTTACGACTGGCATTACGCGGGATAAGGAAGTGTTACGCCGCCGGCTTTGCGCGCGAGACGGTGAATTTATGTTCGACCGTGGGCGTTGTTCTGACCTCCGGCATTTTAAATCCGGCTTTGGAATGCACGGTATCAAGGTCGTATTCGATATGCTGGATCGCGCCCATGCTGCGGCTCAAACCCCAGGAGGTGTCCTGCGCCAGCATGCGTTCCAGTTTTGCAGGATCGTGGTTGATCGCCATGGCGTCGAGCGTGCGCACGGCATAGGCCTGCTGCGCGTCGCGATACAGCGTATCGAACAGCGCGTGTGAAAATCCACGCTGCTGCGCTTCGGTTGCGTCCTTGTTATTGGTGTCGTACCACGCAAACACGCGGTCTTTGTAATCGTTGAATCCTTCGCCCTTCACGCGCTCGGGCTTTTCGCGCACCAGCACCTCTCCTTCGCGGCGTGCTTCCACCTGTTCGGCGGATAGCTTGGCGGGGGCGGCCGCCGCGTCTTCTGCGCGGTTCAGGTATATCTTCATATTGGGCGATATTTCGATGCCGGTTTCCTCCAGCATATGACGCACGCCAAGCATTTTGGGATAAGCCTCGATATTGCCCTTCAGCACGTCGTTCACGATTTCGCCGAGCGCAAAGCGCATGTCCCGCATCAGATGCGGCTCGATGCGGATGGCATCGTCGGCGCGTCCGTATTCGTCCATCTGCTTCAGCGTGCTGATTTCGCGCAGCAGATCGCCGAT
>JBBRVE010000013.1:0-48336 GCA_038247245.1 Bdellovibrionales bacterium | reverse complement strand
TTCGCGGCGCGGCAAGCGCTTGATGAAAAGATACGGTCTTGCGCTGGTTCGCGAATTCGCTAAAGTTAGCTAAGAAATTGACGGTTTTGGGCGTCTTCGTCTGCCCAACTCCTGCCCAGTAAAATTCAGCGTCGAATCATCGAATGAATTCAATGTCACTTGCGAGATGCCATATATCGCGGGGATGACAGAGGGATTAAACGTTCAGCAACAAGTTCTCCCGCTCCCATGACGAGATCACGGTGTTGTACACTTTGTATTCCGCTTCCTTGATCGCGACGTAGGTTTTGACGAAGCGTTCGCCCAGCAGGTTGGAGAGCGGCTTGCAGGATTTGAATTTTTTCAGCGCGTCGGTCAGGCTGCCCGGCAGCGTGTGGCCTTTTTTATAGGCGCTGCCTTTGATCTGTTCGGACGGCTCGATTTCCTCGATGAGACCAAGCAGGCCGCAGGCGAGCGTGGAGGCGATGACGAGGTAGGGGTTGCCATCCGCGCCCGGCAGGCGGTTTTCAACGCGGCGGTTTTCGGGTTTTGACACAGGGATGCGCAGGCCGGCGGTGCGGTTGTCGAGGCCCCATTCGACGTTGATGGGGCTGTCGGTTTCCTTGTGGCCAAAACGGCGGTACGAATTCACGTTCGGCGCGAACAGCGGAATCGCGTAAGGCAGGTAACGCTGCAGCCCGCCGATGTAATGGCGCAGGAACGCGCTGTCGGCGCCGCTGTCAGTTGCGAACAGGTTCTTGCCGGTTTTCTTGCTGACGACCGACTGGTGGATGTGCATCGCGGAACCGGGTTCCGTTTGCATCGGCTGCGCCATGAACGTCGCATAGACGCCGTGACGGATCGCGACTTCGCGCGAGGTGCGCTTGAACAGGAAGGCCTGATCTGCCGCCTCCACGGGATCGCCGTGGTTAAAGTTGACCTCGATCTGCGCCGCGCCCGCTTCGTGCGACAGCGTGTCGATGTCGATATTCTGCTTTTCGCAATATTCATAGACGTCTTCGAACACGGGGTCGAATTCGTTGACGGCGTCGATGCCGTAGGCTTGGCGACCGATTTCCTGACGTCCGGTGCGGCCGACGGGCGGCTGCAGGGGAATGTCGGGATCGGTGTTGACGGCGACGAGATAGAATTCAAGCTCGGGCGCCACAACCGGCTGCCAGCCGCGTTTATCGTATTCCTTCACGATCATCTTGAGCAGCTGGCGGGAGGACAGCGGCACGGGCGTATCGTCGGAATAGAACGCATCGCAGATGATCTGGGCGGTCGGTTCCTGATACCAGGGGACGAAACGGACGGTCGCTTCGTCGGGGGTCAGGTACACATCCCCATAGGTCGGGCTGATATGCTCGTCGAGGTCATCGGGGTAGTTGCCCGTGACCGTCTGGGCGAACACGGATTCCGGCAAGGGCATGCCGCGTTCCCGCAGGATGCGTAGCAGCTTGTCGGCGGGGATGATCTTGCCGCGCGCGATGCCGGCCATGTCGGGAACAAGGCATTCCACCTCGGTAATCTTGTGTTCCCGGATGAATTCTTCTAGCTTGTCCATGAAAGGCTCCTGAGGGTTACATAATTTTGAGCAACATTACCGACATTTCAGTCCGTTTTCGTACGCCGTGGTATCAAATCTCGGCAAATGCGCATGCCGCGACTCTAGGTTCTCTGCAAGAGGCCGTCAACTGCGATATTTGTGTAATTGGAGGCGGTTTTTTGGGACTTTCAGCCGCTTTTGAGCTCAGTTTACGCGGATTCTCGGTCATTATTCTGGAAATCAACAAAATCGCCTACTCCGCCTCCGGCAAAAACGGCGGCCAAATGCAGCGCGGCTTCCCGAAATCACCCAAATACCTGATCGACAAGTACGGCAAAGGCGATGCGAAGCTGATGAGTGACGTCACGGTCGAGGGTATCGGCCTTATCAAACAGCGCATTCAGGATTTCAATATCGACTGCGCGTTCAAGCCGGGCGTGCTGGTCACGGCCTATAAACCCAGCCAGATGAACGACCTGAAAGACGACAGCGAAGGCTGGGCGGCGCTGGGTTACCCAGAAATGCGGATACTGGACGCCGCCGAAACGCAAGGCATCGTCCATGTGCCACAATATATAGGTGGGCAGCTGGACGAAGTCGGTGGGCATTTCCACCCCTATAATTACGCGCAAGGCCTCGCCCGCGCCGCCGTCGCCAAAGGCTGCCGTATATATGAGGACAGCCGCGCGATCGAGATTATCCACGGCGACACGCCGAAGGTGCGTACGGCGAAGGGTGAAGTCAGAGCGAAATTCGTCATCCTCGGCGGCGCCATCAAGGCGAAGGGTACCGAGGCATTGACGCGCCGCTCCATTACAGCCGCGGCGCATGTGATTGCGACAGAACCTCTGACCGAAGAAATGGCAAAAAGCATCATGAGCCGCAATGTGGCGGTATCCGATGCGCGTTTCATCATGGATTACTACCGGTTGTCCGAAGACAACCGCTTGCTGTTCGGCGGCAATTGCAATTACAGCGATATGGACATGCCGGGCGAGGACCACCGGTTACGCGAACGCATGCTCAAAATCTTCCCGCAGCTGGCGAACACAAAAATCGATCATTGCTGGTACGGCCCGCTGGAATTCACCATCAACCGTCTGCCCGGCCTCGGGCGGCTGTCGAAGAATGTGTATTATGCACATGGCTTCGGCGGTCAGGGCGTGGTTGCCACAAACATCCTCGGCAAGGTGGTGGCGGAGGCTGTGGCGGGCCATGCGGAACGCTTCGACGTCTTTGCCCGCGTCAAACATCAGGATTTCCCGGGTGGAAACCTGTTGAAACGTCCCGTTTTCGTGGCGGGCATGAGCTGGTATCGCCTGCGCGATATGCTGGCGAATTAGGCATTAATTTTCTTTTTACTTTTCAAGGGTATTTTGGTGATAAGGGGAAAACCATGACCGATAAGAAACATAGACTCGTTACCCGCGCCGATCTGGATGGCATCGTCTGCGCCGTGCTGCTGAAAGAACTCGGCATGGTCGAGGACGTAAAATTCGCGCATCCGAAAGACATGCAGGATGGCCTCGTCGAAATCACCGACAACGACATCATCACGAACCTGCCCTATCACCCGAAGGCGCATCTCGTATTCGACCACCACGCCAGCGAATTGCAGCGCACGAAAGAGCCGCAACCGAACCTGATCAACGACCCGACAGCCCCCAGCGCCGCGCATGTTATTTATCGTCATTATGGCGGCAAGGAAAAATTCCCGAACATCTCGCAGGAACTGCTGAACGCAGCGGATAAAATCGATTCCGCCGATGTGACGCATGACGACATCATCAACCCGAAGGGCTGGATCCTGCTGGGCTTCATCATGGACAACCGCACTGGCCTGGGCCGCTACAAGGAATTCCGCATCAACAATTTCCAGCTGATGTATGAACTGATCGAAATCCTGCGCAAGAACAGCGACATCAACGATATCCTGCGCCATCAGGATGTCGCCGAGCGTGTGCGTATGTATGCCGAGCACAGCAAGCTCGCCCGCCACCAGATCATGAAATGCGCGGAAGTGAAAAACAATCTCGTCGTGCTCGACTACCGCCACGAGAACGAGCTTTACACGACGAACCGCTTCACCGTGTACGCGCTATTCCCGAATGCGAATATCTCGATGCATATCCTGCCCGGCAAGCAGGGCGTGAACACGGTTTTTGCCATCGGCAAATCTGTACTCAACCGTACCTCAAAACTCGATGTCGGCGCGCTGATGCTCGAATACGGCGGCGGCGGTCACAAAGCCGTCGGCACCTGCCAGATCGACAACGACAAGGCTGAAACGATCAAGGGCGAGCTGATCGAGAAGATTTCCGCCACCGGTTGATATGGCAACTTAATCGTCTATTCACTTCGGCGCATCGCACCGCTATGATCCCCTCAGGTTTCAATCTTTGAGGAGCGCGGATCGATGAAAGACGTTTTCAACTGGCTTGCCGGCAAACCTTCGCACCAGTACACGCTCGGCGGTGACAGCAACTCGATCCAGTTCAACCGCGCGGCGCGCTTTGTCGAGCGTGTGGTGTCAGTGCCTTCGATGGTGGTTGGCGCGGCGCTGGTCGCCCTGTCGACCCCCTCCATACTGATCGCCCCCCCTGCGGCAGCGACCTTCTTTGTGACGGGCGTTGCGGTTGCGGCGTTTGGCAAGGCGGCGGGGCTGTTCAAGGGCGGGATCACCCATCTGCTGGCAGCAGGCGCATCGAGCCTTGCGAACCACCTGTCCAAACCCCAGACGCAGACCCAGACGGCGCCCAAGGCCGCTTAACAGCCGACTTGAACCGCCAGCTTGAAAAGCGTATATAACTCCCTGACTAAAAGGGTGAAACTCCAGCCATGACCTATGTCGTCACAGACGTATGCATTAAATGCAAATATACCGACTGCGTGGAAGTCTGCCCCGTGGACTGCTTCTACGAGGGCGAAAACATGCTCGTCATCAACCCTGACGAATGTATCGATTGCGGCGTCTGCATCCCCGAATGCCCGATTGACGCTATTGTTACGGATATTGACCCCCGCGGAGAGCCGTTCCTCGAGCTAAACCGCGAGTTTTCGACCGGCCCTTGGCCCAACCTGACCAAGAAAAAGCCCGCTTTGCCCGAAGCCGAGGAGTTTAAGGACACGCCCGAGAAGATGTCCCTGTTCAGCCCCGAACCCGGCGATGGCGATTAAAGTTATCCACAGCAATATCAATAATTTGTGGGAAAATTTTTGAAAGAATCTTGAGGATTCACGATGTCTTACTCCACTGTAAGGCACTGTCAGATTATTGACTTTTAACACTTTTTTAAGATTTGACTTGTCCTTTTATGGCATTTCCTGTACAGTCTTTTTAAATGACGTAAGTGCGTCCGATATCCAAGTATTCTGTTAAATACGTCCTGCGCATCCCGGGACCTTACTATAGAAAAGAGGCACCATGGCGAAGATCACCAAAGGCAAGGCAAAGACCACCGGCACCACCAAGAAGCCCGCCGCGGCAAAACCCGCCCCCGCCGCAGTCAAGAAGACCGCGACCGCCGTTAAAGTGACGGTCAAGGGCAAGACGACCATGAAGGTCGCCCCCCCCGTGCAGAAAGCAAAACCCGCACCTCAAGTTCAAAAAGCTGCCCCGGCTCCGGTCGCTGTAGCCCCCGTGGCCGCTCCGGTCGCCAAGAAGCCAGAAAAACTCGATTTCACCACCGGTGACTTCGTCGTTTATCCCGCCCATGGCGTCGGCTATGTCGAAGGCGTCGAAACGACGACCATCGCAGGTATGGAAATTACCCTTTACACCATCTGCTTCGAAAAAGATCGTATGCGTCTCAAGCTGCCGATCAGCAAGGTGAAGTCTTCCGGCCTGCGCAAGCTGTCCTCCAAGGACCGCCTGAAGGACGCGCTCGCGACCCTGCAGGGCCGCAGCCAGACCCGCCGCGTGATGTGGAGCCGTCGCGCACAGGAATACGAAGCAAAGATCAACTCGGGCGACCCCGTTGCGATTGCAGAAGTCCTCCGCGACCTCCGCAAGGACACCGACGAAAGCGAACAGTCCTACAGCGAACGCCAGATCTATCAGGCTGCGCTGGAGCGTCTTGCACGCGAAGTCGCCGCGATCGAAAAGATCGACGAAAAGAAAGCCGCCGAGAAACTGGAAGCAGTCCTCTCGAACGTCGCTTAATCCTTTCGCCAAAGATTAAAAAAAACGGCCTCCGGTTTCGGGGGCCGTTTTTTTATGTGCGGATTATTTTATGGCTGCGGGTTATCAGACTTCGCGGCAAGCTTGATGTTCCAGACATTCTGTTCATGAACCGGCCATTGCTGCACAGTTTTCGGGGCGGCGACGGCATCAAAGAATTGTTTAATTTCGGTATCCACCAACGCCGGTTTTTCGGCTAACGGCAACTGAACCTGAATCTCAGGCATCACAACCGGCTTGGGCGTTTCAGGCTCTGGCTTATTGCCGCGTATCGTGAATACTTCCGGCACCCACTGGCGCAGGAAGGCATAGGCGCTCTTCACGGGTTTTTCCAGCACACGCACGATCGGTTTTGCGACCAGTCCGGTCGTGACGCCCGCCGCAAATGATGCGCCCAGTTTCACAAGGCTGTGCATATACTGGCTGGAAACCACATTTGAAATCGTGTTGTTGACGAAATCGCCCGCCACCGGAATGCCGTGGAATAGTAATCCGCCGCCAACCATGAAAATAGCGAGGCCCCCCGCAACAGAAATGCCGTTCATGACATGCGGCTTGCCGGCAAGGATGGTGCGACCGATGGGGCGCGCAATTTTCGACGGCAGTCTGTCGCTTTTGCGCGATGCCAGCCACGCGCCGACGTCTTCCATTTTAATGATCGCGGTAATGATGCTGTAAACGCCAGCGGTCGCACCAATGGCGACGCCGCCCATGACCATTGCCTGCGTCGCAAACGGCAGCGCAAGCGTCGCAGCCATCGTGACGGCGGTGATTTCGCCCGACAGGATCATGTCGGTCTTGATTGCGCTTTTGACCTTGCGGGCGCGAGCGGTTGCGGCGTCTTCTCCCGGAATATCGACGGGCGCGTGATGGTGGTTGTCTTCACCTGTCCACAACGCCTTCATCTTGCCGATGCCTTCATAGGCGAAATATGCGCCGCCTGCGGCCAGCATCGGCATCACCGCCCACGGCATCAGCAAATGCACGGCAAGCGCGGCGGGAACCAGAATGGCCTTGTTCTTCAACGAACCTTTGGCGACGTCGATCAGGATCGACATGTCGCGCTTCTCGGTATAACTGTCGTCGTCTTTTTTGACGTGGGATTTGTCGGCGACGCTGTCGGTCTTTTCCGCCGCGACCTTTACCATGGTCGCGATTTCATCCAATAGAATTACCAATGCCCCGCCGCTCGCCATCGCTGCTCTTCTTTCAATTTTTAAAACTGGAGTGCATCGCGGCCAGGAGGGATTTCCGTACGAAACAGCGGAAAAGCGCTAAGAGGCGGTGCATGTCCTTTTTTACTCTTCTGCAGTGCAGCATTCAACGCAAAAAATATAACAGGCTGATAACAATGGTATATTTCGACTCGCCGCCTGGCAATATACTGTATTGTCGCGTCACGACTCGCATTATGGTACAATCAATCGTTCCATTGTCATTAAGTGCTGATATTACTCATTAATCTTGACGAATATAAGCCGATTAACCTATAATAATTATGTTAATTTCTTTCTGGCGGGAAATAATGGAAAAACACGATTTTTGCGTGGTCGATGCAGGGCCGCTCATTACCCTCGCGCTTGGCGGGGCATTGGACGTGCTGACCGCAGCCAGTGACCATTTCCAGTTCAAGATCCTCGATATCGTCCGCATCGAAGCCGCGCGCCCCGACCGCCCCGGCGGCAAAGAAATTTCCGCATGGATAGACGCTATGAAGGCTAAGGGCAGGCTGGATATCATCGACACCGATATCGGGCTGGTCACTATGACGGAACGCCAGACAGACCCCTATTTCCGCGTCAAGAATGCGGGCGAACACGCGATTGCCGAATGGATTGAAAACGGCGGGCTGAAGGACGCGAATTCCGCGATTGTGGTGTACGAGGATAACGACACGCGCAAGCTGCTTGAACGTATGCAGCCGGATGCGGATGTCGTTGCTGTCTCAACCCGCGCCTTCCTGATCGCGGGCGAAGGCATCGGATTTGTGAAGGATGCCGAGGCAGTTTGGGATAAGATACATAGCAATGCGCCCACGCGCAGCGACAAGAACATGAAATTCCAGGTCAGCATGCGAGCGCCCAGCCCATGACAATCGAAACCCCACAGCCCGATAAAAAATTCTACCCGATCCTGAAACAGTATTCGGAAGGCAACATTTCCGCGATGAATGCCGCGTATGAAATCCAGCAATTAAAAATCGCCGGCTTCGAAGACCCCAGCGCATCGGAAGTCATCATCTGGGCCAGGATGGCAGGCTATGGCATACCCACACCTTCCGAAGAAGAAGCCAGAGCGCAAGCGGCTGAAATCCTTAAGAAACGCACAGAAAAACAATAGTTTAATTGACAGAATCCTGTCAAATTTCGTAACCTCCTCCTGAACCGAGTGAGGAGCCGATTTATGTCTGCCGCCAAATCCATCAAGCGCATTTTCAACCGCGTCGCATCGCACACCGCAACAGCCATACTGGCGGGCGGCCTTGCGTTATCGACAGGGATCGCGACCTATGGCGGGCTTGAAGAATATCACTCTGCAGTGCCCCCTGTGAGCGGCTATGAAGCGACTTCCGCTGCAGAGACGAAGGTAGAAAATATGGCGCGCGATATTTTGCGCGAACAGGCGAAGCTGGATTTCACCCTGAGCTCGATCAACAGTGCACAAGGTAACCTTGGCAAAAACACAGGCTCCGTCACGAGCCAGATAAACGAGCTGAACGACACCCGCGAACAATACGACCGCGACATGGAAGCGCAAATGAAGCGCCTGACCGATTACCGGCGCGAAATCTGGTTCAACCCCACCCTGTCGGAAGCGAAGGCGGACGCGTTGTACCAGAAACTTTTTTATGCCGCACAGGAAAAGAACCTCAGTACCATCAACAAATTCCTTGCGCCCATGACCGATGCCCTCACCTTCCGCGATGAAATCATCGGCAAGCCGCGTCCGATGGCGGAGGTGAGCGACAGCTATGTTGCCCAGACCGTCGATATCGCACGTTCGACAGACAAGGCGCATGATGGTAAAGAAGTGATTGGCGGCATTGGTGCCGCCTTACTGGAAGGCTTGCTCAGCGCCGCCTTGATCGCCGGCGCCCATCGTGGTCGCAGGCGCGAAGAGGAAGAAGCCAAGCGCGACAAAGAAAAACGGGCCGAAGACGCGCGCATCGAAGCATATGCACGTCGCGCACATATCAGCGCGGCAGAGGCCGAAGCCGCCGCCCGCAACGTTCCGCCCCCTGCCCCCGTGGAAATGGAACAGCCCGCATCGCCGCCAAAATCCGCGACAGCCAAGGTCAAATTTTCAGTTTAAAATTATTGCTGCGCGGGTTTGCGTCCGCTTATCTTGAACTTCGCCAATTGCGCGCACAGCTTCTGCGGTAGTCCTTTTTTCAGGACTTCACGCGATTTTTCCATCGCGTCGCGATGCGCGCGGTCGCGATCGATGCGGAATTTGTTGATGGCTTCCGCGGTTTCGATGTGACCGTGCAATTCGGCCTTGGCGCTGGCATTCAATCCCGCGTTGTTAAGGCGTTTGTCGTCCGCGCCGCGTTTCAGAAGCTCCAACGCCAGTTCGGTGCGGCCCATCCATGCGGCGATGATGACAGGCGTATCGCCGTTCATGTCGGGACGCTCGAGACTTGATCCGTTATCGAGCATATACATCACGCCCGCCACATTCCCCGCCTTGCACGCCCACATCAGCGCGGTATAGCCGATGGGTTCGCCGCGCACGCCGTCGAGGTTTTCGCGGCCGTGTTTGTCGATAAATTTCTGGATGCCCGCGATATCGCCATCCGACGCAGCGCTCATCAGCTCGCCAAGATCGCGCAGATCAAGGCCTTCGGTAACGGCGTTGTTGAATTTGTCACTCAGCATCGTAACCGCTCATTCATGTTGGAACAGGACGAGACTAGCAAGCGATTTTTCTTATGTCAAACTATGAAAAAATGCGCGATATCAGGGATTTGTGACGCTCGCCCAACAAATGTTTTCCCCCTTCGCCAGGCGTGGCGCATGACCGCCCGGCAGTTGTTTGACGGGCATAAAACGCGCCGACAAATCGGCGGCGGTATGGTCGCGGTTGAGCGTGAAGCCGCGCGCCATTAAAAACGTGGGGATGTTTTCCGGCTCGATGCCCCACTTCATCGGCTCCCCCTTCAGCTGCAGCCACAGACGCGCCATCCATGTCTGGCTGTCGAAACCGATCACGCCCAGCGGCGAGCGCGCCATATAGGTGAAGATCGCAATGCTGTCCGGGTGCTGCGCCGATGCCCGGATGCCTGCGAAAAATTTATCTACCTGTTTCGCATCCAGATACATCGTGATGCCCTCCGCTATAAAAACCGTCGGGTGGCCAGCGTTAAATCCGGCAGGAGCAAGCGCATCGGCGATGCCGGTTTTTGTAAGGTCTGCAGGGCAGAAAAACAAATTCGCGCCCGCGTCGGTCAGGGCGGCTTTTTTTACCGCCTGCGTTGCCGGATGGTCAATTTCAAAAAACTTGATATCGGGATAGGTTTTATGCAGAGTTGCGGCCAGCGGATCAAAACCTGCGGCGATCACAACAACCTGCCGCACCGCGCCCCTTTCAATCACGCCCTGCGCAATGCTTTCGATCAGCTTTTTGCGCAGCGCGAAATGCAGGTAAAGGCCGGGGATACTGCAACGCTCGATCGTTTTTAAAATATGCCCGTTAAATTTGCGCGTAAATACATGCTTGCTCTTGGTGCTGAAGCTGAACATGGCGGCGAGCATATCGACAACGGGCGAATAGAATGCGCCACCGAGTTCTTCGACAAAACGTTCGTAATACCATCTATATGCTTCGTCCACCGCCCAGCTATGCGTTTCTGCCAGCATGGCTTGCGAACGTGCGATCAGGATGGCGGTCGCGCTGGGTTTATCCGCTTTCATTTTATTAAATCTGCGGCGGGCGCTTGAAGACCGCGGTGCGGGGTGCAGCAATCATGCCGGTCGTGCCCGTGCGGAGTAGTTCCACAGTCTCGCGCATTTCCTGTTTCTGTTTTGCCACGATATCCATGCGGCGTTTGCGTTCGTCAACCAAAAGGCGCAGGGCATCCTTGTTCCGCCCATTCTGCGCGCGTTCCTCGGCATTGCGAGACGCGCTGTCTTCGGCATCCAGCGACGCGTTTTTGGATAGCAGAAAAGAAATCGTTGCCTTCTTGCGTGCCGACATCATCGGGACTTCGTTACGTTTCGCCGAATGATAGGCGGCATGCATCAGGGGTGTCAGGCCCTTTTTATCCTGTGCATCGATATTGGCGCCTTGCTCGATCAGGAACTGCACCATTTTGGTAAAGCCGCGCAGGCTCGCCGACATCAGCGGCGTCATGCCGTTATTGTCGGGCGCATCCACATTCGCGCCGCGCTGAATCAGTACATCGATCACGCCGGTGCGGCCCGTTTCGGTCGCGTGCTGGATCATCGTCTTGCCGTCTTTGTCGCGCACATGCGCCACGGCATCACCTTTTTCGATGATGAATGCGCTCACCGCCTCCTTGGTGCTGTAACGCACCAGGTCGGTTAAACGGGCAATATCGCCCTCGGTATACGGAGAAGCGGCATTGTTAAATGAAGGCGAAGTGGCCACTTGTCTGGTCATCCTGTCATTCAGAAACGATCAAGCGTACCAGCCATTAATGATTATGTCAAAGACTTAAACTCCGCCTTTCCGATTGTGGGAAAAAGGCGTATATTCAACGAAATCAATCGCAGCGAAGGCCATGTCTTTTAAAAATAAATTCAGCAACTTGGGCCAGCCCAAACGCATCTGGACGATTTCTGCCATCCATGGTGCGGTGGGCCAGTTGCAGGCGATTCACAAGACGATCTACGAGAAGTTCGAGCCGGGCGACCGCCTGGTCTATACCGGCAATTATCTTGGCGGTGCCCGTGGCAATGCCATTGCGACCATGGACGACCTGCTCTATTTCCGCCGCAGCCTGATGGCCAAGGAAGGCGTTCAGGCCGACGACATCGTGTACCTGCGCGGCCAGCAGGAAGAAGTGTGGAGCAAGATCCTGCAGCTGCAATTCGCCCCCAACGCCTCGCAAGTGGTGGAATGGATGGCAGAGCACAATGCGGGGCTCGACAGCATGCTGGCGGGTTACGGCTCGTCGCTGGAAGAACTGCGCCGCGTTGCGCGCGAAGGCACGATGAGCCTGACGCGCTGGTCAAACAACCTCAAGCAGAAAATACGCGACATGCCGGGGCACGAGCAGTTTTTCTCCATCCTGCGCCGCGCAGCATTTACCGAGCATAAATCCAGCAACGACAACAATATCCTGTTCGTCCATGCGGGCATCAACCCTGCCCGCCCCTTTACCGATCAAGGCGACGAATTCTGGTGGGCGAGCAAGAACTTCAATAGCATGCAGCCCTATGCGCCGTTCAAGGCCGTTGTGCGGGGACACGATCCCGACCATAAGGGTATCCATATCGGCACGGCATCCATCAGCCTAGATGGCGGTTGCGGACATGGCGGTAAACTCGTCTGCGCGCAAATGTCATCAACCGGCGACATTATCGAGATGTTTGCCGCATAACTGTGGCGGCAAATAATTCCCCGTCAGCGGTAACTTTTTCGCAGGATTTCCGAATATATTTCGTGGACTCTATTGTCATCCATACGTTGGATAACATGAGAGCACTGCGCCCTAGTTTAGGTAACTTATGAAATATAATCAACGCAAAAACGAAACAATGCTGCGGCGCAGCGTATATCCTGTAATTCCTATGTTTTTCAGGATATTAAATAGGCACAGCCTTTGCAGGTTCTTTAACGAAGTTCGGATAATATAAGGATGGGTGATCCGGTTGAGGCCGGCCAGCGTACAAGACATATAAAAGTAACGAATTGTCGCTAACATCACCCAGCCACCACATAACGGGTACAGAAAGAAAGAAGGGCTACAATGGCTCACCTTGACGATCCCACGACGCAACAAGCGAACCTCCGCTACATCCGCCAGGCGATGGATGAGCCGATGCTGGAACGCGAGCACGAGTTAAATCTCGCGCGCCTGTGGAAAGACAAGAAGGACGAGAAAGCGTTGCACGAGCTGATCCGCTCCTACACGCGCCTTGTCATCGCAATAGCAGCCAAGTTTAAAAACTATGGCCTGCCGATGGGCGACCTCATACAGGAAGGCAATATCGGCCTGATGGAAGCAGCCGCACGCTTTGAACCCGCGCTCGAAAACCGTTTTTCGACGTATGCAACGTGGTGGATCCGCGCACAGATTCAGGACTATGTTCTGCGCAACTGGTCTATCGTGCGCACCGGCACGACCGCGTCCCAGAAATCGTTGTTCTTCAACCTGCGCCGTTTGCGCGCGAAGATCCGCGGCCAGTCGGCACGCGACTTCCTTGATGACGAAGCCGTCGGAGCGATTGCGACCGAACTCGGCGTCGCCAAGAAAGAAGTGCTGGAAATGGAAGCCCGCATGAATGGCGGCGACCAATCCCTGAACGCGCCAATCGGTGAAGAAGGCGACAACGAATGGCAGGATTTGCTGGCAGACAAAACCGCGAACCCCGAAGAAGTCGTTATGGGCATGAAGGATAATTCCACCCGCTCTAACTGGCTGAACCAGGCCTTGGGCGAGTTGTCCGACCGTGAACGTACGATCATCGAGGAACGCCGCATGAACGACGACGTTGTGACCCTGGAAGACTTAGGGAAACAGCTCGGCATCTCGAAAGAGCGTGTCCGCCAGCTGGAGCAACGCGCGATGGAAAAGCTCAAATCGGCAATTCTCATAAAAGTACAGGATGCCGGCCTTGACGCACGATCTCTGTTCGAAACCGCATAAAACCGGCTTGAAACAGGTTAACGAAATACGGCGGCTATATTGTCATTATATGCGCGTTCGTGATAACTTTAATTCATGAAAAATCGCATCTTCTACGGCTTTATGGCCGCCGTTTTCGCCCTCTCCCTTGCCTTCGCCATGCGCATCGCTGCCGCAGACGACTTCGTGGTGCCTGATAAAAAACAGGGAACCGAGGCGGAGACAGACACAAACCCTTTCATCCGTAGAAAAGCGTATATCCCGGTCACCACCGCACCGACAGACCTCAACCTTGTCGCGGTCGGCACAATCAAGGAAATCATCAAGACGAACCTGATCCGTTTTGAAGATGGTAAAGTTTATTCCCTCATCAACGTGCGCATTCCGGTCGTCTATGACGGCAAGGCGCTCGAATACATGAAGGAAACCTTTATTGGCAAAAAAGTCGGCGTCTATCAACGCGACTTTCCGGGCGTGATGCTAAACGACCGCTTCGGCAATATCGCCGGCCACATGGTGACCGACGAAAACGTATGGATACAGGCTGATCTTGTCCTGAAGGGCCTCGCCTGGGTCGACAGCACGCCCCGCAACCGCGACCTTGTACGCAAGATGTACCAGTACGAAACAATCGCCCGAAACAGCAAAAAGGGTTTCTGGGCTGCGCCCGCCTTTGCAGTCAAGAATTCCAAGACAGTGCTGGATAAAACAATGAATTCATTTCAGGTGGTCGAAGACGTCGTGAAGAACGCCAAGGTTGTGAAGGAAATGTTCTATTTCAACTATGGCGACAATCCCGCGACCGATTTCACCTTTATCATGGACCAGACGCTTGGTAACTCGTTCCTTGACGACCAGAACTATTCCTTCAGTCCGTGGCGCTGGGCGAACCACCGCTTGCGCGTGCGCGGGTGGGTGAAAGACAACAGCGGCCCGATGATCGAAATCACGCATCCCGAACAAATCGAATTCGTGGGCGTTGAAAAAGACATGCACTACACACCGCCGAAGAAAAAATGACCACTTCACAGTTGCAGGCCGCCCCCTACCCGCCACTCATGACTTTTGACGCCGGGTTTATCAAGGTCGATGACATTCATACTATTTACTATGAGCAGTCCGGCAACCCGTCGGGCTCGCCCGTGGTGTTTCTGCATGGGGGCCCAGGCGCAGGTTCCAGCCCCAAGCACCGCCAGTTTTTCGACCCAGCGCATTACCGCATCATCATTTTCGACCAGCGCGGATCGGGCCAGTCCACCCCCGCCGGCGAACTGCGCAACAACACGACCGACCTGCTGATCGAAGACATCGAGATGCTGCGCGAAAAATTCGGTTTCCTGAAATGGCATGTCTTTGGCGGTTCATGGGGATCGACCCTTGCGCTCGCCTATGCTGTGGCGCACCCGAACCGCGTCGCGTCGCTTACCCTGCGTGGTATCTTCCTGATGACGCAGCGGGAGATTGACTGGTTCCTGCATGGTATCAAGGCGATCTATCCCGACGCATGGCAGCAATTCATGAAGCCGCTGAAGGAAGACGAGCGCAAGGATGTGCTGGGCAATTTCTACAAGCTACTGACCCATGAGAATTACGACATACGGCTGAAGGCTGCACAGCACTGGGCCGCGTTCGAAAGCTTCTGCTGCATGCTGATCCCCCGCCCGCAGATGGTGGAGGACGCGCAAGACCCTGCCCATTCGCTGCCCATCAGCCGCATCGAGGCGCATTATTTTCTTCATAACAAATTCAAGCCCGAAGACCACCTGCTGAAAAGCGTGGAAAAAATCAGGCACATCCCCGCCGTGATCGTACAGGGCCGCTATGACGTGATCTGCCCGCTCGAAACCGCATGGGACCTGCACAAGGCATGGCCCGAGGCCGAATTCGTGCTGGTGCCGGATGCGGGCCATTCCGCGTTCGAGCCCACGATTGCAGCAGCCCTTGTGACCGCCACCGACAAATTCCGATCCATTCCCCTTAAATGACAACCAACGGACGCAATTGAAATGAACAAGTTCCTGACCCTCGACGATCTCGACCCGCAAGGCAAGGTGGTGCTGCTGCGCGCCGACCTGAACGTGCCGATGCAGGATGGCAAGGTCACGGACGATACGCGCCTCACCCGCCTTGTGCCCACGCTGGTCGAACTGTCGGCCAAGGGTGCAAAAACGGTCATCCTGTCGCATTTCGGGCGCCCCAAAGGTAAAGACGCAGCGCTGAGCCTGCGCCCCGTCGGCAAGGCATTGTCAGAGCGCTACGGTAAGCCGCTGCTGTTCGTGGATGATTGCATTGGCGAGGTGCCGAAGGCCGCTATTGCCGACATGAAAAACGGCGACGTTATCCTGCTGGAAAACGTGCGTTTCTATCCAGAAGAAGAAAAAAACGACGTGAATTTCGCGCAGGCCATCGCCATGCTGGGGCAGGTTTACGTGAACGATGCGTTTTCTTGCGCGCACCGCGCACATGCGACGACGCATGGCATCGCACCGCTGCTGCCCGCCTATGCTGGACGTTTGATGGAGGCGGAACTGAACGCCCTGTCATCCGCGCTTGAAAAGCCTGAACGCCCCGTCATCGCCATCGTGGGCGGCGCAAAAATTTCGACCAAGATAGACCTGCTCAACAATCTCGTCACCAAAATTGATGTGCTGGTGCTGGGCGGTGGTATGGCGAACACATTCCTGGCGGCACTCGATAACCCCGTCGGTAAATCGCTGTGCGAACGCGAGATGAAGGATCAGGCGCTAAAAATCATGGAAACGGCGAAGGCAAGCAAGTGCCAGATTTTTCTGCCTGTCGACGCGACCGTCGCAACCGAATTCAAAGCCAACCCGCCAACCCGCAACCTTGCCGTCGATAACGTCAAGGACAACGACATGATGCTGGATATCGGCAAGGACACCGTGGCGGCGCTCGATAAAGTTCTGGAGACTGCGAAAACCGTGCTGTGGAACGGACCGATGGGTGCGTTTGAAACCCCGCCTTTCGATGCCGGCACGGTTGCGGTTGCACAAAAAGTCGCCGACCTGACGCAGGCAAAAAAACTGGTGAGCGTGGCAGGTGGCGGCGATACTGTCGCTGCGCTGGCGCAGGCCGGCGTGGAAGAAAGAATGACCTATGTCTCGACCGCTGGCGGCGCGTTCCTTGAATGGCTGGAGGGCAAGACCCTGCCCGGCGTCAAGGCGCTGGAAGAACAGGCAACCGCGTTGCGCAAGGCAAGCTGATGCGAAAATTCCTGCTCCTGCCGCTCGCGTTTGTCATTCTTGCTGCAGGCATTGCACAGGCGCGGGTGATGATACCAAGGCAGGCGCAACAGGAGCAACAGTATTTCGAGATTGTGCGCGAACAAAAGCCCTGCCCCGGCTCCGATTGTTTTGTCGAATATCTCGCCCTGTCGAACGGGCTCATGATCCGCAAAAAAATCGACAGCGAAAAATATGACGAAGTGCATCCCGGTTTTGACGTCCGCCGTGTGGATGAGGCGACAACGCAGACAACGTTCGAAGCCGTCACCAAGTTTTTTGCCGCAAACGCAAACAGCAGCGGCAGCTTCACCGACCCGAACAACCTGTACCTGTTCGACGGCGAAACGCACCGCATCTGGTCATCGGCAAAACCGCCTGCAGATTTTGAAGGCTTGCTTAATGGCGTTGCAGGAGGTTTTGAGGCCGCGCCCGCCGAAGAAGCGTTTTATCTTCACGCTTATTACCAGCCTGTAACGGGCAGCACGCAGGCGTTGCACGTATTTTCCGACGGCACGATCATCAAAAGCGCGTTCGACCGCAATTCGTACAAGATGCTGAAAACCTCCCTCGACCGCCTGCCGCCGGAAACGCTGGAAAAATTACGCGAGATGGTTGTGAAGGCACGCAGCACGATACCGGGCGGTTATAAACGGTGCGCCGTGAACACCGGCCTTGAATATGGCGTGGTGGAATTCACCGATGGCGGCACGGCGCTGAAATCATACACCTGCGGCACCGGCGACGGCGATTTCCCGGCGTTGTTCAATGCGGTGAAAGAGCTTCTTTAAATTACTGGCGCGGCTTCAGCTTGGGCTTGTCCAGCGCGATGGGCGCGGGATTTTCAAGCTCGTCCACGCGTTTGGCCACCGCCTCCACCTTTTTCGCCAACTGGCCGAATGCGGCGGTGGTGGCGTTGTTGTTGGCGAGCACGGCGGGCGCAGGCGCGGGGGCAATCTTTTTGGGCGCAGCATCGATCACTTCTGTCTTGCCGGGTGCCTGTGACGGGGCAAGGGGCTCGAAGCGCACGGTTGCGATGACCTGTTCGATTTCACGGCCACGCGCATCAAAGAAATCGCGGTGGAAAGAAAATTCCTTTACCTGATCGCCGCCGTAACCCTGATAGACGCGCACACGCGCCAGCGCGCCCTGCACATCGCCGATATGCGCCAGCAAATTGCGGCGCAGTTTTTCGGGCAGTTCGGGCAGGTGTTTCAGTTTCCTGGTTTTCCGGTCGATCAGTTTTTGAGTCATGATCAGGCTCGACAGGTCTTTTTTGTCGCCCACAATCTTGAAGCCATTCAGCGATGTGGAGTTTTCGGATGTGCGGTCCCATTCACCCATGGTGACCAGCTTGCCAAAGCCCGCAGCGCCCGCACCCGCGAGCGGAATGATGAACAGCGGCGCCGCCGTGCCCAATGTCACAACAGTCGCCACACCTGCCCCGACTGTAAAGCCGATAGCCATGGCAGCAGACGAGTCGGGGTATTCGCGGCGCAGGTAGCGCCATGCTTTGGCGAGAGGGTTCGACATAGGTTTCTCCGGTGCTTTTATTAGGTAAACAGTTTTAGCATCTGGAGAGAATATGTCAATACGATGTGAGCCCTGCGAATGCAGGGGCTAAGAGGATGGAAATGTTCAGATAAGCTCGGGCGACTTGATCCAGGTCTTCATAATGCGCTGGACGTCGAAATCCTTCAGCTGGTCGAAATTCTTGAGCGCGATCGCCAGTTCGCGCTGGTCGACAATCTTCTCGCCCGTGCGTATGCCACGCGACAGCAGGAACAGCGACGCGAATTCCGATTTCATCATACCGGTATAGCGGCAGGCGACGACGAAGGGTTTGCCGGCATCTTTCTGGATCAGCTTGACGACATGCTCCGGCTCCAGCCCCACTTTTTCGGAAAAGAGCGACAGGAAGAACCCGACCTGCCCGCGGCGCAGCGTCTTGATCATCAGGTCGGCGGAAACTTCCTTGCGCTCGTTGAAGCGGCGCGCGAGCGCCTTCATTTCAGGCGTCGAGTTGCGCAGACCCTTGGCTTCGTTGCTGAGCTCGTGGATCAAATCCTCGATGGCGTGATCGATGATGTGTTCCGGCAGATCGAACTTCGACGAAATTTCCTTGCGCAGCGCTTCGGATACGACCATGTAAAGGTCGATTGCGACTTCGGCGTCCAGTTCCGGGCGGCGCAGCAGCGGCGCCTGCAATTCTTCGGATTTCAGCGAAAATTTCACAAGCTTCTTCATCGAGCTGCGCTGCAAATTCACGCGCTGGTTGTCGATGAGGTTTAAAACGGTTCCGGTATCGCCGGTATCAATCAGGCGGTCGGCCACGACGGGGCTGACGCTGTCGCGCTGCGCAATCGTGCGCCAATGGTCCTGTCCCTTGGATGTGATGATATAGATAAGGTCAACATCGTTGAGCACGGGACTGTGCATCAGCACATGGCGTGCAATGTTGATCTGGTCATTAGCAAGGAAGACAATCAGTTCGGGCGGAATATTCGCCTGCACGGCAAGACGCTCCGACAGCGCCTCGCGCAAATCTGTCTCGGCCTGACGAACAAGGTTCAGGAGTATGTCGCCCGCGAGGTCTTTCTCGGAGTCGTTCAGCGTGCGTTCATCAAAGAAATTCGCCACGGCCTTCGCCAATTTCTGGCGGCCAGCCTCCGACGTATCCTGAGCACATTCCAAAAGCGCTTGCGGATCCAAGATGTTCACCCTCTCCCCGGATGTAGTGGAAACCATCCCCACGTAACCCCTCTAATTCCCCTGCAGCGTCCCCACACCCCCAAGTGTGGCGTTATCACAGAGGAAATTTGCACCTTACCTCCATTCTATCTGTATTATGTTAACCTATGATTAAAAATGCCTTAAATTGATGATATCAGGCGATTTATTATTTGCCGCAGTCAGACATTATCACGAATAGCGATTCCCCACGCGTGGATATCTGCGAGCCATTCTCATGCTTAATATAATTTTAACTTCTGACTGTTACTATGGAAGGTAACTTATAGGAGTACACCCATTTGGTCGAAGCGGTAGGCACAGGCACTGGCCCCAGCCCGGCACAGTTACAACAGCAGGCGAACATCGCCCAGCAGCAGCAGGAAGCGCGTGCGCGTAACGAACAGACGCAGCCCCGCGAAGCCCCTGCCGCCAGCAGCCAGAATTCAAGCAACCAGCGCAGCCTTCAGGCGCGTGATGACCAGAAACGCACACAAGAGGTCGTGTTCGAGCAGAAGGAAGAAACCCGCGCCGCCGACAAACGTAACGACAACCGTCGCGGCCAGTATCTCGACCTTATCGCATAAAGTTTTGGGAGAGTGACGCTACGTCAGAAAAGCCCCTGTGCAAGCGGGGGCTTTTTGCTGGCTTAAAGCCTGAGCAAGCTGCCGAGTGTGCGTTTATAGACATCGTAAATTTTCGGCAGCGCGCGCAGGTTGGCCTTTTCATTCGCGGCATGAACGCCGGTTGCCGGCACACCATAGCCAGCCGTCACGTCGATGCCCTGCTTCGCCATGAAATTACCGATATTGGACGGGCCGGAGACGGCTTCCTTTGCATCCTGCCCCGTGATTTCCTTGATCGCCGTGCGAAGCGCCTGGCGCATATCCGATGATACGGGGGTCAGGAACGGTGGCTCGGCGGAAATTTTGGTGATTTTTGTCGCGCGTGTTTCCGGCACTTTATGCTTCAGGTCATTCTTTGCAACGATGCTGCGGATATGTTTGTCTGCGGCAGCTTCGTTAAACGATGGCGTCAGACGCATATCCACCTTCACGACCGCACGCGACGGCACCACAGCATAACCATCGCCGCCGGATACTTCGGTCACGGTCAGCTTGGGCTGTTTTTGGAACACATCATCCTGCGCTCGGGGCTGTTGTTTTGTGAGCGCCTGAACGATAGAGGCAAGGCGCAGCAGCGCGTTATCCTCGGCCGGTGCGGAGGCGCCACTATGTGCCCCCTTCCCCGTCAGCTCGATTTCGTAGCGCGAAAATCCGCGCGAGCCTACGATAACCTGATCATCCCCCGCATAGCCGATCATGATGCCGTCGGGCTTATACCCCGCCGCCAGCGCGGCCTTGATGCCGCCGAAATTTCCGGTGTGTTCATCGGCGTCCAGTATCAGCAGCAGGCTGCCGTGCATGTCCTGCTTCAACGCCTGCATGTCATTGGCAAGATGCGTGAACATCGCGGCGGCGAGTTTTGAATCCGCCGCGCCACGACCCAGCAGATGACCGTCCTTGATCTCGCCCGAAAACGGATCGCTGTTCCATTGCGTCTTGTTGCCGACGGGTGCGGTATCCAGCGTCGCATTCACCGCCCATGTCTTGCCGGGATGCGCGCCGTCGATTTTCGCGACCAGCGCGACGTCGTTTCCTTTGGTATCTTTCAACGTCGTGAATTCAAGCCCGATGCCGCGCGCGAAATCGCGCGTGACTTGCAGCACGCTGTCCGGCGCATCGATGCCCGCCTGGCTTGGCGTCTTGACCAAGGCTTGTGCGAGCGTCGTGATTGAATCGATGTTTGCGGACATTACGGGTTTTCCTTTAATGCCGCCATCATGCCCAAGCTTTTGGAATATGTCAAATATATGACAAGGCATTATAATATAATGATAATTCTGCGTTCATTTGACAGGATATGGGTACTATAATACCCTTAACATATCAACAACTCGGCAGGATTGTATGAACCCTTTCAACTGGCTCTCCCACTCCCTCACCCACGCTTTTACGGGCGCAACGCACAAGCCCTATCACGCACCGACACGGGAAGAGGAACAGGAAAAGTTTTTCGATGCCATTGAAAAGGAAGACCTCACCGAAATGAACCGCATCGCGGAAAGATATCCGAAAGACTTCCTGAACTGGAAAAGCGCAGATGGCCATTCGCCGCTGCGCCACGCGCAGGAATGGAACAGCTTTCAGGCGTTCGTGCAGCTGGCCGGCACTGGCGCGAACCGCCATGAAGACTACGGGAATGGCTGGACGCCGCTGACGCTTGCGCTGTCGCGCCGGCATGGTTCGTTCGTCGATTACCTGATTGACGGCAACGTGGAAACCCTCAACAAAATTGCAACCGATGGCGAACATAGCTATACCGCGCTGCATCTTGCCGTGCTGATGGGCGATGAAGACCGTTTGCTGTCGCTGATCGAACACGGCGCGGATACCACCATCAAGGCGAAACCCGGCCGCGACGACATCACGCCCGAGGAACTGGCGACCCTGCGACGCGAAAAGAATTTGACCGAGATGCTGCACCTCGCCCCGCAGATCGTCGCCAACCGCGCCGCGGAATTCGCGAAAATGGCAGAAATCGGCAAGGCGAACGCCTATGTGCCAAAGCCCGAAGAACCGCCGCAAAGCCCCTATCGCGGCGTTGCAGTGCCCAAGCCCGCATAAATACCCTTTTCTGTCGCGAACAGTCCTGCCATTCTATGCGTTAGCGTGATGCATAAATGGGGAGAGTAAAATGGCAGATGAGCGCACAACCGTCCGCGTGACGCGCGGTTTCCTGTCGAAGCCTGATAAAATCTATGACGCATGGCTGAACCCCGCCATTGCGACGAAATTCCTGTTTTCAACGCCCGACGGCGACATGCAAAAGGTGGAGATTGACGCGAAGGAAGGCGGGAAATTCACAGTCATCGAAAAGCGCAACGGCGAGGATGTGGAACATAACGGAACGTATGAAAAGCTGCAGCGCCCCGACCGCATTGTGTTCACCTTCGCCGTGCCGAAATATTCCACCGAAGAAACCCGCGTGACACTCGATTTCACCCCCGACGGCAACGGCAGCCAGATCACGCTCGTGCATGAAGGCGTGCTTCCAGAACACGCCGAAAAAACCGAAAACGGCTGGACGAAAATGCTGAATGGACTTGCGTCTGTCGTGATGGACTGATTACGGCGTTTGCGGGCCGGTCACGATGTTGCGGATCTTGGTGGTGTCCAGCGCGGGGGCTTGCGCGCTTTCGAAGGAAAAGCCGTTCCCGCGCCACAACCCGTCGGCGACCGACTGATACACGCGGATGGCAAGGCCTGCCGCCTGTTTGTCGGATGACAGTTTGAACGCCTTGCGGATTTTCTCGATCGCGTCGGCTTCATATTTCGGCACAACTACATCGACATTGCCGGTCAGGTAATCGACGCGGTCTTTTTTGCGCGCGATGTCCTGCGCCAGTTTCACATCCAGAAAATCGTCGGGGCCGTGCCATGCGCTGCCCGTCTGCACTTTTTCGCCCTGCTTCAGCGGCGCGATCAGGCCTGCGGTGAATTCGACCGCTTCCTTCAGAACCGCTTTCACTTTGCGGTTGGGGCGTGCGCCGGCGGCCACGTTGAACCGTTCGGCCACAGTCAGGGCGCGGGCGTAATCGCCCTTGCGGAGTTCGACGGATTTTTTGGGCTGGGACATGCGCACACCTTTATTGGTTTGATTTGTGCGCATTGTGCGACGTTTGTAGCATTATGTCAATATTTGATAACCCACTGAAATCACAGTATTGATCTTGGCGCACGAAGCACGAATATACGCGCCATCAAGGGTAATTGCGGCGGCATCAATTACAACATGATTTTCACTCCGCACAGCTACGCAGGGTCGAACAGGGCATAGCCCCGCCAACGGCGGGTGTGCCGGCGCAATAGCGGAGCATACTTTGTCGGGTTAGCGTTTCCGGCTTTGCTTGGCCGCAGCGGCCTTGCTCACAATGGCTTGTTCGCCGCTGTCATTCGCCATGTCAACGACCGGCGCACCAGTGCGCGCTGCGTCCGCGGCAAGCGTGA
The DNA here is from genome assembly GCA_038247245.1 of Bdellovibrionales bacterium. GTDB lineage: Bacteria > Pseudomonadota > Alphaproteobacteria > Micavibrionales > UBA2020 > JAPWJZ01. The sequence goes on along the minus strand of JBBRVE010000013.1, from coordinate 24,773 downwards.
AAATCTCCGTAATGCTTTTCGCCACAAAAAATCGCTCGCCATCCGCTCTGACGGTCGAAACGCTTTCGGTTGCCCCTAACCTCTCCAGCGTATCCCTGGCATCGTTCAGGCTGTCGCCCAGCGACTCTCCCTGAAGGCCGGACTGCGCGGTCATATCGTCGTTGACCGGCACAGCATGGGTAATGTTTTCGATGTCTTTCAAAAGCAAACGCACATTGTTGGATTTCAGCATAAGCAGACCTCTCCTGAATTCGTTTTTCGAGGCTGTTTTATGAACGAAGGGTAGAGGCAGGCGAGAAACAATATGACCGGAAAACCGCGCTGCCGAGTAGCGTTCACGAGATCATTTATATACCCAAATCATATGTTATGTCAAATTGATATTAAAAATATATAATATATTCAGTTATTTAACATGAAATAATTTAAAGGAACGCAACCTCGGTAAAGCTGCGCAGCTTGCGGCTGTGCAACCGCCCTGCCCCCATCGCACGGATTTTTTCCATCGTCAGCACGCCGATCTTCAAGTGCTGGTCGACGCGTTCGCGGTAGAAAGTATCCGCCATGCCGGGCAGTTTCAGCTGGCCGTGCAGCGGTTTGTCCGACACACATAGCAACGTGCCGTAGGGCACACGGAAACGGAAACCATTCGTGCAGATGGTTGCAGATTCCATGTCGAGCGCAACGGCGCGCGACTGGCTGAGCTGCTGCACGGGGACTTTTTGTTCCCACAATTCCCAGTTACGGTCGGAAACGGTTGCGACCGTTCCGGTGCGCATGATTTTTTTCAGGTCATAGCCCTTGAAGCCCGTGACTTCCGCCACCGACTGTTCGAGCGCAACCTGCACCTCCGACAGCGCGGGGATCGGGACCCAAGGGGGAACTGCGTTATCCAGCACCCCGTCAAAGCGCACATAACCATGCGACAGCACGTAATCGCCCAGCTTCTGCGAATTGCGCAGGCCCGCGCAATGGCCGAGCATCAGCCATGTATGGGAGCGCAAGACGGCAACGTGGTCGGTGATCGTTTTCGCGTTTGACGGGCCGACGCCGATATTGATCAGCGTGATGCCCGTGCCGTCTTTACGTTTCAGGTGGTATGCGGGCATCTGTGGCAGGCGCGGCGGTTTTTTACCGTCGTCCACTTTTTCAGCGGGCAGGTTCGCGTTTTGCGTGATCATGTTGCCGGGTTCGACAAAGGCGGTGTACTGGTCCTGCCCGTGCTCGGGGCCGTCTTCGGCCTTCGCCATCAATGCATGGCAGTCGCGGATGAATTCATCGACATAGAATTGATAGTTGGTGAACAGAACGAATTTCTGGAAGTGTTCCGCCGATGTGCCGGTGTAATGCTTCAGGCGTTGCAGGCTCAGGTCAACGCGCGGCGCGGTGAACAGCGCAAGCGGACCGGGTTCGCCCGCCTTCACTTCATGGCGGCCATTCGGGATTTCATCATCCATGCTGGCAAGGTCGGGCTGGTCGAACAGCATCGGCAAATGCGCGATATGGTCGGGCGTCAGGTCGCGCTCGAGGTGGAATTTGTCGCCCAGCGCAAAATGCAGCGGGATCGGCATTTCGCTGACGCCAACCAGCAATTCGGCCTGCGGGTGGTTGGTCAGCAGCAGCGTGAATTGTTCAAGGTAGTAATTGCGGTACAGGTCGGGGCGGGTCAATGTTGTGGAATATGTGCCCGGATGCGATATGAAGCCGTAGGACAAGCGGTTATCGACCGAAGGCCCCTTGGTCGTGCTGATCATCACATAGGGGTAATTCGCGCGCACGCGCGTGTCCATCTCCTGCCCTTGCGAATACAAATCGAAAGCATGGCGCAGGTAATTGACGTTGGCCTGGTAAATTTCGTTGACCCAGTTCAGCGCCTTTTCAGGATCGCGAAAGCCTTTGGTCGTCATCAGGCCGTCGCGGATCGGTGATGGTCCTTTAATTCCGGTGAGCAATTTCGTCTAACCCCGTTAATCCAGCGGCATAGTCTTCGGCCACAAACGGCCGCAGATCATCCATGCCCTCACCTATACCTATAGCATGAACTGGTAAACCAAATCTTTCGACAAGCGATACCAGCACCCCGCCCTTGGCCGTTCCGTCGAGTTTTGTGACGATCAGGCCGGTTATGTTAACCATTTGCTTGAATTGCTCCAGCTGGCTATGCGCGTTCTGGCCAACGGTCGCGTCCAGCACCAGCAGCGTCGCATGGGGCGCATCGGGGTTCTTGCGCTGGATGATGCGCACGATCTTGGCAAGCTCTTCCATCAGGTTGGTTTTGTTTTGCAGGCGTCCGGCGGTGTCGATCATCAGCACATCGACGTCTTCCGCCATCGCGCGATCCATCGCCTCGAACACCAGGGCGGCGGCATCCGCGCCCTCTTCTTTTGATACGATCGGGCATTTGATGCGGTCGGCCCAGACCTTCAGCTGCTCGACGGCTGCCGCGCGGAATGTATCGCCCGCTGCCATCATCACCTTGCGGCCTTCGTTCTTGAACTGCGCGCCCAGCTTGCCGATGGTCGTCGTCTTGCCCGTGCCGTTCACGCCGCAGACGAGGATGACATAGGGCTTCGCATATGTGCCGAATAATTGTTTTTCTGCGGGGGCGAGGATTTTCTCGATCTCCTCCCCCAGCGCCTTGCGGATTTCTTCGGGCGATACTTCCTTGCCGAACCGTTCCTTCGAAATGCCCGCCACCAGTTTCGCGGCGGTCGCGGGGCCAAGGTCGGCGGAGATCAGCAATTCCTCCAGCTCCTCCAGCGTCTGCGCGTCCAGCTTGCGCGTCGTGAAAATTTCCGTCACGCCCTTGGTGATTTTTTCCGACGATTGCGACAGCTGTTCCTTCAGCCGCGTGAACCAGCCCTTCTTCGACCGCTCCGCATCCATCGGCTTGGCGGTTGTCGTGTCTTTTTTCTTGAGGAACCAGATCATGTCCCTACCCCGTCATGCCCGCCTTGCGCGGGCATCCAGAAGCGCGTCCGCGCGTCATATGAGTCCTTCATACAGGTCTCTCCACTCCGGGTTCATTTCCTCAATCGCTTGCAGCTTTGACACACGCGACCATTTTTTCAAACGCTTTTCGCGGCGGATAGCGTTTTCGGCATCGGCAAAAATTTCGTAATAAACGAGTGTCTTTACGCCATATTTTTTTGTGAAACTTTCGACAACTTCATTCTTGTGTTGCCAGATACGTTTCACGAGATCGGAAGTGACGCCGACATAAAAAGTCCCGTTTTTACCGCTGGCCAGAATATAGACGTAAAATTACTTGTCTGTCATGTTTTTTGAGTCATATGACGCGTGGACACGCTACTGGATGCCCGCGCAAGGCGGGCATGACGGCTTAGGATGCGATTTTGCCCTGTAACACGCCATTTTCAAAAGAAACCAGTTTGACATTTAGAAGCTCACCCGATTTGACATCCGTATCAAACGCGACTTCGCTGAAATATTCCGTGCGGCCTTTATTACCCTTTTCGGCCAGCACAGGCAAGGTTTTGCCGACCAGCGTGGCGAGGTGTTTGTCGACCTGAACCGCCCCCACTTCGCGCAAGATTTTCGCGCGCGCCTTGCGGATGTCGCCCGGCACCTGCGGCATCCTGGCTGCGGGCGTGCCGGGGCGCGGGCTGTAGGGGAAGACGTGCAGGAAGGTCAGGTCGCATTCGGTGACGGCCTTCAGCGTGTTGTCGAACATTTCGTCCGTTTCGGTCGGAAAGCCCGCGATGATATCTGCACCGAACACGATATCGGGGCGCAGGGTGCGCGCGCGGTCGCAAATTTCCATCAGGTGATGGCGCAGGTGGCGGCGCTTCATGCGCTTCAGCACCATATCATCGCCCGCCTGCATCGAGATATGCAGATGCGGCATAAAGCGCGGTTCATCGGCGATGATCTGCCACAGGTCGTCATCAATCTCGACAGGGTCGAGGGACGACAGGCGCAAACGCGGCAGGTCAGGCACCAATGCCAGCAGACGGCGGATCATTTGCCCGAGGCGCGGCTGGCCGGGAAGATCGGGGCCGTAGGATGTGATATCGACACCCGTCAGGACAACTTCGTGGTATCCGCCCGCGACCAGTTTCTTCACCTGTTCCACAATCTCGCCCATCGGCACCGAGCGCGAATTACCGCGGCCAAAGGGGATGATGCAGAATGTGCAGCGGTGGTCGCAGCCGTTTTGCACCTGCACGAATGCACGGGCATGGGATTCAAAACCGGAAATCATGTGGCGCGCGGTTTCCTTGACCGACATGATGTCGTTCACGATCACGCGCTCGGTTGCGGGCTGCGCCCAGGTTTCGGCTTTCAGCTTCAGGTCGTTGCCGATCACCTGATTAACCTCGGGCATGTCGGCATAGGATTTCGGGTTCACCTGCGCGCCGCAGCCGGTCACGATGATGCGCGCATCGGGGTTTTCGCGGCGCGCGCGGCGGATCGCCTGCCGCGCCTGACGCTCGGCTTCGGATGTCACGGCGCAAGTGTTGATGATAATCGCGTCATTCAGGCCCGCCTTGGTCGCGTGATCCTTCATGACTTCGGATTCATATATATTCAGGCGGCAGCCGAACGTGACCACGCGCGGACCATTGCCCGCCTGACGCGCCAGCTGCGTCTCGGCATCGGGCAGTTCGATCACCTGCTCTTTGTGTTCATGGTCGTGTGGTGTCATAACTCAACTTCGCCCCGGTAGACTTCCGCAACTGCGCCGGTCATCAGAACATGGTTGTCGGATGCGCGCCACTCAATATCCAGAATGCCGCCGTCGAGTTCAACCGATACTTTGCGTCCGGTCAGCCCCTTGCGCACGGCGGCGACGGCTACGGCGCAGGCGCCGGTGCCACAGGCGCGGGTAATGCCCACCCCCCGCTCCCAGACGCGCATGCGGATTTTGTTTTTGCCGGTGATGGCCGCGATTTCAACATTCACCTTTTCAGGGAAGATCGGGTCGTTTTCCACCTTCGGCCCATGCAGCGCCAGCGCGAAGCCCTCCACATCGTCCATGAAAAACACGGCATGGGGGTTGCCCACATTGACCGCGACCGCCGATTGCAGCGGCCCTGCCGTTACGGGCACAGAAAGCGTATCTTCCTCTTGGATTAGTGGGATTTGCTGCCATTCAAGGTTAACCGGGCCCATATCGACGGTCAGTTTTTCGCCCTTCATCGTGGCGGACAGGCGTGCGCCGCGCGTATCGATGGTCACGACCTTCTTTTTTTTCTCTTTTATCAGCCACTTGCCTACGCATCTTGTCGCATTTCCGCAGGCACCGACTTCGCTGCCGTCGTTATTGTAGATACGCATGAAGGCATCCGCGCCATTGCGCTTCGGTTTTTCTATCACGATCAGTTGGTCGAAACCGATGCCAGTGTTGCGGTCACCCAGTTTTTTGATTGTTTTCACAGGCATGGATACCTTCTTCGACCTGCCGTCAAAGATAGCGAAGTCGTTGCCAAGCCCATGCATTTTCACGAATTTATTTTTCATAGCGATGATATATTCCATTTTCGTTTCTTATACAAGATTTTAAGCCTCTTTGCTCACCTAAAACCTTGAAAATAATCCCGATTAACTGCACATAACCCTGGAACCAATATTGCATTTTCTACGATTAAGAGCATATAATCTCCGCAGATTCTTACATATAAAAAGAAACGACCGAATGCGAAGGAACACCTATGTCCAATAAAGTAATCACTTTTCTGGTGGTGCTGTTTGCCGTTACGGGCCTCGGTATCTACATTGCCAAAACGACATCAGTTGTAAAGACCGGCACGCCCGCCGCAAATGAAGCCCCCGCCGCTTCAGCCGCCTCGACCGAACCTGAAAAAACAGAAACGGCGAAAACCGAGGAAACCGAACACAGCGCCGACAGCATTCTGGGAGATGACGCCCCCCTGTCCGGCGACAAGGAAGCGGTCGACGCCGCCAAGACTGCAGAGACTGCGGAAAAGAAACCCGATGTTTCACTGACCCCTGAATCCTTCCCCGCACTGCCCGAAGGCAGCGCGCCGAAAAACGGTTCGCCGTTCGCGGCTCCTTCTTCCGAAGGCTCCAGCCTCCTTGCCCCCTCCGCCGCGATGGATGTGGATATGGATAACGCACTGGCCGAACGTTCGCTGGGAGATGTTGACGCGCCTGTCACCGTCATCGAATACGCATCCATGACCTGCCCGCATTGCGCGCGTTTCCACAACGACATCCTGCCAATCGTAAAACAACGCCTGATCGATACCGGCAAAATGCGCCTGATCTTCCGCGACTACCCGCTCGATACCCACGCGCTGAAGGCCGCCATGATGGCGCGTTGCACCGACCGTTCTCGTTATTTCCAGCTTGTGGAGGTCATCTTCAAGCAGCAGAGCAGCTGGATCAAGGGCACCGACCCCCTCGTTGGCCTGAAACAGCTGGGCGCGCTGGCGGGCATGGAACCCGCTTATGTCGACACTTGTGTTTCCAACCCGCAGCTGCAGCAGTTCCTGCTGTCCGGCATGCAGGAAGGCCAGCAGAAATACAAGATCAAGGCGACGCCCACCTTTGTCTTCAATAACGGCGCCGAACAAATGGAAGGCGACAAAAACCCCGAGGATTTCGATGAAATCGTCGAAAAACTCCTCAAGAAGAAGGGTAAATAATCCAGATGGTCCAGTTCAAGAAACTCCGCCTTACCGGCTTTAAATCATTCGTCGAAGCGACCGAATTCGATATCGGCGCGGGCCTGACCGGCATCGTCGGCCCCAACGGCTGCGGTAAATCGAACATCATGGAGGCTCTGCGCTGGGCGATGGGCGAAAACTCGCCCAAACGCATGCGCTCCGCCGGCATGGAAGACGTGATCTTCAATGGCACCGAACAGCGCCCGCCGCGCAACACCGCCGAAGTCATCCTGTATCTCGACAACCGCGACCGCACCGCCCCCGCCGAGATCAATGACTCCGACGAGCTCGAAGTCTCGCGCAAGATCGAGCGCGATGTGGGATCCACTTATAAAGTCAACGGCAAGACCGTGCGTATGCGCGATGTCCAGCTGCTGTTCGCCGACAGCTCCATCGGTTCCCACTCCCCCGCCCTCGTCTCTCAGGGCCGCGTCGCCGACATGATTAACGCGAAACCCACCCAGCGCCGCATGGTGCTGGAGGAAGCTGCCGGCATTTCGGGCCTCCACGCCCGCCGCCACGAAGCGGAACTGAAGCTGAAGGCCGCCGAAACCAACCTCCTCCGCGTCGAAGACGTGCTGGGCGCAATGAACGTGCAGCTGGAAGGCTTGAAAAAACAGGCACGCCAGGCGTCGCGTTACCGCAACCTGTCCGGCCATATCCAGACCGCCGAAGGCTCGCTTCTATACCTGAAATTCCAGGAAAGCCAGACCGCCGTGACCGCCGCACTCGCTGCGTTCGATGAAGCTGAAAATGCCGTACGCGACCGTATGCTGGTCGTGACCGAGCTGACCACCAAACAGACCGAAGCCGCCGCATCCCTGCCGCAACTGCGCCAGAGCGAAGCGGAAGCCGCCGCCGCTCTGCAACGCCTGAAGCTCGCCTATGGCGGCCTTGAAAGCGAAGAGCGTCAGGTGCAGGAAGAACGCACGAAATCGGAAAGCCTGATCGCGCAGTTCAGCGCCGATGTCGCGCATGAAAACCTGCAAAGCGCGGAAGCTGTCGAAACAGTCGCCCGCCTGACCGAAGAAAATGCGAAACTGGAATCCGAAGCGGAAAACCAGTCGGGTCGCGAAGAATCCGCGCGCATCACCAAAGAAGAAACGCAAGGCACCGTCGAAAAGATCGAAAACGAACTGACCGTTTTGACCGAGGAAGTTGCATCGCAAGACGCGCAGCGCCATTCGGTGGAACGCCAGATCAACGACCTTGAACGTCGCCTGACGCAGCTGCAACAGCGCAAAGAGTCGCTGGAGAAGATGCACAACGACCTGATTTCCGCCACCCCCGCCCGCGCGGAAATGGACGATATCCAGCTGCAGATCATCACGGCTGAACAGACCTATGCATCCGCAACCACCGCGCTTGATAGCGCTGAAACCGAACGCGCCGCCGCCGATGCGCGCGCGCAGGAAACCAACGAAGCCTTGCAAACCGTGCAGCGCCTGTTTTCGCAACTGACGGCCGAGGCGGAAGCCCTGCGCCGTATCCTGCGCAACCAGCAGGAAGGCTTCCAGCCGGTCATCGACCTGTTGAACGTCGATACGGGTCTTGAAAAGGCACTCGCGGTCGCGCTCGGCGATGACCTGCAGGCGGCGCTTGACGGGGACGCTCCTATCTTCTGGCGCGAACTGCCCGAATACGCAACTGTGCCCGCCCTGCCCGGTTCCGCAAAACCTCTGACACAATATGTACGCGGCCCGCACGCGCTGTCGCGCATCCTGTCGCAGATCGGTATCGTTGATACCTCAGCCGAAGCGGAAAGCCTGATGGCTGACCTGCAGCCCGGCCAGTGCCTCGTCACGCTCGACGGCGGCGCATGGCGCTGGGACGGGTTGACCGTTTCGGCAGATGCCGAAAACGCAGCGGCGATCCGCCTTGAACAGAAAAACCGCCTTGCCGACCTCGATGCGCAAATCCTGACCGTGCAAGTGCAGGTTGATGATGCGCGCACCGCGTCGGACGCCGCGAAACAGGCGCGCAACGCAGCCGCCGATGCAGTGGGATCATCCCGCCAGCATTCGCGCCAGTCCGAAGAACAGCTGAACGGCCTGCGCCGCCGCCATAGCGTGCTGACCAACCAGCTGTCCGAAGTGACCGCGAAACTGGCCGGCCTTGCAAGCTCGATCGAAAACGCCGCGCAGGAAATCGACGTTGTTTCCACGCATCTGGTCGAAGTGCGCGAAACGCACGCTGCCCTGCCGGACACAGCCGAGGCGCGCGAACGCGTTGCCGCGCTGAAAGTGACGCTTGGCGAAAACCGCCAGTTGCTCGCCGACAGCCAGGCGGCGCATTCGGAAATCCGCCGCGAAGGTGAAAACCGCAACCGCCGCATTTCGCAAATCGCGAACGACATCACCAGCTGGAATGGCCGCATCGAACGCGTTGCGCTCCGCCTGCTGGAGCTTGAAGATCGCATCGCGCAGGCGCAGGAAGTGCTTGACCGCCTTGCCGAACGCCCCGCGCAGATCGAAGCGGAAAAACAAAGCCTGATGTCGCATATCTCTGACGCGGAAACCAAGCGTCAGGATGCGGCCGACATCCTGATCTCGTCCGAAACCAGCGCCAACGACCTCAGCCGCGAATTGCGCGCTGTTGAATCGGCACTGTCGGATGCGAAGGAAGCCCGCGCGATGACGCAGGCGAGCGTCAACACGACGCAGCACACTGCAACCGGCATCGAAGCGACCATCTTTGAAAAATTCAACTGTACGCCCGAAGAGCTGGTGGCAAAACTGGAACTCGTCGTCGCCGAACTGGGCGATGTGGGTTCGTGGCAGGGCAAGCTGGAGCGCCTGTTGCGTGAACGCGATAACATGGGCCCCGTCAACCTGCGCGCCGAAGTGGAATCGCAGGAAATTTCCGACACGATGAACGGCATGTCGACCGAGCGCGATGACCTTGTCGCCGCGATCGAAAAACTGCGTGAAGGCATCAACGGGTTGAACAAGGAAGCACGCACCCGCCTGCTGTCCGCGTTCGACGTCGTCAACACGCACTTCCAGAAACTGTTCACGCGCCTGTTCAACGGCGGCGCCGCTTACCTGAAACTGGTCGAAGCGGAAGACCCTCTGGAATCCGGCCTCGAGATTTATGCGCAGCCCCCCGGCAAGAAAAACGCCGTGCTGTCGCTCCTCTCGGGCGGCGAGCAGACGCTGACCTCGATCGCGCTCATCTTTGCGATGTTCCTGACCAACCCCGCGCCCATCTGCGTGCTGGACGAGGTTGACGCCCCGCTGGACGAAAGCAACGTCGACCGTTACTGCACGCTCTTGGAAGATCTGGTCAAGGAATGCGCGACGCGCTTCGTCGTCATCACCCACCATCGCATGACCATGGCCCGCATGGATCGCCTCTACGGCGTCACCATGTCGGAACGCGGCGTATCTCAGCTGGTGTCGGTCGACCTGAAACAGCACGAACTGGGTCTGGAAGAAGCGGCGTAATCAAATCAACCTGCCATGCCCGCCTTCACGGGCATCCAGAAGACCGTCCTGCCGGCATGTGAATCAAAATTCATGTGGTGCTTGGGCGCGCTTGCCGATCACCGCGCAAGGCAGGGATGAAGCTGTTTGCAAGTTGATTCGCATCAATGGCAGTAAACCATTGGTTTTTTGCGTGTCGCAAACGTTACATGCGCGTTATCGCGCGCATGATTTTGAAAAAATTATTTTAAGCGCAACTGTTTCATCCGGCGCGGCAAAGCCTTGTCGATAACGCGTTGTCACCAGAAATTACGTTGAATCATGAGGTCAAAGTTGAGAGAATTCATTCAGGTTCAAGAAGTGTGAGCGGCAAAAAAAATTTCAAAGCGCTTAAATAAACCGCATCAAGGCCGATTTTCGTGACGATCAGGCTTTCGGTGCGCCCCGTTGCGCACGCAACCGGAAATGCAGGCAATATATTGGTATACATACGCCTATCCCTTTGTTAAGACTTCGAAATTATAGATAATGGAATAGTAATCATTTAGCGGTAATATTATTATTAAGGGCAAAGGGAAACGGGTGTCTAAGTTCTATTCCAGTTTAAGGATATTTGCTGTCGCAGGCCTGCTATGCGGCGTGCTGAATGCATCCCATGCCGACACACCGTTGCTGCAGCAGGTTTCAGCGAGCCGGGACAACAGCTGCGAAATTACCGGCACCGTCAACTACCTGAAGCTGGTTGAAAAATCTCCCTATGCCGACGGCACACCGACGCAGATGACGATCAGCGAAACACATATTTCCGTGACCGTCGTCGCCCGCCGCCCCCATGCCAAGGATGCGCCGACCAGCAGCCATTGCAACAAATCGGTCGAGGCCAACGAACGTCAGATTTACAAGCTGTGCTCCAGCACCCGCCCCGAAAAAGGCGACCGCATCATGGCGACAGAAGGCGGATCGCCGGGATCGACCAGCGCCGCGCGCTGCCTGTTCGACGTCGTCGCCCTGCCCGGAAAAAAAGATAAGGGCCCGCTATAAAAGCCATGGCCGGATTTCTTGTCGCCGCATTGTATAAGTTCGCCCCGCTTTCCGACCTGAAAGCGCTGAAAGAAGCTTTGCAGAAAATTTGCGACGACAATGCCGTCTGCGGCACTTTGCTGATCGCGCCCGAAGGCATCAACGGCACGATTGCAGGCAGCCGCACCGGTATTGACAGGGTGCTCCGCGCACTGCGCAATGTGAAGGGGCTGGCGGATATAGAGCACAAGGAATCTTCGGCCACCGAACAGCCCTTCCACCGTATGAAGGTACGCATCAAAAAAGAAATCGTGACGATGGGCGTGGCGGGCATCGACCCGAATAATGATGTGGGCGAATACCTGTCGCCCGCTGAATGGGACAAGGTGATCAGCGACCCCGCTACCGTCGTGATCGACACGCGCAACGATTACGAAGTGCGCATCGGCACGTTTAAAAATGCCATTAACCCGCATACCGAAAGCTTTTCCCAGTTTCCGGACTATGTGCAGGAAAAATTAAGCCCGAAAAAAAACAAGTCCGTCGCCATGTTCTGTACCGGCGGCATTCGATGCGAAAAGGCGTCGTCGTACATGAAGGCGATGGGGTTTGAAAAAGTCTATCACCTGAAGGGCGGTATTTTAAAATATCTGGAAGAAACCCCCGAAGCGAAAAGCCTGTGGGAAGGTGAATGTTTCGTGTTCGACCAGCGCGTATCCGTGAAGCACGGGCTGGAGCAAGGCAGTTATGCGTTGTGCCCATCCTGCCGCCATCCGGTCAGCGATGCCGACCGCAAGAGCAAGAAATACATCGAAGGCGTCGCCTGCCCCGCCTGCCACGACAAAACCAGCGATGATAAAAAACAGCGTTCGGCAGAGCGTCACAAACAGGTGAAACTGGCCGAGAAAAAAGGCAAGCGCCATATCGGCGCGCGGTTTAGCGAGGAAGAAAGCTAATCACGCCTCAGGCCTTTTTACGGCACCAGAAATGGTACATATGCGTAAAGGCGTCGGGGTTTTCCTGTTCGAATTTGTGCCAGTTGTCGAGGTTTTGGCCTTCGCTGTCGTTCGGGAATTTTCGCTGATATAACGCCATCACGCCATCCGGCACGCCGAATTTGATGAATTCGAGTCCGAGGGTTTCAAGCGCGGATTTGATGACGGGAATATCGAAGCAATGTTCCTGCACATGGAACAGCAAATCGCGGTACATCGACAGGTGGTATGAATCGGGGCGGTTGCCGATATCCTGCGCGACCTGCCGGTCGAGCAGCTGCGGCGTGGCACGCCGGAACTGGCGCATACCGGCGGCATCTGATGCGAAACCGCTTTTTTTGACAGCGTCCTGCGCGACCACCAGATGACGGCGCGCGGTTTTGCTGTAAAGGGCAATGCGCATCAAACCGTCTTGCTTCATCATGCCGGTCAGCACGCGCCAGCCGTCGATGGGCTTTTCCATGTGGTGCAGCACACCGGATGACGAAACGTAATCGAACTGGCCGTGGCTCGCGTCGAGTTTCAGGATATCGGCCTGCTTGAAGGTAATGTTGGCGACACCCGCTTCCTGCGCGCGCTTGATCGCATAGGCAAGGCTCATGCGGCTAAGGTCGACGGCAAGGACGATTGAATCGGGCAGCGCGGCGGCAAGCTGGATCGCCTCGCGCCCCGTGCCGCAACCGGCGACGAGGATTTTTGATTTCCGATCGCGCAAGCCGCCTTCGACAGATTCATCGACCAGCAACTTGCTGTAAAATTTCCAGCGCGGGTACGGAAATTCTTCGTATTGGTCACACACCTGCCCCGATACGCCGCCGGAAATTTCGGTCAGCGCGGCGACGCCGTCGCGCAGGCGCAGCAATTCGGATTGTTCGGCGACCTGCAGCTTCACGACATCGGCAATTGCGCCGGATTTGTGCAGGTCGTGAACCTTTGCGGCATTTTTGAGCGTATCGAGCGAGGCGTAGCAGGCAAACAGCGCAACCTGCGCTGCATCCTTGGCGGCGGCTTCGTCGGTTTCAAGGCGCGTGCGCAGTTTTACGGCAATCGCGTCTTCTTCGGCGGTCGTGTCGAAAATATATTCGACGTTGAAGGCGTAAACGGCAAGCGCGCCCGCAACCGCCGTGAACTGGTCATGCGTAAATTTCGGCTTGGCGGCGGAAAGGTCTTCGGCGAGGCGCTGGCGCAGATGCGTCAGGAACGCCTCGAACACCGGATGGTAAACGACGATTTTTTTCAGGCCTTCGATGAAGAACGGCGACAGCAGCGGACTTAAATCCTCCGCCTTGTCGAACGGCTTGCGGTTGAAGGTGACATAGCTGCCGCTGTTGGAGAATTTATAGATCTGCTTGAATGCGGGGTCGCTGGTCAGCAGCGTGTACCACAAAATCTGCGCGCGCGAACAATCAAGTTCGGGCGTTTCAAGGCAGGCCAGCAGCGCATCCGCGATCATGTCGTTATGCTTGTGGAACCCGGCCGAGCCCGCAAGTTCAAGGAAGCGTTGTTTATACGCCAGCTGCGCGGGGTTTTTGGCAATCGCCAGCACGTAATGGCCGATCGCCTGCGCCGCGTCGCCTTCGTCGAAATAAAGCTCGCCCATCAGCGCGAGCGCCGCATCGTCGCCTTCATCAAGCGCGAGCGCTTCGTCAAGGAATGCCGCCGCCTGATCCGTGTTGCCGCGCGCGCGGAAGATCAGCGCGAGGTTGCGGTAGGCGTCGCCCGTTTTATTGGTGGCCAGCGCTTCCGACAGCATGATTTCGGCGACATCATATTTGCCTTCGCGGATCAGCGCTTTCGCGCGGGCGAGAGGATCGGTTTCGGCTGGGTTTTTCGATGCTTTTTCCATGGCCTAGAATTGAGGTTTCAGGCGTTTTTGTAAAGCATGGAATAAACGATATGAAAAAAGATTAACCTTGAAAACCGCGTGGCTGGCTGAAATACCGGTATCCGAAATCATGTTTCAGGTGACGATCAAGGATACCGTCCAGCAATGCCTCGTCCGCCGCCGTAAACGCGGCATCGCCACGGCCGTCGGGACGCAGCGAATCCTCTATCACGGTGGGGTCTTTATACGCGGCCATGACGTCTTTCGCACCGATATGAGCACCCGCCTGCAATGCCTCATCCGACAGTGCGATACCAAAATGAGAGAAGATGCCGCGCAGGGCCTGGGCACGGTTTTTCTGTACATCTTCGTAGCGCGTGACGAAGGTTTCGGCGGGATAGCGCGACGCCACATCGCCCCAGCGGTTGAGGAAGCGGATATACCACCAGACGTCGCCGTAATAGGCGTTCGCCTGCGGATCGCCCGCGATGTACTGGCTGAACGATACCTTGTACTTGAAACGCCACTTCTCGTAATGCGAAATCAGGAAAGGACGGATATCGCGCACCAGCAGCGCATAGTGTGGCAGCGGAAACAGCTTGCGCACCAGTTTCGATCCCAACACATAGGGCGCGACCGAATGGGTCGACACGATATGCGGAATCTGGGGATACAGCTGCGGATGGCGTGGATGGCCGATGATGTCGTTTGATGATTTGTTGTCGAAATAGCGCGGCGGCGTGACGTTGTAGTGGTGCGCCAGCGCATGGCTCATCATCCACTTCACCCATTGCGTGCCGGAATTCTGGCCGCTGACGAAGAAGCCGTCGAAGTTGCGGTATTTCAGCATGGCCAGCGCGAAACTGTCGCGGTTGAGGCAGAAGCGTCGGAAGGCACGGTCCGCCCCCTCCCCCGTCAGTGTTTCGCGCAGCTCATACGTGATGCGCAGCGACGACGTGTCGTCATTCGCGCAAACCAGGCGACGGCCGCAGGGTGACAGCGTGTGGGATAATTCGTTGTCAGCCGCCTGATAACGCAATTGCAACATCTCCGCCCGCGCCGCATCCGCATTGCCATAGGTGCCGATCAATTGGGTAGAGCCGGTGGAGGTTTTCTTGCGGATGTAATAGGCAGTCATGGGTGTGACATTCCGGTTGTATTGAAATTTTCGATTACTACTTATAATTGTATTTTACACTCAATGCCACCTTCAAAATACGCATTATGTAAACATTGCACCCCACTTGGGGCGTTATAGCCGCTATGCTACATTTCATTGGAATTATTCAGAGAAACAACATGACCCATCCCCTCCTCACACAACTCGCCCATGATACGCAGGCGCTTCATGCCCAAGGGCTGTTCAAGACCGAACGGATCATCGTGTCGCCGCAGCAGGCCGATATCACCGTGCAGGGCGCGAATGACGACCGGCATGTGATCAATCTGTGCGCGAACAACTATCTTGGCCTTGCGAACCATCCCCGCCTCATACAGGCGGCGCATGAGGCGCTGGATAAACAGGGGCTGGGCATGGCATCGGTGCGGTTTATCTGCGGCACGCAGAACCTGCACAAGCAGCTGGAACACCGCATGAGCAGCTTCCTGAAAATGGAAGACACCATTCTTTACACGTCCTGCTTCGATGCAAATGGCGGTTTGTTTGAAACGATCCTGGGCGAACAGGATGCGGTGATTTCGGACGAGCTGAACCATGCCAGCATCATCGACGGCATCCGGCTGTGCAAGGCGCAGCGGTTCCGTTACAAGAACAACAACATGGAAGACCTTGAAGCGCGGCTGAAGGAAGCATCCGGCGCGCGTCACCGGTTGATCGTGACGGACGGCGTGTTTTCGATGGATGGCATCATCGCCAACCTGCCCGCGATTTGCGACTTGGCCGATAAATACAATGCTCTTGTGATGGTCGATGACAGCCATGCCGTGGGCTTTACCGGCGGCAGCGGCGCGGGCACGCCCGAACATTGGGGCGTGCAGGACCGCATCGACATCATCACCGGCACATTCGGCAAGGCGCTGGGCGGTGCATCGGGCGGCTATACGTCAGGGCGCAAGGAAATCGTCGAATGGCTGCGCCAGCGGTCGCGCCCCTACTTGTTCTCCAACACGCTTGCGCCCGCGATTGTAGCCTCAAGCATTGCGGCACTTGATCTTATTTTGGAAGACCCGTCGCGCATCCGCAAGGTGCATGAAAACGCGCTGTATTTCCGCAAAGGCATGACCGCGCTGGGCTTCGACCTTGTGCCGGGGGAACATGCGATTGTACCGGTCATGCTGTATGACGCGCCCTTGGCGAAAAAAATGGCCGACCTGCTGCTGGAGGAAGGGCTGTATGTCATCGCCTTCGCCTTCCCCGTGGTGCCGCAGGGCAAGGCGCGCATCCGTACACAAATGTCGGCGGCGCATGACACAAAACACCTCGATCACGCCATCGCCGCGTTTGAAAAGATCGGCAAACAACTGGGAGTCATTAAATGAGCGACATATCGCTGCCACCCGATGGACAAAAAACACAGCCGAAAATAAATCCGCTGCGTCCGTTGCTGACTTTTCTTGCGTTAATCGCGCCGCTGCCGCTGCTGATTTCCATTCTAGACATCTGGCTGAACAACACCGATGCGGGAAAGGCATTGAAGGAAACGCCCTTCAAGCTGATTTCGCAAATCGTGAACGAGGCCGGCGAGCCGCCCCTGTGGCCGGTCGCTCTGTGCCTGTTGCCGTCTCTGCTGATACTGATGGTACTGGCACGCACTGCCGCGTCTCGCGTGTTGTCGGCTGTAGCGCTGTTTGTTTTTGCGGCGGGCGAGATGATATTCGTTGCGCAAATGATTGGTGGCTGATCCCGACATGAAAGCACTCTGCAAAAAAGAAGCAAAGCCCGGCATCTGGATGATCCACGATGCGCCCGTGCCGGAAATCGGCCCGAACGATGTGCTGATCAAGATCCGCAAGACCTCCATCTGCGGTACCGACATCCATATTTACAAATGGGATGAATGGTCGGCGAAAACCGTGCCTGTGCCGCTGATTACCGGCCATGAATGGATGGGCGAAGTCGTCAAAATCGGCTCGGAAGTCAAGAACCTCGATATCGGCCAGCGTGTCTCCGGCGAAGGCCACCTGACCTGCGGCACCTGCCGCAACTGCCGTGCAGGTAAACAACACCTCTGCACACATACCAAAGGCGTTGGTGTGACCGTTCAGGGTGCCTATGCAGAATATTTCAAGCTGCCCGCATCGAACATCTTCAAGCTGTCGGATGATATTTCCGACGATATCGCCGCATTCTTTGACCCGCTGGGCAATGCGGTGCATACCGCGCTGTCGTTTGACCTTGTCGGCGAAGATGTGCTGATTACCGGCGGCGGGCCCATCGGCTGCATGGCCGCAGCGATCTGCCGCTTTGCGGGCGCGCGGCATGTGGTGGTGACGGATATCAATCCCTACCGCCTCGAGCTTGCGATAAAGATGGGCGCGACGCGCGCCGTCAACGTCAGCAAGACCGAGCTGAAGGCCGTGATGAAAGAACTTGGCATGACCGAGGGATTCGATGTCGGTCTTGAAATGTCGGGTGTTGCGGTGGCGATCCGGCAGATGGTGGAATTGATGCGCCACGGCGGCAAGATCGCCATGCTGGGCATTCCGCCAAAAGACCTCGCGATTGACTGGAACCATGTAATTTTCAAGGGCCTGTTCATCAAGGGCATCTATGGCCGCGAGATGTATGAAACATGGTACAAGATGAACGCAATGGTGCAATCCGGTTTGGACATGAGCGCGATGATCACGCACAAGTTCAAGATCGACGATTTCCAGCAGGCCTTCGACGTGATGGCGTCCGGTGAATCCGGCAAAGTCATCCTCGACTGGACGTAATGGAAAAAACCGCCGACATCCCTCTCTGGATCAAGCTGCCCTATACCCTGCTGGCGGTGGTGGTGTTTCCCATCTACTGGTGGAAATACGGCCTGCTGAATTTCCTGTGGTTTTCCGATATCGCGTTTTTCGTGATGGTCTATGCGCTGTGGACAAAAAACCGGTTGATCCCCAGCATGATGGCGATCGGCGTTTTCCCGCTGGAGACGTTGTGGCTGATCAGTTTCATGACACATGGCGCATTCATCGGCATGGCGGATTATATGTTCGATGAGGCGCTGCCGCTATGGTTACGCGCGCTGTCGCTGTTCCATTTCCCGATGCCTGCCGCGATTGCCTACATGATCTGGAAGTTCGGGTATGACAAGCGCGCGCTGTTCCCGCAAATCGCGCTTGCCGCTATCGTGATTGTCACCTGCCATTTGTTCACGCTGAAAAGCGAAAACGTGAACATCATTTATCCACCGAAGGGCATCACAATTGCGGAGGATATTTACATCTGGCTGATGCCCGCAACCTTGCTGACCTGCTGCATTATCCCGATGCATTTTATCCTGAAGAAGTTCTTTGGCGACAAAAAGCCGGCCTGATATAACCGTTTAATTTCAAATACATGACGCTCTTGAATTTGACGTAACGTCAAAGGCTATGGTATATTTATACCACATAGCAAACATAGGAGTTTTATGAGTTACAGCACCCTGACGAAAGACACCGAAAAGAAGTCCTTCTCCCTCCGCAGTGCATTTGGCAAAGCCGCCGCCATCGTTGCCCTCGCCGCCACCATCGCCTTCTACGGCCTCGGATTCAACATCGGGCACGCCTATTACCAGCAATGGCAGGACAATAAGGCTGCGGTGACGCAGACCTGGGAACAGCCCGCAAGCAGGACCGACAACCTTCCCTGGCTGGCCGCAGGGGCAACGCTTGCTGTATCTCTCAGCGCAGGATTTACCGGCATCGCACTTGGCAAAAAGAACGACCAATATTCGGGTTACAACTCCGGCTACAGTTCAACTTCCAGCAATGACGGGTTTTTCTGGGGCTATATGATGGGTTCGGGCAACAGATCGTCCGGCTCCAGCAGCAGCTCCAGTTCCGATAATGGCGGTGCGGCCGCTGCGATCGTTATCGTCGGTGCCGCAGCACTGGCGGCCAGCGCAAGTGTCGTGACATACAAGGCATTGAAGGCGAATTTCGGGAACAATTAACTCACGAACGTCGCAGCGGGCAGTTCGACCAGGTTATCGTCCAGCTCGTTGACGTCGTTGCGCGTTTCGGGGAAGTGCTGCACCAGCACCGTGCCACAGGCGCGGATGGCGTTCAGGAAGGCGTCCTGCACTTTATCCGCCCGCACATCGGCCACCACCGTATCGACGATGCGCGCCCATTCATTCGGGAGGACCTTGTCGTTGATGCCCTTATCCGCGATGATTTCCACATGACGTTCGGCGAGCGAGATAAACAGCATCACGCCGCTGCGCTTGTTCGTTTCGTTCATCTTCAGCGCAAAAAACTGCTCGAACGCATGACGGCGGCAATTCGTCTGGCGCAATCCGCGCGGCGTGACGGCAACCCGCAACGGCGTCAGCAGGAACAGCGCCGCAAGCGCGATGAATGCGATGCTCTGGATGCCGAAGGTGATCGTGTTCACAGCCGCGATGTTCACGGCCGGCAGCACCAGCGCGATCATGGATGCCCAGACGAGCGGGAACAGCACATAACGCGCAGATGATCGGGCAACCACGCAGACCATTTCTCCCGTCGTGTTTTTCTCGAGCGTTTCCACTGCAACCCTGATATCGCGGCGCATATCGTCGGTCACTTTAAACGTCATTTACCACCTCTTGAACGCCCCGCCGCCAAAGATACGGTCGGCATTGCCGTCACCAAACAAAACTTTCAGCAAAATCATGACGGGAAAAAGGATCAGGAACGGCAGGTAACGGTTACGTTTTTCGGTGGCGGTCAGGTACTCGCCTTTTAGCGCGTCCGATACGCCGCGCATGCCGTTGCGCAAGGCCTGCCCCACATCACCCGTTTTCAGGTTCGGGCGCATATGGCTTTTGAGAATGTCCTTGATGATGACGGGTGTCAGGTAATGCTCGACCCCGGGCGCCAGGCTGAAGGCAACCGCGCCTTCCTGTTTTGATACCAGCACCAACACGCCGGGCTTGGTCGTGGCGACGCCCATCTGCTGCGCGGTGTATTGCGCGTAAAAATCGGCCTTCCATTTGCCGAGCGCGGGCAGCACCACAATTACCACCTGGCGGCCCGTCGCGAATTCGGTATCGTCGGCCAGTTCCAGTAATTCCTTCTTCACGCGGTCGTTCAGCAGGTTGCTGCTGTCGATCACTTGACTGATGGATTTGTAATAGGGTGAAAAGGCGTGCATGGCCTGCGCGCCCGTCGCAAACAGGCATATCGTTAAAACCAGCAATATCAGGCGTGAAAACCGCACAGCCGATGCCCCTTTTCTCCAGCCCCCATACTGCCACAACCGCCTTAACAACGGATTACATCCATTATGGCAATTTCGCGGGATGCATTGAGAAAATGTCCTATATAAGGCATGTTATCAGCAGTTTTCATCGCTTCAGGGAGCCCGTCATGTCCGCCAAGAAAAAACCGGCCGCGCAAAAGAACAACGTCCAGAAAATCCAGCTTGCCGATAACACGGCGTTGCTGCTGAAAAAACTGGGCGTGGATGCGAAGTCATTCACCGGCGGCACGCTGAAGGTGCGCAGCCCCATCGACGGATCTGAAATCGGCAAAGTTGTGGTCGACACCGCAAAAACGGTCGAGACAAAGGTCGCCCGCGCGCACAAAGCATTTTTGAACTGGCGCACCCTGCCCGCCCCGAAGCGCGGCGAACTGATCCGTCTGTACGGCGATGTGCTGCGCGCGAACAAGGAAGAACTCGGCAAGCTGGTTTCCATCGAAGCCGGCAAGATCGTGACCGAGGGCCTCGGCGAAGTGCAGGAAATGATCGACATCTGCGATTACGCGGTCGGCCTGTCGCGCCAGATTTACGGCCTGACGATTGCATCCGAACGCCCGTCGCACAAGATGCAGGAAAACTGGCATCCCGTCGGCGTCGTCGGCGTGATTTCCGCGTTCAACTTCCCCATCGCTGTCTGGTGCTGGAACTTCGCGCTGGCGGTTGTCTGCGGCGATACCGTTGTGTGGAAGCCGTCGGAGAAAACCCCGCTGACCGCGCTTGCCTGCCAGGCGTTGTTTGAAAAAGTCGCCCGCACGCTCGATTATGTGCCCGATGGCGTTTCCGAACTGGTGATCGGCGAGCGGGATATCGGCGAAAAACTGGTAGACGACAAACGCATCCCCGTTATTTCCGCAACCGGTTCGACCCGCATGGGCCGCGAAGTTGCCCCGCGCGTGGCGGCACGTTTTGGCCGCTGCATTTTGGAACTCGGCGGCAACAACGCCATGGTTCTTGCCCCCAGCGCAGACCAGAACCTTGCCCTGATGGCGACCGTGTTCGGCGCGGTCGGCACTTGCGGCCAGCGTTGTACCAGCCAGCGCCGCTTGATCGTGCATAAAGACATCGCGGAGAAATTCGTCGCCCGCGTGAAAAAGGCCTACAGCTCGATGGGCGCGAAAATCGGCAGCCCGCTGGAATCCGACACGCTGATGGGCCCGTTGATCGACAAGGCGGCGTTTGACGCCATGCAGGACACGCTGAAAAAGGCGAAGGCCGCAGGCGGCAAAGTCACCGGCGGCGAGCGCGTGCTGCAGGATAAATATCCGAACGCCTATTATGTGACGCCCGCCGTGGTCGAAATGCCGAAACAGGCAGATATCGTGAGACACGAAACCTTCGCCCCCATCATGTATGTCGTGCGCTACGGCAAATTCGACGAAGCACTGCAGATCCACAACGATGTGCCGCAGGGCCTGTCGTCTTGCATCTTCACCAATGATGTGCGCGAGGCGGAATTGTTCACCTCCGCTGCCGGATCGGATTGCGGCATCGCCAACGTGAACCTCGGCACCTCGGGCGCTGAAATCGGCGGCGCGTTCGGCGGCGAGAAGGAAACCGGCGGCGGCCGCGAAAGCGGATCGGACAGCTGGAAGGCGTATATGCGCCGTTCCACAAACACGACCAACTACGGCACCGCACTGCCGCTGGCGCAGGGCGTGAAATTCGACCTGGATTAAAAAACATGAATGCCGGAATCGTGACGCTGCGCGACGGGACACCTTGCATCGCCTATGATGACAAGCTGCCCTATCCGATCAAGCATATCGAATTCTGCCGTGAAAACTTCCTGCTGACGCTGGTGTATAACGTGCCGGGCGTCAGCAAGATATCGGGACGCAAACAGGGCAAGACCTTTGAATATCCGCTCGACCACCCCTTCGTTAAACTGCTGGAGGAAAAAAAGGTCTGCGGTGTGGCGGCGATGGGCGACAAGGATCTCCTTGAAATCAAAATGTATTCTGTTGTTTTTACAAGCTGATTTATTAATTTCCGGCGATATGCCGCAGCTATGGTACAATGGTCATTACAATCAAAGCGTATTGCAAAGGCTGAAGATCATGGCGAACGAGCAAAAACCACAAGGTTCCATCCTCGAAGGCGTTGCCGGCGAAAAGGCGGCGAGCGTTGTCAACCTGCTCTATAACGTGATGCAGATGAACATGTGCCTGGGTCTTGCCAATACCATCGGCCTTGGCCTGACCGGGCCTGTCAACAAAATGGAACTGGGACAGCTGGGCAATGTGAGCCCGACCGCGCTGGGCATCAAGCCCGCGCTTTCCGCCATGAACCCGAACATGATGTCGGCGCCGAAACTGCCCTCGCCATCGAAAATTTTCGGTTAGGATTTGACGCATTAAAAAAAGCGCCCCTGTAACGGGGCGCTTTTTTATTTGGATCGGGTTTAGCCCAAACCGGAAATTTTATTTGCGAGAGATGCAGGCGGTTTCTTAGGCGCGGGCGCGTTGGCATTGGCATTGAACTTGATGCTCTCGCGGTTCTGGGCCAGCCAGAAGGCCATGGCGAGGCTTTTCATGTCGGTCAGCCGGCCATCTTCGGCGCGGGCGATGAATTCATCGGATGATATGACGACTGTTTTAATATCTTCACCCATACCGGCGCGCCCGCGTACGCCGCCGGCATTGCTGCTGTCGACGATGCCGGTCACCAGCGCGATTTTTTCGGTCGATCCGCCTGCGCTCACATAGGCACCAGAGTGGATGACGCTGGCGTTCTCCAGCGCCAGGCCCGTTTCGCGCGTCAGGCGATCGGCGGCTGCGGTCAGCAGGTCCTCGCCTTTCTTAATCATCGCGGCGGGAACAGTGTCGGAATAAGGGTAATCGCCCGCCGCCAGCATGCCGGTGCGCATTTCATTGACCAGCACAACCTCGTCGCGTTTCGGGTCGTAGCCGAGGATGGCGATGGCATCACCGCGCTCGAAATTCAGGCGCTTTAACGTCTGCTTGCCGCCATCATGCTTGTCCTGCTCGACCGTCAGCTGCTCGATCTTGAATACGCCGTCATACAGCATTTCGCGGGATTTGATTTCGGCCTGCGGGGGCGTCGATTGTTTCTTGGGGGCGAAAATATCGCTGATTTTTGCATCATCATTCGCATTATCATTCGTCTTGGCATTCGGATCGCGCAATTCGTCGCGGTGATTGGCGAGCCAGAAGGCGGAGACAAGGCTTTTCATGTCCTTGATGCGGCCATCATTCGCACGCTCGATAAATTCATCGGCGGAGAGGATGACAGTCTTGATATTCTCCCCCTCGCCTTCCTTGCCATGCACGCCGCCGGCCTTGGACAAATCAACCTTGCCCATCACAAGCGCGATTTTTTCGGAGGTGCCGCCCGCGCTGACATACGCACCTGCATGAATGGTGACGGGGTCGGTCAGCACCTGCCCCGTTTCTTCCTCCGTCTCGCGCAAGGCCGCATCGACATGCGTTTCGCCCTTGTCGATCATGCCGGCGGGCAGGCTGTCGTTGAACGGGTAATCGCCCGCGGCCAGCATGCCGGGGCGCATTTCATTCACCATCAAAACCTGATCGCGCTGCGCGTCATAGGCAAGGATGCCGACCGCATGGCCGCGTTCGAAATGGATGCGCTTCACCGTCTCGCTGGTGCCCTCGTGCCTGTCCATGTCTATGGTGAGTTCTTCCAGCTTGAAGAAGCCGCTATAGAGGCTCTTACGGTCCGTAATCGTCGCTTGCGGTTTTTTCGGGTCGGTCACGGTGTGGGCAATCCCCTTGATAAATGATTGCCATAATATCAAATTCTAAGTGTGAAAGGAAGCACCAATACCCCTTCTAGTTCAAAGCCTTATCTACCGTTAATTCTGGCCATGAACATCATAATGCGCATTTTCCACCGTTATCACAGGCAGCCGTGACTTGGCTCTTTCGAAAATGTCATAGGCAGGTTTCAGATCACTCCAGAACCCGTACCCTTCTGAACCCTTATATCTATCCATGTTCGCAGCCGTCATCCGAAATGGAAATATGTGTAATTGCACTTGGGCTTGCCCTGCATTGAAGGCCGCGTTCAAAAGTGAATAAACTTTTTCAATGTTTGTGTCGGTAATTGCATAGCAGCCAATCGAAACGCAGGCACCATGAACCATGATAAAGCTGCCGCTGCGTCCATTTGCGCGGTCATACTGGTTTGGGAAATTAAGGTTGAAGGATAAGTAATAGGAACTTCGCGGATTTAATTGATCTTCGGTAACTTCGTAGAAACCTTCCGGTGACTGCCTGTCGCCCTCTGCTATTTTAGGGCCAAGCGTGCCGGAAAAACTGCACACGGGGTAAGTGGAAAAGAGGCGGAATTCAGCACCATCATGCAGCCAGACTTCCAGTGTTTTATCTTCCTTAAAAATGCGCAAATATACGGGCGCACCCCACGCGAGGCTTTTCTCGGCGAGCGGCTCGGCAAGCTCGCTATGAACACGATACA
>JBBRVE010000012.1:0-48350 GCA_038247245.1 Bdellovibrionales bacterium | reverse complement strand
TGACCGCATCAAGGAGAAAACCATGCTTTTAAGAAAACGATTGCACTTCGAAAGAAGGGCAGCTTAACATTAACCAGAGAGACGAAAACACTACCTTAATTCTTTACCCAATCTGTCCGAAATTATCTGACGACGTACAGATATCCCCTAGAAAGGTTGGGGATCTCCAACATATAGGTTTTGCAAGAACTCCCTCCCATTTACTAGGGGGGCTTTTCTTCTGATACTTAACCATTCCCAAATATCCTTTCATTCATCCTTGCTACAACACCATGCGTATGCGCTTCAGACAGGTGTGCATAACGCTTCACCATCGATAATGTTTTATGTCCTAGCACTTCGGCTATCTCGGCGAGGCTTGCGCCATTCATGGCTAGATATGAGGCTGCGCTATGGCGTAGATCGTGAAAGCGGAAATTCTTAATTCCTGCATTTCTTAAAGCTGCTTCCCACGCAGTACGAATATCATAGGGGACTTTCGAATTATGCGGCGACGGAAATAATAAATCAGATTCTTCATGGGTAGATTTCCCAGCCTCTAATACTAAGTCCAAAGCATGACCTGCTAGAGGCAATACTCTGATTTCTCCATTTTTCGTTTTTGGTAGAATAATGACCTTACGAGAGAAGTCTATGTCTCTCCATGTAAGGTTGATGATTTCACTGAAACGTGCGCCAGTGCTAAGGGCTAATATAACTATTAAATATAAAAAAGAATTCTTTGATCCTTTGCATGCCAGTAAAAGGACTTCACGTTCTTTGTCATCCAAGTATCTTACACGCCCCCTTGGCTCTTTCTTCCGGGATATCTTCTTGATGGGATGGTGTTCAAGCCATTCCCACTCATTGACAGCCAGAGTACAGACATGACTAAGTGCAGCTATGTACCGGTTAATTCTGGCTGGGCTGAGAAACTTCACTGACCCGTGTTTCATAATTTTCTTCTGTGCGCCAAGCTTGTCAATTTTCTCAGCAACTAATGCCTTGGAAAAGTTTGCTAGCACGCAATCTCCTAATTCTCCCCTCCACCATTTCAAAATAATCTTCAAGTCTTGCTCGTGTTTTGGCTTACTTTTTTCAATATGTTTTAAATAACGGTCAATCATGTCTCCGAACGTATGTTTCTTGGATTCAGATGTCTTAAAATATCGGCGCTCCTTCATTGCAGCTTCGGTCTGCTGCGCCCATTGCCGCGCGTCAGTAAGCCTTTCAAAAGTAGCTGACTGGGTAGGATACCCCTTCAATCGTACAAGAACGCGGTAAGCGAGTTTCCCGTCACCTGAAGTTCGCTTTTGTATGGAGGGCATGCTTTTTGATTCCTTTGTGCATATCAATATATTACAACGAACAGCAATGAAGCACAACAGATATACAAACTGATGCTTTTGTTAAAATTATATCATATTAATAAGTACTTAGATTCCTAGTATTAGGAAATAGTACACTGGCGGTGCACTTATGCCTTAAAACCCAGCCAATAATTGGTTCATATGGGTTATCTAAAATACTATTTTTTGGATTTATTGTGACGAAATGTACCACTAGTGTACCATTTGACACTATAGCCTACATTTAGGACATATATAACTACTTGATAAAAATGGCGTTTCCGGCGGGATTTGAACCTGCGACCCTCAGTTTAGGAAACTGATGCTCTATCCAGCTGAGCTACGGAAACGTATATCTTCTTCAAACTACAATAAAAAAGCGCGGCGTTCAAATTCTGACGCCGCGCTTTTTGAATATCTAACGGCCTTAGCGATGTCCACCCGGTCCCCTGTCGTTGCCGCGGTGGCCGCGGTCGTTGCCGCGGTGATCGTCACGGCGATGATCATTGCCGCCGAGGTTGATGATGATGCGCGGCGGTGCCACAGCGCGCTGCTGCTGCCAGCGGTGGTTGTCGTTGTAATGATGGTTGTTGTGGTGCCCGAACAGCGGGCCGAACAGGATGATCGGCGCAACGGGGCGCGTGTAGATATAGCTGGGATACGACTGCGCATAGATGCGTGTCTGGTTTTCGTTGAAGGCGAGACGGTTTTCAAGCGCACTCGCGTTCATTTTCGCGTTATTAAAGTTCACTTGGCCCAGCCCGTCATCGAGGTTGAAGGCGCGCACGGGCGTCTTGTAGCCGTTGCGCAGCTGGAATTCGACGCCGATGTTTTCGCCGGTTTCCTCGATGCGCGCGGAGATGAAGCCGACACCTGCGCGGTAAAACGTGTTTTCGCGCAGCAGCGGCAGCTGCGACACGGCGTCGATTGCTTCGGGCGCGATATAATTGTTGGTGACCAGTTCGGTCTGTTGCTGGCGCGTCTGTGTGACGTCAATCGTCTGCGCGTTTGCGGCTGTAGCCAAGCCGACCGTGCCGCCGACAGCGAGTGCAAAAGTCAGGGCAAGAGATTTCAGTTTCTTCATGGGCTTTAACCCTCCACGTTATAAGAAGCTCTTGTTGAGTGTGGCCTTAGGTATATGCCCGATCCGGATTCTCGGCAAGCTGATTTATGGCAACATAATTGCGCGAAAAAACCATTATAAATCAATGAGATATTAAGGCTTCTTCCCGAATTGCGCGGTCTTGGGGGCGGCCAGCGACACCTTGGTCGATACATCATCCAGCGAAAACTGCTCCAGCGCAGGCGGTTCGCCGCCCAGCTGGGTCAGCGCCTGATGAGCATCGCGGATCGCCTGTTTGTTGTCAAAGTCGCGGAACGGGATGATGGCGGTCGAGGGAGCGCCCTGCAGGTTGAAGCTTTTGTCGATCGTCATTGTCGTGACATGCGCGGTAAATGACTTGAAATCATACAGCGTCACCGTCACGGCCTGCGTCGTTACCGCCGCTTCGAAACGGCCCCACAGCACGGGATGGAAATAACGCTCCAGCACGCGCATCTCGTCGACTTTCTCGTAGCCCGACTGCTGCTCGCCGGTGCGCATGCCGACAGCCTTGTCGAATGCTTCGACCATTTTCGGTTTTTTAGGCGTCGACGCCATCGCGCGCTTCCTTGTGCCAGATATTTTCTTGTTGGATTTTATGAGGTTAGCAGAATGGCTGGTTATGTCAACGCGCTATGATTTGCTTATGTTTTGAAGGGCTTATATAAAGACGCATGCTTCGTTTCATGTATTCACTGCTGTTTATATCGACCGCCATGATGCTGGCCGCGTTTTATTATACGCATTGGGCATCGGCGACAGACCAGCTGCGCGCATCCGCCGCGCTGGGCGACGCGGGATCGCAATACACGCTGGCCCGCAAATTGTCGCGCGGCGACGGCATCAGCGAAGACCAGGACGCAGCCGTCGCATGGTTCCGCAAATCGGCGGAGGGCGGCGACACCAAGGCGCAGCTGACGATGGCGCGCCTGTATTTCACCGGCGACGGCGTGCCGAAAGACCCGATGCGCGGCGCGCTGTGGCTGAAACGCGCGGCGGACAAGGGCGATTCATTCGCGCAGGCCTTGATGGGCATGATCACGCTGGGCGGCATCGGCGTTGCGCAAGATCCGTATGGCGCGCTGGCATGGTACAGCAAATCGCAAGAACCCGAGGCCCAACAGCTGGCGCATGTGCTGCAGCAGGACTTGGCCAAGATCGACGCGAAACCCCTAAACGAACGCGAAGACGCGCTGGCGATTTTCAAAGGCCAGAAACAACTTTTTATCCAGACCGTTTTTGCGAAGCTGATGCTCCGCATGAAACGTCATGAAAACAGGAAGGACCCTCTCGATGGAAATTAAAGGCATGGCCGCGGTTGTTACCGGCGGCGGATCCGGCATGGGCGCAGAAACCGCGCGCCATCTGGCAAAGGCAGGCGCGAAGGTCGCCGTGCTCGACATCAACAAGGCAAACGCCGATGCGGTCGCGGCCGAAATCGGCGGCGTCGCATTTGAATGCGACGTCACCAGCGAAGTGTCGGCGAAGGCCGCGCTGGAGGGCGCAAAGGCCGCCAACGGCCCCGTGCGGATCCTGATGAACTGCGCGGGCATCGCCCCCGGCGCGCGCGTGGTCGGCAAGGACGGCCCGCATGATATCGGTTTCTTCACCAAGGTCATCACGGTGAACCTGATCGGCACATTCAACATGCTGCGCCTTGCTGCAAATGAAATGTCCACCCTCGACGTGCTGAACGACACGGGCGAGCGCGGCGTGATTATCAACACCGCATCCGTCGCCGCATTCGAAGGCCAGATCGGTCAGGCCGCCTATTCCGCGTCCAAGGGCGGCGTCGTCGGCATGACCCTGCCCGCCGCGCGCGAACTGGCAAGGTTCGGTGTGCGCGTCGTCACCATCGCCCCGGGCCTGATCGGCACGCCGATGCTGATGCAGATGCCGCAAGAAGTGCAAGACAGCCTCGTCGCCACGACCCTGTTCCCCAAACGCCTCGGCAAGCCCGAAGAATTCTCGCGCCTCGCCCTGCACGTCGTCGAAAACGCGATGATCAACGGCGAAACCATCCGGCTGGATGGCGCGGTGCGGTTGGCGCCGAAGTAATCGCGCGCGTCAACAATACAGACCTGGGTTATTCGATCTTTTTCGCCCCGGAAGCTTCGGGTTTGCGGGATTTTCCGACGGCGTCGCAGGTTTCGAAAATCCAGCAGACGGGGCAGCCCTTCATTGCATAAAGGGATAACCCCAGCAGCAGGTAAGAGGCAGGCGCAAAATACGGATACACGAAATATGCCCCCGTCAGCGCGGCGATGCCGATGATGCCGCGAACGGCTTGAACCTTGATCAGGCTGCAAGATGCCATGTTATTGCTCCTCTTGGTTTATGTTGACGGCGTTGCCGCGCAGGCAGGCTTGCAGTCGCGGTTCCATGGCGCGCGTGCCAGCAGCAATGCCATGCCGCAGATATCAGTCACGCCCGCAAAGACCAGACCCGCGCCCACCAGCGCCGACAATCCATACCCATAGGGCGATACATAGGCACCGAGCGCGACGCCGGCGATCACCAGCAGCCCCGCAACGATACGCACCTGCCGCTCCAGCGTGATGCAGGCGCGTTTTTTAATGGCGATACCGGCTGCTTCACAGGCAATCATGCCGCCTTCAATCACATGCGTGTTCGCATGGCCTGCGGCGGTCAGCGACGCTGCAGCAATGGCGGCGCGCTTGCCGCCGCGGCACAGCACATAAACGGCCTGCGCCGGATCGATTGCATTTTCTTTCAAAAATCCCGCGGCATCGAATTCGTGCAGCGGCACATGCAGATGCGGCTGCGCCAGCGCATCGGCCTTGTGCTCCAGGCCGGTACGCACATCCAGCACGACACAGGACGGGCCGAAGGGGACTGCCGAGGGGGCGGTTGTATGTGGCGCTGTCATTTCAAATTCTCCTGATTTTCGGGTTGCATCCCGTATTTATATTAGATATACTTAATTTAAGATGTTTTAATATATAAGTCAACCCCGGAATTCACATATGGGCAAGCCCTCCGATAAACAGGCAAAAATCAAATACGAGCGGCTGGAAAACGCAACCGGGCTGATGAAAGTGCTGAGCCATCCCCTGCGCCTGTCGATTCTCTGCACGTTGATCCACAACGGCGAAATGACGGCCGGCGCGATTGTGGAGGCGGAGGCGCCGCAGTTCAGCCAATCACAGGTGTCGCAATATCTGGGCATCCTGCGCGAGACAGGATATGTCAGGACGCGCCGCGAGGCGCAGGTGATTTTTTATTCTATCAACGACAAGAACGTGAAAAAAGTCGTCGAGACTCTGTATGGAATTTACTGCCAATAACAATCAAGGAGAAAGACCATGACAAAAGAATACAAATCGATCATCGGCGATATCGGCGCCTATAGCAAGGAACTGCACAAGCTGATCCCCGACACCATGGCGGGCTTCAGCAGCATGGCCAAGGCCGCGTTGCAGACCAAGGCGATTGATGAAAAAACCAAGGAGCTGATCGCGCTGGCGCTGGGCGTTGCCGCACATTGCGACGGCTGCCTTGGCTATCACACAAAGGCGCTGGTGCGCCTGGGCGCCAGCCGCGAGGAAGTGGCGGAGGCGCTGGGCATGGCGATATACATGGGCGGTGGGCCATCGCTGATGTATGCGGCGGATGCGCTGCGGTCTTACGACCAATTCAGCCAACCGCAATCATGAGGTAACATGCATCTAATGCCATGTCGCTAACGCGCATCGGATAATGAACGTCGCGGCGGACGCCACAACCTGCATGGCTGGCGTATTTCGCCAATACACGCCCATATTACCGCAGGACTGGCCGCAACAAGGGGACGCCGGTCAAGGCCGGAAGTTTCAGGGCTAGGGCTTAATATGCTTGCTTGCCTGTGCCCCGAAGGTTTCCACAACTTTTTTGGAGGCTGCGCCGCCGCCATGGCCGTCGGCGATGGCGATGAAGATGTCGCCGTCTTGTTGCGCGGGGATTTTGTAGATGGCGGCGGTCAGGTTGTCATGGCTGCCGTTGTTGTAGGCAAGCGCGGTGAAGAGGTCGGCGAGGCGGTCGGTCGCGCCGTCTGTGATAGCCTGTTTCAGCGGCGCGATATAGGCACGGTGACGGGTGCCTTCGAACAAGCCATCGGATGACACCATCACATAAACGTCGCGGCCCGCATCGATGTCTTTTTTCAAATCGACGCTGGCGAATTCGGGCGCGCGCAACACGCCCGCGATGCCCGCATCGCCAAAGGCGCGGGACAGCATCAGCGATCCCTGCACCCGGCCGTTTTCGTGCACGCGGCCGCCTGCGGCTTTCACCTTTTCTTTTTCCGAAGCCAGCGCGGCATGGTGGTCGCGGGTGATTTTGCGGTCGGTGATATCACCGGTCGATTTATCATGCGTGAAGATAATGACGGGGCTGTCGCCCAGAAACGCGGCGTTCAGTTTCATGTCGGGCGAAATGACGACGCCGGTGCCGGTCGAACCGGAACGGTATTTGTTCGTGTCCGCCGCCGCAGCATGAAAGGCTCCGGCGAGGAATTTGCGCGCATCTTGGATATCGAGGCCGGATTGCACCAGATAGCGGTCTTCCTGATACGGGCGGCGGCCCTGATGCGACGTGACCTGCACGCCGCTGTCGAGCCGCGAAAAATCATCCGCAGCAACGGGCACAGGCGGAAGGCCGTGGAATGGGTCGGGTCTGGTTGACATGGGGGAAGCGTACAACAGATTTGAGAGCAGAAAAAGCCCCCACCCGCACTCCCGTCATCCCCGCGCGGGAAAGACGCGCAGATGGCGAAATCAGCCCTTCTTCTCTTTGTCCCTGTCCAACTGCGCCTGCGGGTCTTTGCTGCGGCGGGGCTTGCGGTCGGTGGCGGCGTTGTATTTTTTGGTTTTCTTGGCCTGCGCCACGCGCGGGTTGTGTTCTGCCGTGCCGCGGCCGGAATAGCTGGGGTATTTCATGAAATAGTCCTGCGCGCCCATCAGCTTGCCGGTGGGCTTCACGCGGCGATAGCTGCCGTCGAACAGCAATTCCCAGCTTTGCGTGTCATCCAGCAAATTGGCGGTCATGATCTGCGCCAATACCTGTTCCTGCACGGTGGGGTTTTTCAATTCCACCATCACTTCGATGCGGGTATCGAGGTTGCGCGCCATCCAGTCGGCGGAGGCGATGAAAACGCGTGCGCCTTCTTCGGGCATCGTCACGCCGTTCGCGAAGCAGAAAATGCGCGCGTGTTCGAGGTACCTGCCGACGATGGATTTCACGCGGATATTTTGCGACATGCCCTCCACGCCCGGTTTCAGGCAGCAGATGCCGCGCACGACCAAATCAATCTTCACGCCCTTTTGCGACGCATTATACAGCGCATCGGAAATTTCGGCATCGACCAGCGAATTCATCTTCGCCCAGATCGCGGCGGGCTTGCCGGCTTCGGCGTTTTTCACTTCGGCATCGATCAGGTCGAGCAAACGGTGGCGCATGTCGATCGGCGCCATCACGATATTCTTGAACTGGTCGGGCTTGGCGTAGCCGGTCAGGTAATTGAACAGTTTCGCCGCATCCTGGCACAAATCGGGATCGCAGGTGAGCAGCGACAGGTCGGTGTAGAATTTAGACGTCACGGGGTTGTAGTTGCCCGTGCCGAAATGCGCGTAGGAACGCAGTCCGCCCTGTTCGCGGCGCGTGACAAGGCAGATTTTGGCATGGGTTTTCAGGTTGATGATGCCGTAAATCACCTGCACGCCGGAGCGTTCCAGATCGCGCGCCAGCTTGATGTTCGCTTCCTCGTCGAAACGCGCCCGCAGCTCGACCACGGCGGTAACGGATTTGCCGCTGTCGGCGGCCTCGATCAAGGCCTTCACGACCGGCGAATTCGCGCTGGTGCGGTATAGCGTCTGCTTGATCGAGATCACGTTTTCATCGGCGGCGGCCTGACGGATGAATTGCATCACGACGTCGAATGATTCATACGGGTGGTGGACGATCATGTCCTTGGCCTGTATCGCGGCGAACACATCGCCGTTATGGTCGCTGACGCGTTCGGGATGGCGCGGCACATAGGGCTTGAATTTCAAATCATGGCGGTCGATTTGATAAAGCTCGTTCAGGTCGGTCAACCCCACCATGCCCGTGATCTGGAACACGTTGCGGTTGGCGATGCGCAAACTGGTGATGATGAATTTGCGCAGCTCCGACGGCATGGATTTATTGAGGATCAGGCCGATGACCGATCCGCGCTTGCGCGATTTCAGCGCCTTTTCGTAGTGCTGCACCAGATCTTCGGCTTCATCGGCAATCGCGAGTTCTGAATCACGCAACACCTGAAAGAAACCGCTTTCGACCGCGTGATATCCGGGGAAGAAACTGGGCAGGAAACGGTCGAGCACATCCTCCAGCGCGATCACGCGCGCGGTATTGCCGGACAGGCGGATAAAACGCGGCACTTTCGCGGGCAGCAGGATCAGCGCGGTCATGCGCGATTTCGTCGCGTTATCCTCCAGCGTATAAATCGCGGTCAGCGAACGGTTCGGCAAAAACGGGAACGGATGCGCGGGGTCGATGGCGATGGGCGTCAGCGTGGGGAAAATATTGGCGAGGAAATAGCTTTCCACCCATTTCTGCTCCATCGCCGTCAATTCTTCGGCCGCGATGATCTTGATGTTTTCTTTTTCCAGACCGTGCAGCAGGTCGATCCAAGTTTCCTGCTGGTCCTCCATCATCTTGCGCACAAGTTTCAAGATGGGCGTGATCTGCTGCTGCGCGGTCATGCCGTCTTCGGACAGGCTGTCGATGCCGCGCGCGATTTGGTCGTTCAGCCCCGCGATCCGCACCATGAAAAATTCTTCGAGGTTGGAGGCGGAGATGGAGAGAAACTTGGTGCGCTCCAGCAGCGGGTTCGCGAGGTTCTTCGCCTCCGACAGCACGCGGTGGTTGAAACGCAGCCAGGAAATTTCACGGTTGAGGAATTTGGCGGCGAGCGGGTGCGCGGGTGCTTCGGCCGGCGCAAGCGGCGCGGGGGTCATGGCAAGGTCGGGTAAAATCTTGACCGATATGTCTGACGGCTCGTTCATCGCATCCTGAAGAAGCTAGAGTACAAAAAGCATTATAGCATACATATCCACAGGCCGTCAGCACAGGGGGTAACGGCTTCAATTGTTTCGTTTTTTATGCGGGAAATTACGCGATTATGTCGCGGCGTGGCTACTTTATGGCTTTCGCAAATTTATCCATCGCCTGCGCCAGCTTGAAATCGAGATCGGTGATGCCGCCCGCATCATGTGTGGATAACGTCACATCGACGCGGTTGTAGACGTTGAACCATTCGGGATGATGGTTCATCTGTTCGGCCTTCAACGCGCTGCGCGTCATGAAGGCGAAGGCCGCGCTGAAATCTTTAAACTGGTAAGATTTAACAAGCGCGCCGCGTTTGCCCTTTGCGCGCGCCCATCCGGCATTTTTTTTCAGGAACGATTCGATATCTTGACTCTTGTTCAAATTGGCCATGGACAGATTCTCCCCGATTCGGTATGTTGAGGTTAGTTTAGCTCAAGCATCGCGTTTACGTCTATCCGGGGGTCGGACAGTTGGAAACAAAATCAATCTTCGTGGGATTCACCGTCCCGCCTTCGACGGATGATATTCAGCAGATCGCTGAAATCATCATCGACGGATTGCCCGACGGGTTGCGCAAGCACACCGGCGGCAAGCGGCTGAAGGCGGTCGTGGAGGATTTCCCCGACGCGTTCATAGAGCAGGAACTGGAACTTGAAACGCCCTTCGACCTGCTCGGCTGCTACCAGTCCTGCAGCCCCGCACAGCGCGGCAACACCAAGGGCGGACGCAAGGAAGACACGATTTACCTCTACCGCCGCCCCATCCTCGATATGTGGGCCGACGGCAACGAGGACCTGACGCGCCTTATCAACCGCGTCATCCTGCACGAAATCGGCACGCATTTCGGTTTCACGCAGGACGATATTGATATGTACGAAGAGGACATGTTCGGGGCGACGGTTTCGAACAGCGGCGCCGGTTAGGGGTTTCTTGGCGCCTTGTTCCTCTATATAAGGGGCGGCTTCTTACGGGGAGCCGCCCTTTTTTATTCAAAAAAATAGTTTATAGTGTGCCCATGACAAGTGTGACCCAGACCCTGATCGACCGTGCCTCTGCCTATATCGGCAATGATGTGACATGGGTGTTGCCGGAGGCGGAAGCGTCCTTGCGCAATATCGCCAAGCTGAACGCGCTGCACCCGTTCCGCCCCACATTTCTGGCGCTGCAGAACATGAAGGTGGCGGTATCGCCCGAATGGCCCGTGCATACCGGTTCGACCGTCGCGCTGAATTTGCCGCGTCAGGCGGAATGGGCCTGCGGGCTGATGGCGCAGGCGCTGGAAAAAATGCCGGTCGATGGCACATTGCTGATCATCGCGCCGAATGACCTTGGCGGAAAACGCTACGCCAAGCTGCTGGATGAAAATTTCGACGTCGTTTTTGCCGAGAGCAAGAACCATTGCCGCATCGCGGTCGCCAAACGCCCCGCCACCCTGCCCGATATCGTGCAGAAATGGCGCGAGCGCGCGCGCGCGCAGCTGGTCGCGGGCGCGGATTTGCTGTCGCTGCCCGGCACGTTCAGCCACGGGCGCGTCGATGCGGGATCGGCATTGCTGCTGGAACATTTGCCCGACCTTTCCGGCCATGTGGCGGATTTCGGCGGCGGCTGGGGCTACCTTGCGCAGCACGCGGCGAAAACCGCGCAGCGCGTCGATTTGTACGAGGCGGATTACAACGCCATCTTGCTGGCCAAGCGCAACCTCGGCGAAAAGAACATCCAGTATTTCTGGCACGATATCCTGACCGAAAAAATCGCGGGCAAGTATGATGCCGTCATCATGAACCCGCCTTTCCACGATCTTGCAGATGCCAACCCCGAAATCGGGCGCGGGTTTATCACCTGCGCGGCATCGAGCCTGAAAACCGGCGGGCAGCTGTGGATGGTCGCCAATACCCACCTGCCCTATGAAGAAATCCTGAAATCGCAGTTCAAGTCCGTCACGAACGTCGTGCGCGCGAGGGGTTTCAAGGTTTTGTCGGCAACCAAATAACCACCGCCCCTGCCGTCAACCCAGCGAAAGCGGGGATGACGAGGGGAGCGATTTCAACCCCTTACCCCACCCCTTGCCCCCATCCCGTTTCCGTTTTATGGTACATTATCCCAGCTCAAGGAACATGATGTCCAAAAGCCCGCCCTCCCGCCGCGTGATTCACAAACTGCGCAGCGCATTCCCGACGGAATGGCGCGGCGAACATAGCGGCGTTGAATCTGCGGGGCAGTTTGTCGGCCGCGACCAGAAGGAATGGAAGCAGCTGTGGGACGCCGCGCACAGCAACATGTACCCGATCCCCAAAGCGCCCAAGCTGCCCAAGGATAAAATCGCGGTCGCCATCTTCACCGGCCAGACGCATGAAGCCGTCACCATCCGCGTGATCGGCGTGCAAACCGAACCGCGCAAGACGGTGGTGGAATTTGAAGCCGCCAGCCGCCCGATTTTGTCGCTCAGCGCACCCAACACGGTCGCAAGCATCCAGCGCGAGCCTTTCCTGCTGAAATTCATCGACCGCACCGACAACAAAATCGAATTCCGCCAGCAGCCCGCGATTGCACGCCCCGGCCCCGCGATCACGCCGCGCCAGCCGCCGTTTTAAGGTGCTGCCATGAACAGACAAACCTACCTCCTGAAACTGAAAACCCCCGCCCTGCCCGCGCCGCGCCCAGATTGCACGGGCAAACCGCCGGAAAAATGCCTGTCGCTGATGGATCAATGGCGGCGCGTGGTGATTAAAAACACCAGCCGCAATACCGACATCGTGGCGGCGGAACTGCAAAAGATCATCGACAACTCGCCCTATCGCGGCGAGGCGCGCATCAAGGAGACCTTTGGCAATCTTGGCATCGTGGGCGTCGAATTGAACGATGCACGCCATGCGGAGATCCTTGCCCTGCTGAACACCCATCCCGCCGTGAAGCCGCATCCGCTGGGCGTCGCGAAGCCGAAACCGCCGCAAGTCACGCCTTAATATTAATTAACATTAATAGCCACATGCGCCACCTGATGCCATACCCTTCGGCGGGGCGGCGCAACTCGCGGGATGCAAACCATTCGCAAAATAATTGACATAACTGTTAATTTTTCGTATGCTCCCTTTCATTTCAAAAAAACCAGACAAGAACGAATAACGAAAGGATGAACCATATGTCCATCGGCAGCAAAATTTCTTCGAAGCTTCGCGACGCCTTCAGCTACGCCGTCTATCAGGAAAGCAGCGACGACCGCCTGCGTAAATCCGCCGTGATCGATGCGATCATCGAAAAATCCGCGCCCTACCTTGATACCTCGGCAAAGGGTTACGAAACCCGCCTGCGCAAGGTGCTGACCGAAACGCGCACGAAAAATCTCGATGTGCTGCTGGAAAAAAATGTCGCTATCGGGCTCGATACCCGCTTCGGCGCGCAACAGCGCGAAGCCGCCAATGACCGCCTGCTGGAAGGTGCCTATTACCCCGCAGCGGAAGGCAAACCCGCGATCCTGGCGCTCTGGGACAACGGCCTTGATGTGAAGTCCAGCATTGTCACCCCCAGCGGCGCAACGCAGGCCGCTAATTTCGTCGAAAAGCTGTCGCAAATCCTGAAAGCGGGCGAGCCGAAGGAAACGCTGTACGCATCGCGCCTCACCACGATCGATGCGGCGGGCGGTATGGGCATGGTCGCCATCATCACCACGACCGAATGGGAAACCAAGGCGCAATTGCGTGAAACCGCCAGCAAGACGGCTCTCGTCGCGCAGCCCCCCGCAAAGCCGGCTGCACCGAAACCCAATTGATTTTTTAAAAAAGGAATTTGACCATGTCGCTTGGCCAGAAAATTTCCCGGACGCTCCGCAACGCCTTTATCCACGCGATCCATCAGGAAAGCGCGGCGGATTACGACCGCAAGGCGGGTGTGGCGCAGGCCATCATCGCGCAATCGGCGGAAATCCTGCCATCGGATGAAAAGGCGCTGCGCGAAACGCTGATGCAAACGCGCACGGCCTATCTGGATGTGCTGTTAGAAAAAAAAGTCGCCATCGGTTTCGATGCCCGCCTGAACGCACAGAAACTCGACGACCGTGACAATCAGGTCGAAGGCGTTTATTACCCCGCCAGGGACGAAGCGCCCGCGATTGTGACGCTGACGCGCAAGGACGGAGACGGCGCGCGGTTCAACGGCGCGCTGCTGGAAAAATTGGCGACAGCCCTGCCCGTGGCGCCAGCTGCCGCGAACCTTTACGCCTATTCCACCGTCAGCATGACGATGACGCCGGAAATGGGCGTGGTGGTGGAAATTTCCAACTGGACGACCAACGGGATCGGCCACACCGTCCGCCTCGACAAAAATCCCGAACTGAAACAGCCGCCGGTCAAGGCACCAAACGCGCCGAAGCCGAATTGATTTTGGTTTGATGACAAAAAAAAAGCCGCCCCGAAACGGGCGGCTTTTTTTATTGAGGCGTGAAGGGTTAAATCAACCCCTTCTCGATCGCCTTGTTCAAACGCTTCACGAAATCGGTCGGGTTTTTCAGCGGTTCGCCCTCGACGATGCGCGCCTGATCGAGCAGCAGGAACGCGGTTTCGCGCACCAGATCGGGATGCGTGTCATTGGCCACGAACGCCTTCAGTTTCGTGATGACCGGATGGCCGTCATTGATCTCGAGGATCGGACGCATCTTGTCTTCATAGGCCTGCGATTTTTTCAGCACGCGGTTCATGTGCATATCAATCGAGTTTTCCGGCGCGACGAGGCAGACGGGGCTGTCGACCAGGCGGTCGGACACCGTCACATCGTTCACTTCGCCGACCAGCAGTTCCTTGAGCCTTGTCAGCAGCGCGGCGGTTTCGGTTTTGGCGTTTTCATCCTTCGGCTTGTCGTCGTCTTTCTTGTCAGTCTTGATTTTCGACAGGTCGGATGCGCCGCGCGTGACGGACTTGAATTTCTTCTGCTTGTATTCCGCCTGTATCGGCAGCCAGAATTCATCGATGGTGTCGGTCATCAGCAGCACTTCGACGCCTTTTTTGCGGAAGGCCTCCAGCTGCGGTGAATTGCGCGCGGAATCGAGCGTAGGGCTGGAGATGTAATAAATCTGGTCCTGCCCCTCCAGCATGCGTTCGATATATTCATCAAGCGAGACAAGCCCCGGCTGTTTCGACGAATAGAAACGCGCCACGCGGCACAACTGGTCGCGGTGGGCATGTGCGTCGTAGAGGCCTTCCTTGATCACCGGCCCGAACAGGCTCCAGAAATTTTCGTAGTCTTTAATATCCGCTTTCGCGCGCTCTTCCAGTTCGGACAGGATTTTGCGGGTGATGGCGCTGCTCATTTTCGCGACCACGGGGTTCGCCTGCAGCAATTCGCGGCTGATGTTCAGCGGCAAATCTTCGCTATCCACCACGCCCTTGACGAAACGCAGGAAGGGCGGGATCAACGCCTCGACACCATCCGTAATGAAGACGCGGCGCACATACAGCTTCACGCCGTGATGACGTTTCGGGTCGTACAAATCAAACGGCTTCATCGCGGGGATGAACAGCAGGTTGTTGTATTCATGCGTGCCTTCGGCGCGCCAGTGCAGCGTCATCCACGGTTCGTCAATCTGCACGGTGTCGGAAACGCTGCGGTAGAATTCCTTGTACTGTTCCGGCGTGATGTCGGATTTGGAGCGCATCCACAGCGCCGCACCGGAATTCACCTGCAACGCTTTGTCGCCAAGGCCCATATAGATGGGGAAGTTGATATGGTCGGAATAACGCTTGATGACGGCCTTCAGGCGTTCTTCCAGCAGGAATTCGGATGCTTCGTCTTTAATATGCATCACGATTTCAGTGCCGCGCGTGTCTTTCAGCGCTTCGTCAATCGTGTAGCTGCCGCGACCATCCGAGGTCCAGACATGCGCGAGTTCTTCGCCCGCGCGGCGGCTCAGCACGGTGACTTTATCGGATACCATGAAGACGGAATAAAAGCCGACGCCGAACTGGCCGATCAGGCTCATGTTGTTTTTTTCGTCGCCGTCGAGGTTCTTGACGAGTTCGCGCGTGCCGGAATGCGCGATGGTGCCAAGGTTGCGGATCAGGTCTTCCTTCGTCATGCCGATGCCGTTATCGGATACGGTCACGGTGCGCGCATCAGCGTCGAAGGATACGTTGATGCCGAAATCGGCGTCGCCCTTCAGCAGGTCGGGTTTCGCAATCGCGTCATAGCGCAGGCGGTCGCAGGCATCGGAGGCGTTGGAAATCAGTTCCCGCAGGAAAATCTCTCGCTGCGTATACAGCGCATTGGCGACGATATCGAGCAGGCGGCTGGTTTCAGCCTGAAATTCGCGTTGTTCGGACATGTGTATGCTCCTTGTTTAACAGCCGCCCTTCAAAAGGCACGGCCGCGCTTAATGTATAAAACCCAGGCAAAAACTCAAGCCCGCCTAGGGGTTCAGCCGCGTCAATTCCCACGCATCGCCGTTGCGGGCAAACACGAAGCGGTCGTGCAGACGGCCCTCGCCTTCCTGCCAGAATTCGATTTTCTGGGGCTTCAATATATATCCGCCCCAATGCGGCGGGCGGGGGATGTCCTGACCCTTGAATTTCTGGGCGAATTCCTTGACCCGCGCCTCCAGCTCTTCCCGCCCGGATAACGGCTGCGACTGTCGGCTGGCCCATGCGCCAAGACGGCTAAGGGGGTGGCGCGTCTTGAAATAGTTATCGACCGTCCAGCCGGGGGCCTCGGTCACGACCCCTTCTACCCGTACCTGGCGGCGGAGCGACTTCCAGTGGAAGCACATGGCTGCCTTCGGATTATGTGAAAGTTCGCGACCCTTGCGGCTTTCCAGATTCGTGTAGAAGCGGAAACCCTCGTCATCGACGCCCTTCATCAAAACCATGCGCACCGACGGCTGCCCATCCGCGGAAACCGTGGCAACAGCAACCGCTTCGGGGTCATTGACCTCCGACTGGGACGCTTCCGTGAACCATTCCCGAAATAATTCAACCGGATCGGCTTCGCGCAGGATTTCCATTTTTCATCCGTGTCAGGGGTAACGCAAGATAAAGATATCTTATATTGCGGTGAACTAACTCTGTGCTAGAAGGTTATATAAAGCGGTTGAGCCCGCATAGCAATTCCCTTGGGGTAGTCTCCCGACGTTTCCATCTTATGAAAGGCGTACACTGAAATGAAAACCAAACTCGCGATCCTGGCCCTTGTG
Organism: Bdellovibrionales bacterium; assembly: GCA_038247245.1. GTDB lineage: Bacteria > Pseudomonadota > Alphaproteobacteria > Micavibrionales > UBA2020 > JAPWJZ01. Next base: position 31,657 of record JBBRVE010000012.1, on the reverse strand, counting down.
GCGACACTCTCCCTCGGCGCATGCGCTCCCCAGGGCGAGCAAAACGCATGGGGCATGGGCAACAAGCAGACGGTCGGCGCACTCGGCGGCGCGGTTCTCGGCGGTGTTGTCGGCTCCAAAATGGGTAAAGGCAATGGCGCGAAATGGGCAACCGGCGTTGGCGCCGTGCTCGGCGGCCTCGCTGGCTCCTCGATCGGCAAATCGCTCGATAACGCCGACCGCGCAGCGGCAGCACAGGCTTGGGATCGCGCTTACTCCGCCCCCATCGGCCAGACCGTTAAATGGAACAACCCCGAAAGCGGCAACCACGGCACCGTTACGCCGGTCCGCGAAGGCCGCAGCACGACCACCAACGGCACCTGCCGCGAATACAAGCAGAGCATCTTCGTCGGCGGCCAGGCTGAAACCGCTGTCGGCACCGCTTGCCAAAACGGCGACGGCACCTGGACGATGGTCAACTAAGACTTATCGGATCTGATACAAAAAACCCGGCTGGAAACAGCCGGGTTTTTTTATGTTTCCGCGTCAGCGGAAAATCACATCCCGCATTCTTTATTGATCGCCTTGAACGCCTCGCCCGAGCCCTGCAGGCTGTAGGTGTCGGTGATGGTGTTGCCGCGTTTTGATTGGTTGCGCACGGTCAGCTGCGTGCCTTTTGAAATGGCGACGGCGAGTTCGTCTTCCTTGCCCTGATCGTCCATCCATGCCATCTGCGCATCGGATTCAGCCGTTGCCTTGTCCTTGCCGCCGGTTGCCATGTTGAATACCTTGCCATCTACGGCGACCACGGCCTTGCTGCCGGGTTTCAGCGTGAAGCCCGCCTGAATGGTGACGGCGTTTTTCTCGTTTTCAGCCGGCCAGTGGGTGATGAACAGGAAGCTGTCGTCGCGGCCCTTCACGGGCTTGTCGCTGGAGGTCGATTGCGGCTTGGCGGCCATGTAGCAGACCTTGTTGCCGTTATCCATGAACCATGCGGCTTCCCAGACACCGAATTTGCCGAGCGGCTTGGCATCCGCGGTGCCTTGCGCAAAGGCGGCACCTGCGGTGAGCGCCAGGGCAGCGGCGGCCGTCATCAAGAGTGCTTTTTTCATGGTCATCCTCCGGAAATATACTTACTTTCTAGGACGTTAGCTGCTAGATGATCCAATGCCAAGCAAAAACCGTATAAGGCTTAACGATTGGAACAGCAATGCTTGCCTGTGCGTATAACATCTTTGAAGCCGTGGATTTCCTTGCCATTGCCCCCTGGCTTCGCTTAGAAAAGGCTATGTCCTTGAAAGAAGCGAAAAATACGCCGTCTTCAGGCGCGCAAAACCATGCCGGCTTTAACGAGCTTCTGGCAAAGGTCGCGGCCACCCGCGACCAGCAGGCCTTTGTCGAGATTTTCAATTATTACGCCCCGCGCGTAAAATCATGGCTGCTGAAAAACGGCCTGTCGGATTCCGCCGCCGAAGAAGTGGTGCAGAACACCTTCGTCACCGTCTGGGAAAAGGGCGCGCAGTACAACCCGAAAAAAGCCGCCGCCTCGACATGGATTTTCACGATCGCGCGGAACAAGCGCATCGACGCGCTGCGCCGCGACAAGAACCTCGACATCAATTCCGACAGCCTCGCGCTGGAAAACGCAGTTGCCGAAACCGCGCCGGAATATGCGGATGCGCAAGATATCGAGCGCCTGACCGAAGCGATGGAGACGCTGCCGCCCGAACAGGCGGAATTGCTGCGCATGGCGTTCTTCGACGACATGTCGCACAGCGATATTTCCAGCAAGACGAAACTGCCGCTCGGCACCGTCAAATCCCGCCTGCGACTCGCGATGGATAAATTGCGCGGCATGATCCAGATGGGGGGTGCGCAATGATCACGATGTACAAAGACCCGCTGCAATCGCTCGACATGCTGCTGATGCGCCATGCGGCTGGCAAGCTGGGCCCCCATGAAAGCCTGCTGGTGAACGCGGCGATGGCGCTGAACGACACCATCCGCAAGCGCATCGCGCAATACGAGGCATTGGGCGCGCAGTTGATCTGCGAGGAACAGGCGCAACTGACGCAAAGCTGCCTTGAGCAAGTCATGGCGCGCATCCAGAACCCGCAACCGGCTGCTGACCCCTGCGCCGATAAAACCAAGCCCTGCCCGCCCTCGCCCGACCTTTACATTCCCGATATCGTGCACAGCATGATTTCGGCGGTCTGCGCGCAGAAGCAAAAGCAATGGTCGCGCGCAACGCACGGCATCATGCGCATCGACCTGCGCGTGAAGGAACCCACGCCGACGCAAAAATTCCTGAAGCTGATGAAGATGGCGCCGAAATTTGCGACGCCCAAACATTCGCATACCGGCACCGAAATCACGCTGATCCTGCATGGCGGCTACGCGGACGAATTCGGCGAGTGGAAAAAAGGCGATATCGTGATCCTGACCGACCCTAGGTTTGCCCATCAGCCGGTGGCCGGCGACGACGGCTGCGTCTGCCTGACGCTGACGGAATCCCCGCTGCAGTTCCACAATCCGGTGACGCGGATGGTCAACGTGTTCTTCAGGGTTTAGTACCTCGTCATGCCCGCCTTGCGCGGGCATCCAGAAGCGCGTCGGCGCGTCTCATGACTCATGAAGGCAGGCTTGTGCCTGCGCTGGATCCCCGCGCAAGCGGGGATGACGCGGGCGGTTAAAAAACGACCCCGCGTCACTTCCGGCAATGATAAGAAAACTCGTAATGCGGCGCCTGATACAGCACGCCTTCGGTGATCGTACAGGTGCGGCGGGTTTTGTCGAGCCAGAACATCGCGGCGGCGCGGGCTTCGGCTTCGGGCGGCGTGCCTTTTGACAGCACATAGCCGGTCGTGGGCAGCACGAACAGTTTTCCGGTTTCGGGGTTGTCGACCACCTTGTACGTGCCGCGCGGTGTTTCAAACGTGTTGAAACCATAGCCCTTGTAATCCGACGACAAGTGCCGCTGCGACATTGTGCAGGCCCCCAGCGCAAGGCAGGCCGCGAGAATAGTAAGAAGTTTTGTTTTCATGAAATCACCCGTCCCGTTTTTTGATTATCGTACACCAAAAAACGGGAGGATGTAAAACAGGTCGCTTCTTCCGGTGTGGGTTGCGCGGAGGAAGCATCCCCTTTCCCCTGAGAGGGTCAGGAGAAGCGGGCGGCAGCGGAATACGAACATCGCTTCTGCACCACCGTCCGCTCATCCAGACCCTCTCCGCCGTACAAAGAAACGGAGAGGGTGGGCTCAATCTTGTTATGCAGCCCTGGGTGCCGCTTTCGGGCCTTTCTTCGCTGCGGGCAGAGGCTTGATTTCCATGGGCTTGTGTTTCTTGTCGTCCGCGTGCCATTTGCCGTCCTTCACGGTGATGATGGCGCGTTTGCCGTTCGGGTAAGTCACGATATGACTGTGGCTCCACGAGCTTGGGCCTTTGTTGTAACCCATATCCAGCTTGCCCATGACGCCTGCGGTATAGACGCCGTCGGTAATGCCCGATGAATGGGTGTGGCCGGTATTCGCCTTGGTGTCCATCGAACGGTAACCGCCGGGCGAGCCGCGCGAGCCGTTCGGGCCGGTATGGCCATGCATCGCAACCTCGATGCCACGGCCGGTATCGTCTTTTGCGATTACCATGCTCTGGCTCTCGCGCATGAATTCGGTCTTTTTCAGGTCGGCAAACTTGCGGATAAAGGTTTCGAAAATGTTCGGGTCGGGTTTTCCGCTTTCGATCTGGCGGATCATCTCGGCAGATGCTTCATGCCAGAAGCGGGCGTTGGCGGGGTCAAACCTTGCATCCGCCTCGCGCAGCCAGCGGACGAAGGCTTCGTCATGGTTGCTCTCGACGATCAGGTTCTTGGTTTCCGGGCGTTCCGCCGCCTTGAGCCATGCGGCGACCAGCTTCATGCCGCCTTCGACCGTGTTGCCCTTTACATGCTGGTCAACCCAGAAGAAGGGGTCTTTCATGTTGTGGTGGTTGCGCGCCATGAAATCGATCACGTCGTGGATCAGCAGGTATTTGGGGTTGAGCGTTTCCATGATGCCGCCCTTGCCGAAGGCCACGTCCTGCTGGACGAGGTCGAGTTTTTCGGCATGAATGTCGCCAAGGTTGATGGCCTCGACGCGCTGGTTGCGCTCGATCTTGCCGTCGGGCTTGTATTTGTCGGTCAGGTCCTGAAACGCGCCGGAATTGTCGGCGGCCAGCTGGCGGACGAAGAAGGTGCCGTTATCGTCAACCTCGACCAGCAGTGCGCCGAAGTTATGGTGGAATTCCGCCTTCTGCCCCGCTTTTTTCTGCACATAGTTGCGTTGCGTGACCGCGCCGGTGGTGTAGAGGAAACGTGCATTGTCTTCGCCGAGACCCGGCAGCGATTTCAGCGCGACCTTCGGATGCGGCACGATGCCGGAGGCGCCCTGGAAATAGTTGTCGAAGCCCGACAGCGGGTTGACGGCGGTGGGGCTGATATCAAGCTCGCCGCCGATCACGATCTTGGGTGTGATCTCCAGCGAGCCTTCGATAAAGTACTTCACCAGTTTCGGGTCGTACCAGACTTCGCCCTGCTCGCCTTTCTCGTATGCGTTTTTGTTGTAGGTGAAGCGGCTGACCAGCAGCTCCGCGTCCTTGTCTTTGCAATACGCCTCCAGCGCCTTCAGGAAACCGGGATGGACGTCGGTGTTGTTCTGCGCGGCGGTGATGACGAAGCGTTTGCCCTTCAGTTTCGTGCGACGGCCATTCGCGGGCAGGATATGCCCGGCGGAGGTTGGCTTTTCGGCGATTTCATTGAATTCGGAACTGATGCTGCGTTTGGGCTTGTCGGAGGTCTCGGTCTTCTTGCGCGCGGTCATCAAATTCCCTTCATGCTGTTTCGTTAAGCAAATCCTTACATGGTTAACATTAGACGTCAAATGCGTCCGGAAATATTCATACATTTCAGATATTTAATTATGCTCAAAAGATATTTATGTGGCACAGCAGCACCGCACCGAATCCAGACGTATCGGGGGTGCGGCCTATTTATCTTGACTCTTTCCCGTAAACGGCTATTTTCACCCGTCTATAAGAATCTGGCGCTACAGTAGCGCCGATGGATGATGCAAAAGGAATTCGACCATGGCTAAAAAAGGCCCCCGCGCGCTGATCAAACTGGAAAGCCCCGATCGCGACCATTGCTATTACACCGAGAAAAACTCGCGCAACACGACCGACAAGCTGAAGCGCAAGAAATACAACCCGCGCAAGAAAAAGCACGAGCTGTATACAGAAGGCAAAGTGAAGTAATCACTTTCGTTCTCGACCGATTTAAAAAGGGCGGATCATACGATCCGCCCTTTTTCGTTGTGAGGAAGGATGCTTACTTGCTGAACTTCGCCGTGCGCGGTGCGGATACAGGCGCTTTCGTGCCCGCCTGTACTTCGGCGGCCAGCTGGTTGCCGGTGTCGCGACAGTTGATTTCGGCGAAGACTTTTTTCAATTCGTCATCACCCAGCTGTCCCTGCAGTTTTTCTGCGGCGCGGCGCGCGCCTGCAATATCGTTGGCAAGGATATCGGCGGTCAGGCGTGCGGGCGTACCGGACACTTCGACATCCATGCGCTCGTCATTGCGCACCGTCATGTTGAAATGAATCGCCATTTGTCCGTTGAAAATCTTGCGCAGCGTTTCGTTGTTGAATTCGTTCACGGGGCCGAAATTCGCGGACGGGTCGAGGTCATATTCGGCGCGCAGACGCGGACGAAAATCCTTCGTGAATTGGGCAATTTCCTGATCGGGCTCACGGTAGACAGTTGTGATGTTACTGCTCGGAATCTCCTCTGCCACGCGCATGGCGAGATAGGTTTTGGCGAAAACGCTGTCGGTTGCGGGCGAGAATACCGGCGGCATCTTGTTGCGTTCAATATCGGCAATCCTATCGTCTTCCCATTTTTGTTTTTCGGCGGCGCGGCGGCGCACTTCCTTGCGCGCGGCGGAAATGCCGCCGTCGATTGCGGTAACTACCTCCTCCAGCGGCTTTTCGGTGCGCACCGTCACCTGAAACTGGTCTTGCGCGTTGATGAACAGCTTTACTTCGTCGAACACCTGGAACGGGTTGTTGCGGCGGAGTTCGTATACTGCAGTATCAATATCGCTCCGGTCGCGTTGCGGCTTGTCGAACAGTTTGGCGCGCGACAGGCTGTCGATCAGGTGATACATCGAATACAGGCCTTTTTCGCCCTTCTCTGCCTTCACGCCGAAACTACCATCGCTATCCACATACGCGATTGTGTCGCCATGCACGACCTGCATCGCCATCAGGTCGGTGATTTTATCGAGCAGCAGCTCGCGGTCATCTGATGTCATCGGGGAATTCATCGTCATTTTTCTACAATCCTGAACTGCGTTAAACCATTCACGATTGTTTTGCATTCAGAGCGCAAAGAAGACAGGCGGGAAACAACAATTCCAAAACCGCGCAGCCGCAAGCGGCACTCCAGCTTGAAGCCACTATAGCATACGATAATATATTATGTCAATAAATACGCCCTAAAGCCGCTGTTATTAAACGATCTTTTTCGCGGGGTCGACGTCACCTTCGGGCGTGACGCCGGCCGCTTCCGGCGTGATCAGGCCGGTGCCGCTGAAATAGATGCGGTTGCGGCCGCCTTCTTTCGCGCGGTACAGCTCGTCATCGGCGCGCGCCAATGCGGCTTCCACTTTCAGGTCTTCGCCCACCAGCAGCGTTGCGCCGATGGAAACGGAAACGGGCACGGGGCCATGCGGGCTCGATGTCTTGAACGGTTCACGGGCGATGCCAAGGCGCAGGCGTTCCGCCACCTGCATCGCCATGTCGAGCGAAATATCGGGCAGCACAACCACGAATTCCTCGCCGCCCAGACGCGCCACCAAATCAAAGCTGCGCAGGCGTTGCGCGATACGGTCGGCAAAGACCTTCAGCACTTCGTCGCCGACCTGGTGGCCATGCGTGTCGTTGATTTTCTTGAAATGGTCGATGTCGAGCATCAGCACGCACATCGATTTATGGCTCTCGGCGTTTTTCTTGATGAGCTTTTCAAGATGCACCATCAGGTAACGACGGTTGAACAAGCCCGTCAGGCTGTCGGTCAGCGCGAGCGAGAGGGATGTTTCATAGTTTGAACGCAGGCGATCCTGATAGCGCTTGCGGCGGATCTGCGTGCGCACGCGGGCGAGCAATTCGTTGCGGTCGACAGGGCGCAGGATATAGTCATGCGCGCCAATCTCGAGCCCTTGGGCGATGCGTTTCATGTCGCCCTCCTCGCCCACCATCAACAGCGGCACGGCGCGCGTGCGTTCGTTGGAGCGCAGGTGGGAACAAAGGCGCAAGCCGTCTTCGCCCGCAAGGTTGAGCGATACGGTGATAATGTCGAAATCATTTTGCTGCGCAAGGGCGATCGCCTGATCGCCGGTACGCACCGCCATCACGCTGTCTTCATCGCGTTTCAGCGTTTCGACGAATTTGTCGCTCTCGAACGATTTATCCTCGATCACCATCACGCGCGCTTTTTCGGACGGTTCGGCCAGGAACGTGCCCTTGTTGCCGACGAAGCCGAACTGGTTCGCGGTGTTTTCGCGGATGCGCCATTCATCGACCGTCATTTTCAGGCGGACGAGCGAGCGCACGCGCGCCATCAGCGCAACGTCGTTGACGGGTTTCGACAGGAAATCATCGGCGCCGGATTCAAGCCCGCGCACGCGGTCGGTCGCATCGGTCAATGCGGTCACCATCACGACGGGAATATGTGCGGTCGCGGGGTTCGCCTTCAATCGCTGGCAGGTTTCAAAACCGTCCATGCCCGGCATCATCACATCGAGCAGGATGATATCGGGGCTCATCGTTTCGGCTTTTTGAATGCCTTCCGCGCCGGACGTTGCCGTCAGCACATCGAAATATTCGCCGCTCAGCTTGGCTTCAAGCAGCTTGACGTTGGGAAGGATGTCATCGACGACGAGTACGCGTGCGGTCATGTTCTGTTTTTATTCTCGAATGGCTTTGATAAGGCTGCCTACATTAACCCTACAGGCAAATGTTAAACGAAGCTTTAAGGTTATAAAAGCCTTATGTCACAAATACTTGGGGGAAACCGGATTCCGGTTATTTTTCGAGGTATTTCTGCACGACTTTCATGAAGTCGATGATCGAAATAGGTTTCGACACATAATCCTCGCAGCCGCCCTGCCGTATCTTTTCCTCGTCGCCTTTCATGGCGAAGGCCGTGACGGCGATGACGGGGATCGATTTCAGGTCGTCGTCGCTTTTCAGCCATTTCGTCACATCAAGGCCGGAAACCTCGGGAAGCTGGATATCCATCACGATCAAATCAGGGCGGTGCGTGCGCGCCAGATCCATCACCTTGGTGCCGTCGCGCGTCTTGATCGTGTCATAACCATGCGCACCCAAAAGGTCGTCGAAGAGCTTCATGTTAAGCTCGTTATCTTCGACAATCATGACCTTCTTTTTCATAGGTGCTCCAAAATGCGCTACCGCCTGTTATACGAGGCAGAGGTTAACAAATTATTAAGATAGGGTCTAATTAAAGAAAAGACGATATTGTTTTCATAACATGTGGGCATTCTAAGTTAAAGTAACGGAGCATCCGGCAATCTAGTCAGCACCCGACATTCTGTTCGGGTAATGGAATTTTTCTGCGAGAGGCGTTTTGCCGTCCGCAACACCCCGCTCGCAAACCCAACTGATTTCAACCCCGCCATAAAGCAGCGCTCTGGATCTTGCCATTTCGTGCAGGATTGCTGGATTGAAGGCGACATTCTGACCGAATATTTCTGGGTCAGGGTGAAAGCAGACCGTTGTACCCCGTCGTCCGTTTGCCGGCCCCTCGTTCATAAGCTGGCTTGTTGAATTGCCTTTGAAAAAAGACTGGCGGTATAAAACTTTGTCGCGCACAGTCTCGAGCCAAATCCAATCTGATAGTGCATTTACAACACAAGCCCCTACAGTAATAGAAGTATCGGCAGGCTGAAATTCTCGGCGTGCCGCTGAGCTTCGCCCCAGATGTATCGTCGTAAAAATGACTTCAGGAGCTGATTTGCCCGGGAACATGGGGTGTTTCTCAACAGGGATACCGCGACCGTTATCGGCGATGATAATGCTTCCATCTTCCTTTAGTGTGATTTCAATCAAGTCTGCATGCGTCGTGACAGCCTCGGCGAAAGCGTTATTCAGTATTTCTTCGGGAAGCTTGTGCAAAGCGCGTTCATCTGTACCACCGAGATACAGGCCGGGGCGACGGCGCACGGACTCTATATCGGATTCCGACATGATTGTATTTTCCCGCGCACAAAGCTTAATAAGTAACCAATTTTCCGAATTTACGGCTATGGCCTCAGTTACAGGTCTTGGCCGGCAGTTTTTCCAGCGCGACGAGTTTTTGTTCGACCTTGAAGGCGTGGTAATCGACCAGCGACCAGCTGACGATGCCGTTGGCGTGCATGATCAGGTCCATTTCATAAGTCGGCGACATGCCCTTGTCTTCCTTGAGCGGGAAAACGGCCATGCGCACGCGCCATGCGTCGCCGGAGGTCAGGCCGGCATCGATCTTGGGGTTGTCGGCGGCGATTTTCTTGAGTTCATCGGCGGTCAGTTTTTTGCCGATGAAGGTGTTGATTTCAACAGGCCCGTCGGCATCGGTGCCGTCGAACATCGCGGCGGTAAAAAACTTGTCGCCCGCGCGCGCGTGGCGGATCACTTCCGCTGTGTGCTGCGTGGGCAGCAGGTAGCCTTTGGGCAGGTCGAACGACAAATCATCGGGGCGTGAATAATCGGCCTTCGCCGTGCCGTCTGCATTGGGTTTCACCGCGCCACGCAGCTGTTCGATCGTCAGGCCGTTTTCCTCGCGCTCGGACGAGTAATAGAACTGGCGCGCGTCTTTTGATTCAAACGCGACATAATGGCTGGTGTTTTCCACGGGGCGGCGCTCGGGATACTGGTATTCCACGTTGAAGCGGTGGTCGGTCGTCCATGCTTCGCAGCTGTCGGCCTGTTCGTAATACATTTTGCCGCGGATGCCGGAAATGCCCGCGCCCGACTGAACCGCCGTCATGCGAAAATCATAAAGCGCCTTGTGCCCGGCCAGCGAAATGTCATCGGCTTTCACGGTTGCCCCTGCAACAGCGGCGGCGGCGAACACAGGTGCCGGTGCGAGGACCAGCAGTCCGAGCGCGACAAGAGCATGGGGAAGGCGGAATGGCATGGGCAGTGTCCTTACAGAATACGGCGCGTCTTTCATTTCAAGAATACACGCTTCACATGAAGTAATGGTAAAAAGAACGAAAACAAGCCCTTATGTAAAGATAAGCACGCCAAAAATGTCGACAGGCGCATGATTCGTGTTACGCTTGCGCTTACCCGTTATCCGTATTTTTTAGTGTGTATTCGTCATGGAACATGAACTTCCCGCGATACTCCGCCCGCTCAAGGGCAAAACCACGCAAGACAACGCCCCGCAATCCGGTTCGCGCCTCGACGATTCATGGCGCGCCAAGGGCACGACCGTCGCGCTGTTGAAAAACGCCTATAATAAAATCGAGGATGCCGAGCGCGTAATCGCGGAGCAGACCAAGCGCATCCGCCAGCTGGAAGACCTTGCCGCGACCGACCCGCTGACAGGGCTGATGAACCGCCGCGGTTTTGAAAAGTTTTTCGAAGGCGAGCGCGCGCGCATCCGCCGCGGCAGTTCGCCGGGCGCGCTGTTCGCGCTGATCGACCTTGATAAGTTCAAGCCGCTGAACGACCGCCACGGCCACCCCGCGGGCGATGCCTGCCTGAAGATGGTGTCGGATATCCTTGTGACGTCGCTACGCATCACCGATGGCGTGGCGCGTTTTGGCGGCGACGAATTCGCGCTGCTGTTGACGCAGACCGAACCCGATGCGGCACTGGCGAAAATCACGCAGGTGCGCGCGGCGCTCGATAACATGGATATGGCATGGCGCGGCGAACATATCAGCCTGGGCGCCAGCATCGGCACCCTGCCCGTTTCCGCGCATAGCGAATATCTTGCGACCTATGGCGGCGTCGACTTGATGCTGGCCGCCGACAAGAAACGGCGCAAGGCGGAGCGCTAATCTTTTTTACTGGATAGGTTTTGTCAGCGGCCCGTGGGTATCCACTTCGCCCTGACTGAGGCTGCCGTCATGGTCGGTATCCATGGTGGTAAACAGGCTTTCTGTCAGGCCCTGTTTTTCGAATTCTTCCTTGGTCACCCGACCATTGCCGTCTGCATCGAGGCTCTGGAATGTCACTGTGGTCAGCCCCATTTCAGGGGAGACGCTGCGGTTTTCCGGCACGGCGTTCAGGGTATCGTCAATCAGCAGCACGCCGTATTCCAGTTCGGACAAGGCGTTATTGCGCATGCTGGTTTTTTGGAGGCTCGCGCCCTGTGCGGTCGTAATTGCGGGCAATGCCATGAGCATCAGGACAGTCGTGCCAAGTGCGATAAAACGGTCTGCATTCATGGGGATACCCTCCGGCTGAAATACGTTGTAATGACCAACGCCAGCCGGAGGACAATAGTTCCGGTTATTTAAGGGATGACGGCGGACGCTTCATCGGCAGGATGCGGCGCGTGGGGTTGCGGTGCGCTTTTACCGCGTCCTTCAGTTGCTGCAGCGTGTCGGCGAAATCGCCGGTATGCAGGATCGCGATGCCGCCCGCGTTTTGCCATGCGGTCACGTTGGCGGCGCGGTCGTCGATCAGGATGTTGTTGGGGCGTGCCAGCAATTCCTTGTCGCCGGAGCGCGCGATGATGATGTCCAGCAGCGCGAATTTTTTGGATTCAGGGCGGAAACCCATCGTCCATTCGGCGGCGCCCTCGAAACTGTCGGGGATCGGCACGGGGCCGGTCAGGAAACGCACCTGCGATTTGCCGGTCACGCTGTCCTTCACCGCTTCCTTCACGTCTTCATAGAATTTTTTCGCGCCGTCAAACGCCGGGATGGTTTTCCACCAGTTGCCCACCAGCGATGTCCATTTCGTTTTGCCATTCGCGTCGATCTTGTTCTCCGTTTCCAGATGCGTCTGGAAATCGGCCAGCACGCCGTTGGTGCCGATGAAGACCTTCAGGGTTTTGTAATCATCAACAACAGGCGGCGGGGGCGGCAGGGACGGATCGTTCTCTAGGCGGAATTTTTCCATCGCGGCATCGACGCGTTTCAGCGTGTCGGCATAATCGCCGGTATGCAAAACACCGATACCGCCGGCATGCACCCATTCATCAATGTTTTTCTGGCGGTCATCGACCAGAATATGATGCGGACGGGCGAGCAGGTTTTTGTCCTCTGCCTTCGCGATCACGAGGTCGAGCAGGGCGAAGCGCGATTTGCGGAATTCCTTCACCCATTCCGCCTTGCCGCGGAAACAATCGGCGTTCAGGATCGGCGCGGTCAGCATGCGCGTGCGGCCGCGTGCGCGCAGAGCGTCGTAGAATTCCTTTGCGCCGTCATAGGCGGGCATGGTCTGCCACCATTTACGGTCGAGTTCTTCCCATTTCGGCTGGCCTTTTTCATTGAACTTGCCGTGCTTTTTCGCATGGCCGTCGAAATCGGTCAGGACGCCGTCGAGGTCGGAGAACAGCTGGAATTCAATCTCGTTCTTTTTCGCCGAGGCGTTGAAGGGTTTTTTGCGGCTCACGGCTGCACCGCCGGTTTTTGCGCGGGAACTGCGGGGGCTTTCAATGCGCCCAGTTGCTTCACCGCTTCATCAACCGCAGGCTTGTCGGCTTCCGTCAGCGGGCGCACGACGGTTTCATCGCGGCCGGTTTCGAAATTATGGGTGATGGTGGTCAGGCGCGCGGTGCGGGTATTGAACACCTGCGTCAGTTTATAGCCAAGGTCGCGCATGATGCTGACATTCGCCACTTCATCGGCATCCTGCAGTTTCTGCCATTTCGCGACTTTCGCGTCGCCATGGTCCTGCAGCGTGCGCAGCGCCTGCCATTGCTGGCCTTCGCGCGCGATATCCAGCAGACTGCGGCCTTCATCGTCCAGACGGTCGGTGCGCGCGCCTTTTTCCAGCAGCATCGTCATGGTGGCGACATCGCCGTTACGGGTCGCATAAGACAGCGGCGACCAGCCATATTTGTTAAAGGTATCGGTGGTGGCACCCTTCTCCACCAGCAGCGCGATTAGCGGCGCGTTACGCGCGGCGACGGCAAGGGTGAAGGCCGTGTTACCCCGGTCTCCCCTGGTGTTCAGCTTTGCGCCCGCATCAATCAGCGCGGTCATGATTTCAAAATTTCCCTTGGCAGCGGCTTCGGTAAAGGGTGTCCCCTCGCCATAGCCGATTTTCTTGTTGGGGTCAGCCTTTGCAGCCAGCAGCGCTTTGACCATCACTGCGTTATCCGTGTCGATCGCATAAAGCAGCGGGCTGTCGATGTTCCAGCTTCTGCCGCCCGATGACGGGTTCGCGCCGTCGGCTATCGCGTCCAGCGCCTTGGCAAGGTCGTCCTTCTTGACCGCTTCGAGCAGCCGTGCATCGAGCGCTTGTTGCGTGGTCAGGTATTTTTTGACCGCCTTTGCCGCGCTTTTCAATTTGCTGAAATCCATCTTCACCCTCGCATTGTTTTTTTGTTTCTGGCGAGGACTTTAAGGAGTGTAGCGCGTTATGTCAATTCATTTTGGAAATAAGAATTACAAGCTATTTCAATGAGCTAGGCGCGACAAGGTTCGCAATTCGGGATGCGGCAGGCCCGGCTGGGATGCCGCCATGTCGCTGTCATCAATATCTTCCATGTCACCCAGAAAATGGACCCAGCCGCCTTCGTCAAATTCCCAGATGGAAAGGCCAAGCGGCTGCAATCTATCGGCAAATGCGGGGCGTTGTTCGGGCATGGGAACCTCCATCAAAAAAATCGGTCTTGTTAAACCAATTACCGGGAGGTGTCATTGTTCCCTCACCCGACGCTGATATGGTCGCGCGCGCGCCACCACCAATAGACCAGCTGCGCCACATAACGGCCCATTTTGCCGCCTGCATAACCCAGCCCAAAGGGCTCAAACGCTTTATAGGTATCATCCCCCCCTGCAATGGCAGATGCGATGACTTCACCCGCAACGGTCGTGGGCGAAATGCCGTGGCCGCCAAAGCCTGTGGCGTACCAATACCCGGGTTCGATCTGCCCCAGCTGCGGCATTTTATGAGGGGCATAAGCGAGCAGCCCTGACCACGCATATTCAGGCTCGGCCACGCCCTTCAACTGCGGATAAACCTTGTGCATGTCACCCAGCATCATGCCCGCGATATCCTTCGGGTTTGACCACAGCGCAACACGCCCGCCCCACAGCACGCGCCCGCCATCGAGGCGGCGGTAGTAGTCGGAGCAGAAACGCATATCGGAAATCGCGTGGCGTGTGTTGATCGACCCCGCCAGCGCGGATTCATCCATCGGTTTCGTGACCATGATATAGGTCTGCACGGGGAAGGACGCGTTTTTCAGTTTTTTGTCTAGGTCATCGATATAGACCGACCCCGCCAGCACGATATGTTCGCAGCGCACAGAACCGTTTTTCGTTTCCGCGATCCATCCTGAACCCTTTTTTTGGCCGTTCCTGACGATTTTCAGCGAGGGTGAGTTTTCGAACACGCGACCGCCCTTTGATTCCAGCGCGGAAGCAAGCCCGTGGACATAGCGCAAGGGATGGAACTGGTAATCGGATGCGGAATACACCGCGCCATAATATTTATCGGTTTTGCAATGCGCCTGCACCTTGGCGCGCGGCCAGAATTCGAAGCCGGTGTTGAAATTGTCGTTCGATCGCTTGACGTATTCCTGCAGCTCGGCGTCGTTGTCGCGCCATGATGCGGTCAGCACGCCCGCAATCACCGGGCCGCAATCAATGGCATAATCATCGATGCGCTTGCGGATCAAACCGCGCGCGTTCTGCGTCAGCGTGATGATCTCCCGCGCCTTTTCAAGGCCCAGTTTTTTCAGCAGGTAATCTTCATCCGCCGCATAGCCCTTGGCGACGAACCCCGCATTGCGGCCAGACGAACCCCAGCCGATGCGTTTGGATTCCAGCACCACCACGCGCTTGCCGCGCTCCGCCAGGCTGAGAGCGGTGTTGAGCCCGGCGAAACCGCCACCCACCACGCAGACATCGACATTCATTTCTGCCGTCAATGTAGGATAGGTTTTTTCGCGTCCCAAAGTATCTGCGTAATAAGTGTCGATATAACCGGAATAGCTCATTTAAAGGTCACCAGATAACAGCGCGACGCTTCGCCGCGGATTTTGACGGTGAAGGCTTCTTCGTATTTCAATTCGCGGTGCGCCTGCATCGCCGTTTTAAATGCCGGCACGTCGGAGGTCAGCAGCACGGCGCGGAAGGTGTTCTTTTTCGCAAGGCGCACGAATTCCTTCACGATGGCGGTATAAAGGCCGGGATTATCTTCCTTCTTGCCGAACTGCTTGCCAAACGGCAGGTTCGCCATCACAAGGTCGATCGTGGCATCGGGGCGGCCGGTCAGCGTGCCGTCGCCGGTGAAGGCCTCGGCCTGCGGAATTTTCCGGATGTTATCGCGCGCGGCCTTGATGGCTTCGGGATCGAGGTCGAAACCCGTGACCTTGCCGATTTTCGACTGCAGCCCGTAAATTTCCGCCAGCAGCGTGCCGCTGCCGCAGCAGGGGTCGAGCATCGTTTCATTTTCGAGCGGCTTGGCGATAAATGCCATGGCCGCCGCAATCGTGGGCGGCAGGCTGCCTTCGCGTTCATGGCGGCGCAAATAGCGCGACCACGCGTTGTCTTCGCGCGCCGTTTCGCGCACGAGATAGAATTTTTCATCGACGACGAACAGCCACAGCATCTCGCCCTCTTCGGCCAGATACACGC
Source organism: Bdellovibrionales bacterium (assembly GCA_038247245.1). Taxonomy (GTDB): domain Bacteria; phylum Pseudomonadota; class Alphaproteobacteria; order Micavibrionales; family UBA2020; genus JAPWJZ01. The sequence goes on along the minus strand of JBBRVE010000012.1, from coordinate 15,811 downwards.
CGCGCTGCTGCAATTCGCGGCTGAAAAACCGCTCCATGTCGCGACGGTCGAAATGACGGCCATCGGCGGTGACGGCGAGCTTCAGGGGGCTTGTGACGCGGCGCAAATCGTCCGCCGCGCGGTCGAGCATGGCGGGCGAAATCTTGAACTGCCCGTGCATGACGCAGTCGCCCGCGTCTTCTGCGATGCGCATCTGCGCAAGATTCTGGGGCGAGGCCACGTTTTTCAGGAACAGCAGGTCGTGGTTGCGCTGGAAAATTTCGGTCGGGCGCGCGCCGCGTTCCATCAGCTTGCGGAATTTCATTTCATGCTGCAGCAGGTGCGACAGGCCGGGCGCGCAGCGCAGCACGACGGGCAGCGCGGATGCCTTTTTCTTCTTCGGCACGGGTTTCAGCGGCGCGTTGGCGGGCGGGCGGTGGGTCGATTTACGGACTTCGCGTTTCATGGTTTTACTCCCGGGGGTTTTGCACCCTTGGGCGGCGGGCATTTGTCAATGGCCCGTTTCACCCTGCCCATATCGATTTCACGGATAAAGCCGCGCTTTTTATACGGTGCGACCTTGTTGAATTCCTTCAGCACCGCGCGGCGGAACGTGGGGTGCGTGTGCCATTCGTCGCGGCTGACCGGATAGTAATTGGGGGCATTGAACATCTTGGTGACAGACGGCCAGTGCTGCTCCAGCGTCATCAGGAAGCGGCGCGACCCGTGGATCTGCCCGATGCCCAGCACGGATGAAATGTTTTCCAGCCCCTTGGTTTTATCCAGCAGCGCCATCGAATATTTCACGTTCTCGCCGGTATTCGTGGCCTTGTCCTCGATCAAAATAATGTCGTCGGGCACGCCGCGCGCGACCAGCACATCGCGCATCTGCTTCGCCTCCATCACGCCCTTCGACGTGGATGGCGCGCCGGACACGACGATCAGGCCGAAATATCCCTGATAGTAAAGGTCAGCCGCATGGTTCGCGATCTCGTCCGCATGTTCGCCGCCAAACAGTAACGCCACATCCGCCCGCGCAATCGGCGTTTCGACCAGCATATAATCGCCGACCACTTTCAGGAATGCTGCGGTGAGGTCTTTTTTCAATGAAGTACCTCCTCCGCCTTAAAACAACAACCCGTTAGCTCGCCTGCTTGACTTCCTTCACGGCCGCCTTCGGCAGGTCCAGCTTGATGGAGACGTCTTTCAGCTGGTGCGCTTCGGCGGGTGACGGCGCGCCCATCATCAGGTCTTCTGCCTGCTGGTTCATCGGGAAGGCGATGACTTCGCGGATGTTGGGTTCTTTGGCCAGCATCATGATGATGCGGTCGATACCGAACGCGCAGCCGCCATGCGGCGGTGCGCCCAGCTTGAACGCGTTATACATGCCGCCGAACTTTTCCTGCACGGCGCCCGCGGGATAGCCCGCGATCTCGAACGCTTTTTCCATCGCTTCGGGCATGTGGTTGCGGATACCGCCGGAGCACAGCTCCAGCCCGTTCGCCACGCAGTCATACTGCGTCGCCTTGATCTTGAGCGGCTCTTCGTTCTGCAACGCCTTCAACCCGCCCTGCGGCATGGAGAAGGGGTTGTGGGAGAAGTCGATCTTGTTCGTCTTGTCGTTCAGCTCGAACATCGGGTAATCGATGACCCAGCAGAACTTGAACGTGTCTTTTTCGATGATGTCCATGTCTTCGGCGAGTTTCGTGCGCGCCTTGCCGGCGAGCGACGCGGCCTTGTCGGCAGTATCCGCCGCAAAGAACACGGCATCGCCGCTTTCCGCGCCGGTCAGCTTGCGGAGTTCTTCAAGTGCGCCAGCGGGCAGGAATTTCGCGATTGGGCCTTTGCCTTCCGCGCCTTCCAGCGTGACATAGCCGAGGCCGGGCGCGCCTTCGGATTGCGCCCATGCGTTCAGTTTGTCGAAGAAGCTGCGGGGGCGGTCGGAGACTTTGGGTGCGCGGATGGCGCGGACGACGCCGCCCTTTTCCACGACGCCCTTGAACGCCTTGAATTCGACATCAGCGCGCGCGAACACGCTCGACACATCGACGATCACCAGCGGGTTACGAAGATCGGGTTTGTCGTTGCCGTATTTCAGCATGGATTCATCGTAGGGAATGCGGACCCACGGCGCAGGCGATACGGCCTGTTTCTTGCCGGTGAATTCGGCGAATTCCTCGAACACGCCGCCGATGACTTTTTCCATCACGTTGAACACGTCATCCTGCGTCACGAACGACATTTCCATGTCGAGCTGGTAGAACTCGCCCGCCGTGCGGTCGGCGCGTGCGTCTTCGTCGCGGAAGCAGGGCGCGATCTGGAAGTAACGGTCAAAGCCCGACATCATCAACAATTGTTTGAACTGCTGCGGTGCCTGAGGCAATGCGTAGAATTTTCCGGGGTGCAAACGCGACGGCACGAGGAAGTCGCGCGCTCCTTCCGGCGACGATGCGGTCAGGATCGGCGTCTGGAATTCGCGGAAGCCCTCTCCCACCATGCGGCGGCGCATGGAATAGATCACGTCGGAGCGCAGCATGATGTTTTTGTGGATGACGTCGCGGCGCAGGTCGAGGAAGCGGTAGCGCAGGCGCACTTCTTCGCCGTAGTTTTCTTCGGCGTTGACCTGCAGCGGCAGCATATCGGTCACGGGCGACGACAGCAGCTCGAACGTCTTCACCTTCACTTCGATTTCGCCGGTGGGCAGGTCCTTGTTTTTCGTGCCTTCCATGCGGATGACGGTTTCGCCCGTGATCATGATCACATTTTCAAGGCGCGTGCGCTCCAGCTCGGCGAAAACAGGGTTGTCGGAATTGATGACGCATTGCGTCAGGCCGTAATGGTCGCGCAGGTCGACGAACAAAAGGCCGCCATGGTCGCGCTTGCGGTGAACCCAACCGGAAATTTTGACTTCCTTGCCGGCATCGGTGCCGCGCAACTGGCCGCAGGTATGGGTGCGATAGATAGACATGGTTTCAATTCCTTAAGAATAAGCGTCAAAAAACGACTGTCTTTTCTAGCAGGAAAGCACCTGAAAATGAAGGATTTTAAAGGCTTGGCGTGATTAGCTTTGACATAATAGCGAGCCTCGGGTAACCTCCCCCTCAGGTCTTTACGGTTAATCCGGTTAAAAATGCAGATTCTTCAAAACATTAACAAGCTGCTGGAAAAATGGGGCGACTGGCGCATCAACCGCGCCGCGCGACTGATCGCCAGCGTGCCCGAGGGTGCGGCGCTGCTCGACCTCGCCAAAAACGAAGGCTTCGGTTTCAAATTCCGTCCTTCCATTACCTTCACCGCGCTTGGCAACATGCGCAACGGCGCGAAATACCCCGATGATAAAACCGAAATCCAGCTGAACATTTTCCTGCCTCACCAGCAGACGGTACGCACCATGGCGCATGAATTGCGGCATTTGTGGCAGATGCGCAATATCGCCGACCACAGGATGATGAACAATTTGAGCTTTGATCGCTCCGCCAGCCTGATCCGCCTGTTGGAAGGCGATGCGTTTGTGTTTGAAAACTACCTGATGGCAAAAATTAGCAGTGCCACCGGCATCGCCCTGCCCGTCAGCAATCCCGCGGGCACCTTCGCCGCCGATACGGCGGAGGGCATGCGTCAGCGCTTCGAGTATTTCCAACAGAGCAACATCGCGCAGCTGTATGACAAAAAAGTGCTCTGCATGTTCAACCGCGTGGCGGATTACGCCACCGCCCAATCAACGCCGCTCACCGATATACTGCGCCAAGGCTTCAACCGCAGCTCATATGACGGCATGAAGGGTATCGATACCATGCCCGTGATCGCCGGCCAGCCCTATCTGGGCAGCATGACCGCCGATGCCGTGGGCGATCACATCTGGCAACAGATCACAACACCCGAGATGCTGGCCGCCAGAAAACGCTTCACCCCCGCCTGACCCCAGCAAATCCGCCGTTTTTATTCAAAAATAACAATGGCGAAAACGGGCAAATTTCATTAAGTTACTGAATTACCATGACCCTGATCACCACATCCAAAGACCTGAAAACCCTCTGCACGAAACTCCGGAAATCGGATTTCGTGACGGTCGATACTGAATTCATCCGTGAACGCACCTATTATCCCAACCTGTGCCTGATACAGGTGGCGGGGGATGACGAGGAAGCCTACGCGATTGACCCGTTAGCTGAAGGCATCGACCTCGACCCTTTCTATGAATTCCTGCGCGACAAGGAAGTGCTGAAGGTATTTCACGCCTGCCGCCAGGACCTGGAAATTTTTTACAACCACATGGGCAAATTGCCGACACCTATTTTCGATACGCAGGTGGCCGCGATGGTGTGCGGTTACGGCGAACAGGTTTCCTACGAAGTGCTGGTCAATTCGATTGTCAAGAAGCAGCTGGATAAATCGAGCCGCTTCACCGACTGGGCGATGCGCCCGCTGACGTCGAAGCAGCTGAAATACGCGCTGGCCGACGTCACGCATCTGCGCAAGATATTCCTGAAGCTTGCCGAGCGCGTCGAGAAGCTGGAACGCACCGCCTGGATCAAGGACGAGATGAAAAATCTCTCCGACAAGGAAAATTACATCTCCCGCCCCGAAGAGGCGTGGGAGCGCATCAAGATCCCGAGCCATAAAATCCGCGCGCTCTGCGTGCTGAAGGAAGTCGCCGCATGGCGCGAGACGCTGGCGCAGCAGGCCGATGTGCCGCGCGGCCGCATCATGAAGGACGAGGCGCTGGCCGAAATCGCCACGCATCCGCCGACAAATGCGGAGGCGCTGGGCAAGATGCGCAACGTCAACCGCGGTTTTGCCGAAAGCGAACGCGCGCAGGAACTGCTGGCCGCCGTGAAACGCGGCGTGGAAATGGAAGAGAGCGAGGGACCCAAATGGGAACCCCGCCCGCATTTGCCGCCCGGCATGGCGCCCACGATCGATTTGCTGCGCGTGTTGCTGAAACTGCGCTGTGAAGAGGCGCAGGTCGCGCCGAAACTGCTCTGCGTCGCCTCCGACCTTGAACTGATCGCGGCATTCGGCAAGGAAGCCAAAGTCGCAGCCATGACCGGCTGGAGATATAAACTCTTTGGCAAGGAAGCGCTGGAGCTGCGCGACGGCAAGCTGGCGATTGCGGTTGAAAATGGCAAGCTGAAGCTTGTGCCGTCGGAAACGAAACCCGCCGAATAATTTTCCGCGTCATGCGCGGGTTGGAGCATCCATGCAGTTCGCAAAAACCAAAACCGGCGACGCCCGTTTTATCGACATATTACCGCAACTTGCCAACCGCCACGGGTTGATTGCGGGCGCAACCGGCACGGGCAAGACCGTGACGCTGCAAACCTTGGCCGAACTGTTCAGCCGCAACGGCGTGCCGGTGTTCATGGCGGATGTGAAGGGCGATTTGTCCGGCATCGCGGCGGCTGGCGGCGCGTTCGACCGCATCAAGGCGCGGCTCGATCTGCTGGCACTCGGCGATTTCGATTTTGCGCCCTGCCCTGTGATGTTCTGGGATGTGTACGGCCAAAAGGGGCATCCCGTCCGCACCACGCTGTCGGAAATCGGGCCGCAACTGCTTGGCCGCCTCATGAACCTGAACGAGACGCAGGCATCCGTGCTGATGATCCTGTTCCGCATTGCGGATGAAGCGGGATTGTTGTTGCTGGACCTTAAAGACATGAATGCGCTGATCCGCCTGGTGCAGGAAAACCTCGACAAGTTCAAACCGCAATACGGCCACCTGTCGCCCGCATCACTCGGCATCATCCAGCGCGGCGTTTTCACGCTGGAGAACGAAGGCGCGAAGGATTTCTTTGGCGAGCCCGCGTTCAACGTGATGGACCTGCTGCAGACCGACGCGGCAGGCCGCGGCATCGTCAGCATCCTGGCCGCCGATAAATTGCTGCTCTCGCCGGTTGTCTATTCGACCTTCCTGCTGTGGATGCTGTCGGAGCTGTATGAAACACTGCCGGAAGTCGGCGACCTGCCGAAACCGAAACTGGTGTTTTTCTTTGACGAGGCGCATCTGCTGTTCCGCGACACGCCCAAACCGCTGGTGGAAAAAATCGAGCAGGTGGTACGCCTTGTGCGGTCAAAGGGCGTCGGCATCTATTTCGTCACGCAAAGCCCGTCGGACATTCCGCCCGCCGTCCTCGGCCAGCTGGCGCACCGCGTGCAGCACGCCCTGCGCGCATTTACCCCCATCGACAAAAAGGCCGTCGATACCGCCGCCGACACCATGCGCCCGAACCCAGCATTTAAAACGTCGCAGGTCATCACCGAACTGGGCGTCGGCGAGGCGCTGGTATCGGTGCTGGATGCCAAAGGCACGCCCACAATGGTCGAGCAATGCTATATCTGCCCGCCGCATAGCCGCATCGGGCCGTTGACCGATGACGAACGCGCTGCCGTAATCGCGCAATCGCCCGTCGCCGGATTTTACGAACAAGTCATCGACCGTGAATCCGCCTTCGAGGTCTTGCAGGCGCAGCAACAACAAGCCGCGCAAGCGCAAGCCCCCGCACCCGCGCCATCACAAACCACCACAAGCACCGGCGGCTGGGGCAGCAAGCACGACACCCCGAAAACCACAACACCCGCCCCCGCACCGACTGAAGGCGGCAGCGTGTTGAACGACATCATCTTTGGCACCACCGGCCCCCGCGGCGGCCGCAAACCCGGCCTCATCGAAAAAGCCGCAACCAGCGCCACCCGCAGCATGGCAACCTCCGTCGGCCGCGAAATCATGCGCGGCCTGCTGGGATCGCTGATGGGCGGGTCGGGACGGCGGAGATAGCTAGATGCTGCGCTTTTTTTATGCCCTCTTTTTTTGTTTTATTTTACTTCATGCGCCATTTGCGAGTGCGTGTATCGTCGCAGTGACCGTTCCAACGAGCGTAGCGAATTTGGAAACCGCACAGCAGGCTCAAGAGCCCGAAGTCGTTTTTATCGGTGTCGTTGTTTTCTACACGAGCCACTTCAAATCGGATTCCGGACCGTTCTCGGGCGCAACACCTGTTTTGAAGGTCATCAAAAACATTCGCAATTCTCAGGAAGACACCCTGATTAAAGGCCTAGCGGGCTCCGACTGCACGGGCTACGCGCTCGCGGATCTGGGAGATGTTGTTATCTACCGCTCCGGATTTGGCAAAAAAGCACCGGATCAATTATTGTTGGATCCCTCCGATCCCGCCATCTACGAGTATTTAAAAAAACATTTCGATCTGGACATTCGTAACGTGGATAAAACCAGCCCGTTTTTTACGCGTGTTACATTTCAGCTACGTGAAACCATCTCTGCACTCGATGAAAGCAACGCGTGGCTATACCTTTGGTGCGGCGGCGTCGCAATCGCCTATTTCATCAGCCTTAGAAAGCGCCGGATGAAGAATAAAGCTTAAACTACCGTTGTTTATTATGAATAATAAATCCCATTTAACTTTTCTATTTCGACCTCCATCCTGCTAAAAAGCGGGGTGTATAAATATCAACTGGCGAGACGTCCTCCGTATGAGCAAGCATAAAGAAATCACCGCAGCATTGGCGCAACGCATCCTTGTCCTTGACGGGGCGATGGGCACGATGATTCAGGGTCATAAATTGCAGGAGGCCGATTTCCGTGGCGCGCAATTCGCGAAATGGGAAAAGTCGCTGAAGGGCAATAACGACCTGCTGAACCTGACGCAGCCCGCCATCATCGAAAGCATCCATGCCGAATATCTGGCGGCGGGCGCGGATATCATCTCCACCAACAGTTTTAATTCCAACCGCATTTCCATGGCGGATTACGGCATGGAATCCTTAAGCTTCGACCTGAACCTGTCGGCGGCGCAAGTTGCGCGGCGCGCGGCGGACCGTTTCAGCACGCATGACCGTCCGCGTTTCGTGGCGGGCGCGATCGGCCCCACCAGCCGCACCGCGTCGATGTCGCCCGAGGTCAACGACCCCGGATTCCGCAACATCACCTTTGACGACCTTGTGGCATCGTATTACGAGGCGATCGACGGACAGGTGCAGGGTGGCGCGGACTTGCTGCTGATCGAGACGATTTTCGACACGCTGAACGCCAAGGCCGCAATCTTCGCCGCCGAAAAATATTTCGGCGACAAGAAAACGCGCCTGCCGCTGATGATTTCCGGCACGATCACCGATGCATCAGGCCGCACGCTGTCGGGGCAGACGACGGAGGCGTTCTGGAACTCAGTCCGCCATGCGAACCCGCTCTCGATCGGCCTCAACTGCGCGCTGGGGCCGAAGGAAATGCGGCAATATGTGCAAACGCTGTCGAAAATTTCCGACACGCATGTCTGCGTCTATCCAAATGCCGGCCTGCCGAACGCTTTCGGCGGCTATGACGAAACGCCCGAACAGATGACGGCGGAAATGAGCGAATGGGCGCAGTCGGGCTTCCTTAATATCGTGGGCGGCTGCTGCGGCACGACGCCGGCGCATATCCGCGCCCTTGCGGCGGCGGTTGCGAAAACGCCCGTGCGCGTTGCGCCCGCAATCCCCAAGGCGCTGCGCCTGTCGGGGCTGGAACCGCTGGAGATCAATGACAGCAGCCTGTTCGTCAACGTGGGCGAACGCACGAACGTGACCGGTTCGACCAAATTCAAGGACCTGATCAAGGAAGGCCGCTACCTGGACGCCACCAGCGTTGCGCTGGAACAGGTGCAAAGCGGCGCGCAGGTCATCGACGTGAACATGGACGAAGGCATGCTGGATTCAAAGCAGGCCATGAAAACGTTCCTGAACAACATCGCATCCGAGCCCGATATCGCGCGCGTGCCCGTGATGATTGACTCATCGAAATGGGAAGTCATCGAGGCCGGGTTGAAATGCGTGCAGGGCAAGAGCATCATCAATTCGATCAGCATGAAGGAAGGCGAAGCGGCGTTCCTGCAACAGGCGCACCTTGCGCGGCTGTACGGCGCTGCCGTCATCGTGATGGCGTTCGATGAAAAGGGGCAGGCCGATACCATCACGCGCAAGCTTGAAATCTGCACCCGCGCCTACAACCTGCTGACGAAAAACGGCTTCCCGCCGGAAGACATCATTTTCGACCCGAACATTTTCGCGGTCGCAACGGGGATCGAAGAACACAACAATTACGGCGTCGATTTCATCGAGGCGACGAAGCAGATCAAGGCAACGCTGCCCCATGCGCTGGTGAGCGGCGGCGTGTCGAACGTGTCATTTTCGTTCCGCGGCAACAACACCGTGCGCGAGGCGATCCACGCCGTGTTCCTGTACCACGCGACCAAGGCCGGCATGGATATGGGCATCGTGAATGCGGGGCAGCTGGCGGTCTATGACAGCATACCCGCCGAGCTGCGCGACGCGGTCGAAGACGTGATCCTGAACCGCCGCCCCGATGCGACCGAAAACCTGCTCGACCTTGCCGCGAAATACAAGGGCAAGGGCGCCAAGGAAAAAGAGGAAGAAAAAGAATGGCGCAAATACCCGGTTGAAAAACGCCTGGAATACGCGCTGGTCAAGGGCATCAACGAACATATTGAGGAAGACACGGAAGAGGCGCGCAAAAAATGCAAGCGTTCGCTGGAGGTGATCGAAGGCCCATTGATGGCCGGCATGAACATCGTCGGCGACCTGTTCGGCGACGGCAAGATGTTCCTGCCGCAGGTGGTGAAATCCGCCCGCGTCATGAAACAGTCGGTTGCGCACCTGCTGCCCTTCATGGAGGCGGAAAAGGACACCAAGGCGAAAAGCGCGGGCAAAATCCTGCTCGCGACCGTCAAGGGCGACGTGCATGATATCGGCAAGAACATCGTCGGCATTGTTTTGCAATGCAACGGCTATGAAGTCGTCGACCTTGGCGTGATGGTATCCGCGGAAAAGATTTTGCAGACAGCGCGCGAGGAAAATGTCGATGTGGTCGGCCTGTCAGGCCTTATCACCCCGTCGCTGGAGGAAATGGCGCATGTAGCATCCGAAATGCAGCGCCAGGGCTTCACCGTGCCGCTGCTGATCGGCGGCGCAACGACGTCGGAGATGCATACCGCCGTGAAAATCGCGCCGCATTACAAGCATCCCGTCGTCTATGTGCCGGATGCGTCGCGCGCCGTCGGCGTGATGAACAACCTGCTGAACGCGACCCTCCGCACGCCCTACCTTGCCGAGGTCACGAAAAAATACAAGGCGCTGAACGAGCGTTTCCTGAACAAATCGCCGAACAAGGAGCTGATCCCCTTCGCCGAGGCGCAGAAAAACCGCTACCGCGCCGACTGGAAAGGTTACACGCCGCCCGTGCCCGCCAAACCCGGCATCCATGTGTTCGACGATGTGGGTTTTGACACCTTGCGCGAATATGTCGACTGGTCGCCCTTTTTCTACACTTGGGGCATGCTGATGAAATATCCGCAGATTTTCGAAGACGCGGCACGCGGCGAAGAGGCGCGCAAGATTTTCGACGACGCGCAGAAAATGATCGAGTTTTTCATCCGCGACGGACGCGTGCGCCCGCGCGGTGTGATCGGCCTGTTCCCCGCATCGGGCGAAGCCGAAGATGTCGTGATTTACAAAGGCGAGGAGCGCAAGGAAGAGCTTTCCCGCATCCACGGGTTGCGCCAGCAGATCCGCAAGAAAGAAGGCCGCGCCGATTATTCACTGTCCGATTTCGTCGCGCCGCTGTCATCCGGCAAGCAGGATTATATCGGCGCCTTCGCTGTGACCGCCGGCGACGGGCTGGAGGATATCGTCAAGGAATTCGAGGCGCAGAACGACCCGTATTCCAGCATGATGGCCAAGGCCGTTGCCGACCGTTTCGCCGAAGCCTTTGCGGAATACATGCATGCGCAGGTGCGGCGCAGTTATTGGGGTTACGCGCAGGATGAAAAACTGGGCTATGACGCGCTGATCGACGAACAATATCGCGGCATCCGCCCAGCCCCCGGCTATCCCGCCTGCCCCGACCATACGCAGAAAAACGTGATCTGGGATTTGCTGGACGTGACGGAAAACACCGGCATCATCCTGACCGAAAGCCTTGCCATGTGGCCGGCGTCATCGGTCAGCGGCTGGTATTTTTCGCACCCCGACAGCTATTATCTGGGCGTCAACAGCATCGGGCGCGACCAGATGGAAGACTACGCCCGCCGCCGCGGCATCACCAACGCGGAAGCGGAGCGGTGGCTGGCGCCGATACTGGATCGCTAAACTGCCCGTTTAAATTTTCGTTGCAGGAGAATGTGCACATGCCCAAAAGCTATATTTACCTCTGGTCAAACGACAAGGCCGAAGAGATGGCCAAGTTTTACAAATCCGTCTTCAAGGGCACAAAAATCGGCAAGACATCGTATTGGGGCCCGAACCCGATGGGCGTCAAGGTGGGGGCCGTGCTGACGATCGACATCACCGTGCTGGGGCAAAAAATCATGCTGCTGAACGGTTTTGTCGAGAAGGAATTCAACGATTCATTTTCCATGGCCGTGCCCTGCAAAACGCAGCGCGATATCGACGCCTATTGGAAAAAACTTTCCAGCGGCGGCGGCAAGCCGGTGCAATGCGGCTGGGTGATCGACAAGTTCGGCATCCGCTGGCAGATATTCCCGAAGCAGATCATGAAATGGCAGACCAGCAAAAACGCGAAAAAACGCCAGGCTATGAACGAAGCCATGTGGCAGATGGTCAAGCTCGATGCCAAAAAGCTGAAGCAGGCCTTCGATAAAGCCTAAACCGCCTCGATCACCGCGTCCTTGCCCATCGCATCGGCCAGTTTGTTGAATGCCTTGGTCACGACCTCGGCGTTCAGCATCTGGGATTTGGCGTGGAGTTTGAGGGTGGTGGTTTTGGGGGCGAGGATCAGTTCGCTTTCATTCAGCAGGCCCAGCGCGCCGCCGGTGAGCAGGTAGCCTGTCGCCAGCGCAAGGCCGGTGACGGTCGCGGCGGTCACATCTTTTTCGCCCAGCAACTTCATCAGCGTGTCTGATTTCTTGTCGGGGTTGCCGCCATAGCGCACATATTGCGTAAGGGCAAGGAAGGCGCGGCCCGCATGGTCGATGCCGTAGAAAGGCATCACCAGCACACGTTCAAACGCATGGTCGGCCTGATAATCTTCGTGTTCGAACCAGCTGATATCGCTCAACAGGCAGCTGGCCTTCAGCAGTTTCTTGGTCTTGTTGTCGGCGGCGGCGAAGAGCGGGCCGATCCATTTCAGCAAAGCCTCGAACCCGTCATGGTCGCTGAAGCGGCTGACCTGCTGCGCGACTTTTTCGCAGGACGCGATCAGGGAATCTTCGCGCTGCGTATCGGGGGCCAGCTGGTCGTAAAGCAAACCCTCGCGCAGGCCAGTGCCGGAGAATATCAGGCGCGACGGTTTCAGAATTTCAAACACGCGGCCCATCGCCATGGCGGCAACGCCGATATCGTGCACGCGTTTTTCCATCATGCCGACGGTTTTGGCGAGCGATGAAGGCGACTGGCGCGAGATGAAATGCGCGTACTCCGCCGCTTTCTTACCGTCAATCGTGTAATGGTCGAGCATCAGCACGGGATGCTTGATCATGCGCATATGCGCGCGCGCCATCGACCGCCACGCGCCCCCCATGGCATAAAAATCGCGGCCTTCGTAATTTTGCAGGAACGGCGCGTTGGCGAGATGCGTATCAATCGCCTTCAGCTGCGCGGCTTCGCCCTGTATCGCGTGCAACCGGTGCGCGCCGATGGGGAGCGAGGTCTTGTGCTTCACCACATCTTTTTCAACGACGATCAGCTCCAGCGAACCGCCGCCGTAATCGCCGATCACCCCGTTCGCGCCAAGGCCGTTCATCATCACGCCTTGGGACGCAAGTCGCGCTTCTTCCTCGCCCTCGATGATGTCGATTTTTAAACCGAATTCATCCTTCACGCGCTTGATGAAATCGCCCCCGTCCTTGGCATCGCGCATGGCGGCGGTCGCAACCGCCTTCACCTGTTTGATTTTCATGGCCTTGATGAGGCCAGCATAGCGGCCGATGGCTTCGAAGGCCGAGGCCACCCCCTCGGGGTTCAACATGCCGGTGGTGGCCAGGTGCTTGCCCAAATGGCATTGGGTGCGTTCATTATGGATTTTAAACGGCGCGCGGTTCAGCCCGTCATAAACGACGAACCGCACGGCGTTCGAGCCGATATCGAGAACCGCGACATAATCCTTGGACGCTGCTTGAGGCATGACAACCCGCTATGGCTGGGATATATTATCCCCATGTCCTACACGACAGCGGCAGAAAAATGAAGACATTATATTTGCTCCGCCACGCCCATTCCGACCCCGCCGACCTGGGGCAGGATGACCACGACCGCGGATTATCAACGCGCGGCGAGCAGGAGTCTGAAAATCTGGGCGATTTCATGCGGGAGCAAAACCTGTTCCCCGATGCGGCGTTTTGCTCCACATCGACGCGTACGCGCGAGACGCTGCGCATTGCAACAGCGCGGCTGTTCGGCGGTCAGGGGGGGCTGTCGCCACGGTTTGAAAAATCGCTGTACCTTGCCCATCCCGAAACCATCCTCGATGAAATCCGCGAGGCGGACGACAGGTTCGATTCCATCGTCATCGTCGGCCACAACCCGGGGCTTGAAGACATCGCGGAAAAACTGGCCGAGGCACATGGCGAAAGCATCGGCAAATTCCCGCCTTCCACTTTGGCTGTATTCGAATGCGACATTGATGAATGGCAGAATTTTTCAGCGCGCAAAACGCGGTTAAAGACCGTGTTTATGCCGTAATTTTGACGCGGCGCAGCGTTGCGGGCACGGTGAAGTAGAAACTGGTGCCGTGCCCCAATTCCGATTCAACCCAGATTTTTCCGTGACGGCGTTCGATGATCTTGCGCGTAATCGACAGGCCAAGGCCAGTGCCCGGGCGGTCCGACCCGTGCAGCCGTTTCAGCGGCGCAAAGATGGCGTTCAGGTTGGCGGGCGCAATGCCGATGCCGTTGTCGCGCACGCAAACGGTGGTGCGCCCTGAAATCACCGGCGTTGCGGTCACGGAAATGCGACAGTCGCGGCTGCGGTCACGGTAATTCATGGCGTTGCCGATCAGGTTTTGCAAAACCTGCCCGAATTCGCCCGCGCCCATATCGATATAGGGCAGCGTTTCGGTTTCTACGCAGGTGCCCGATGCGGTGATCGCTGCAGCAAGGTTTTCGAGCGTAGCGTTCAGCACCTGATTTCCGTCGCAGCTTTCATCCTTCAACTGGCGGTCTTCGGCTTCGGCAAGCGCCAGCATGTTGTTCAGAAGAGAAAGCGAGCGTTCCGTCGAGCTCAAAATGGTGTTGATCATCTCGCCCGCCTTTGCTTCCAGCTGTGGCGCGTATTTCATCTTCAGCATTTGCGCCAGCAGCGTGACGCTGGCGAACGGGTCGCGCAGGTCGTGGGCGATGGCGTGAGAGAAATGCGTCAGTTCGGCATTTTTCTCGGCGTAGTCGCGGATGGTCTTTTTCAATTCCAGCTGCTTCATGACCTGCGTCGCAAGCGTCGATAGCGCGAATTTCTGGTGCTCGTTCAACTGGCGGGGACGGGTATCGAGCACGCAGAGCATCCCGATCGGCAATCCCTCCGGCGTTTTCAACACCGCACCGGTGTAAAAACGCAGACCGTTTTCAATTGTCACCAGAGGATTGCCGCTAAAACGGGGATCGGTCGTCGTGTCCTGCACTTCGAATACATCATGCTGTAAAATCGCATGGGCGCAGATGGAAACGTCGAGGCCGGTCTCGTTCACTTCGATGCCCTTTTTTGCCTTGAACCACTGGCGGTCTTCCGTCAGCAGCGTGATGACGGAAATGGGCGTGTCGCAGATTTGCGTCGCCAGTTCGACGATGTCGTCGAACTCCTTTTCGGCCGGCGTGTCGAGGATATGATAGGAGTCGAGCGCACGGAGACGTTCACCCTCGTTATAGTAAGGATGAATGACGCAGGGAGAGTCAGGGGGAGAAGAAGGTTTCACAAATTACCGGTTGAGCAGGGCGCGTCCCTGACGAAGGGCAACCTGCACCGGATGGGTCGGGCCGCCGTTTTTGACCATCACATAGGCGCAGGCCGCGAACATGCCGATCGCACCCGCCACGACCGAAGCCGCGAATTCGGGGGAGACCATGCAGCTGATCATGAAAAGCATGGTCAGGATAATGTTGATGCTCTGGCTCTCAAACATGTGCGGTGCCCACTGTATTTGCGATGGAGGTACAATATCCAACGCACGGTATTCTGTCAAATCAAAAATTAACCGTTTGATTTTATTTGGCAATATCGGTCGTTAATAAATCCGCAACGACTCAGAAGAAGCTTTGCGGATCGATATCGACCTTTAATTGCAGGCTGGATGGAGTCTTAACATTCCCGAGCCATTCCGCAAGATATTTCTGGATGGGTAAATTCTTGCCCGCCTTGATCAGGAACCGGCGGCGGTGCTTGCCGCGCAAGTATGCCATGGGGGCGGGCGCAGGCCCCAGGACACGGATATCGTCGTAACGGGGCGCCTTCTGCGCAAGGCTGCGGCAGAACACATCCAGCTTGTTCTCGTCGGGGTCGGAGAGGATGAGGGCGGCCAAGCGGCCAAAGGGCGGCATGGTGGCTTTCTCCCGCTCCCGCGCCTCGACCGCCAAAAACTCATCGCGGTCGTTTTTCGCCAATGCCTTGATCACCGTCTGTTCTGGCATATAGGTCTGGAGGAACACGCGCCCCGGTTTTTCGGCGCGCCCTGCCCTGCCCGATACCTGATGCAGCAGCTGGAATGTGCGTTCCCCCGCGCGCAGGTCGCCGCCCGCAAGGCCAAGATCTGCGTCGATCACGCCGACCAAGGTGAGCGAGGGGAAGTGATGCCCCTTGGCGATGATCTGCGTGCCGATGATGA
>JBBRVE010000011.1:0-48720 GCA_038247245.1 Bdellovibrionales bacterium | reverse complement strand
TGTTCTGGAAGGGTGTGGACAAGGACGACAAGGACACCGTCGCCCTGTTCCCGCGCGATAAAAAATTGTCCACGTCGTCGGCATGGATGGTCGATAGCGCAGTGAAGGCGGTCATCAAGCGTGGCGATATGGCGCAGCTGGACGACATCATCGCAAACGCCGACTGGACGAAGGATGCGAAGGAACGCGTGTTCCAGACGCTGCTGCAATCGCAGCCCGCGCTGGATATCGCGGCGAAGCATGGTTTCCTGCCCGATGCGCTGCGCACCGCAGATATGTACGACATCGCATCGCATGGCGGCGGCGATACGCTCGGCTGGCTGGCGGCGCAGGGCGTGGAACTGACCGGCAAAGTGGCGGAAGACGGTTTAAAGATCGCCGTGCAGCGCAATGCCGCCGGCATGATCGGCTATATGTTCGCGAACGATATCGGCCGCCCGAAAGACTCCAGAGAAATCGTTCTGGCGCTAACGACCCTTGCCGATGAACGCGCGCTGCAGGCGATGGAAAAATGGGTAACGCGCGAGGAAGTGAAGCCGGCGAACGGTATCGCCGCCGAAATTTCCGCGGCGACGCAGTTTTTCGACGGCGCGGACAGCCTTGCGATCCGCGCGGCTTATGCAGATCATTTCATGCCGCTGATGCAAAAGGCGGCGGCGCAGGCAGGGTTTGATCCTGCGGTGCTGATATCCACCAAAGACGCGCATGGCAATTCCGTGCTGGAAATCCTGGGCGCGCATGGGAAGCTGAATGACATCCTGGATCCCGCCAGCCTGTGGCGCGACCGCGATGCGGTATCATTCATCAAGGACAACACGCCCGCCATGTATCACGAACAGGTCGATTTCAGCGCGCTGAAGGCGCAGCTGGACCTGCTGCGCCTGTCGGAGCGTGGACGCAATGACCGTTTCAGGCTGAAATAATTATGTCTGTCGTCGATATCGATGATGAAGATGACGATAAATGGCTCGATTACGTCCGCAGCCTGACGCCGTTGGCACGCAATGAACTGTTCGTAAAATCTGCCCGCGACGGCGAAACATGGCGTTGCGAGCGGTTGATGGAGCGCGGCGCGGATGCGAATTTCCGCGACGGTCAGGCATTGGTGGCGGCTGCAGGCAAGGGGCGCATGGGCGTGCTGCACCTTTTACTGACGAAAAACATGGCGCAGGCCGCCAAAGACAGCGCGCTGGTGGAGGCCACCGTCGGCGGACGCGAAGACGCCATTACCGCGCTGCTGGGCGCCGGTGCGGATGTGAGGGCGGATGATTCCGCCGCGCTTTGGTATTGTGCCATGCATGGCCGCGATAAAATTGCCGATACCTTGCTGAAGGCGGGTGCCGATGTTAAATCGCATAACCGCGAATTGTTGTGCATCGCGCTGGCGCATGGCTATGGCGATGTGGCGACTGTATTTCTGAAACATGGCGCAAGCCCCGCCGATTATTACCGCAGCCTGAACGCGTTTGAATGGGCGGCGGAAACGGGGCAGATGGAATTTGCGAAAACGCTGCGCCAATGGGTGAGCAGCGACGAACATATCGGCCCTGCACATTTCCGCGCGCAAAGCCTCGACGAATTGCGCCGCGTGCTGCCTGATCGCGGCGGGCGCACGGGTTTTCATGTGGCGGCCGCTGCCGGATCATTCGATGTGATCTGCGAGAAAATTTTGAGCAGTGGTAACGAACAGATGCGCGTGGAGGACCTGACGCGGATCGCGCCGCCCGCAGGCCCGTCGGTGCTGGCGGTACTGGGACAAGTCGGACAGTTATCGGCCGCTTTCAATGCGCAGCTATGGGCGGGGCGCAAGGATGACATGCTGCAAGCCTATGCCGCCGTGCCCGCCGCATACCGCGACCAGATCGATATGCAGGCGGTGTCGAGCGCCATCGACCACCTGACGATCAAGCCGAAGCCCGGCAAATTCAACCTGAAGCCTTAAAGAAAAACCCCGGCGCCTGTTCGGCAACCGGGGTTTTGTATTTTGCAAGCGACTGTCCTTATTTCGCGGGCAATGCGCCTTGGCCGCCCTTGGCAGGGGGTGCCTGGATGTCTTCGATCTTGACCTTGGTGAGCGCGATCATTTCTTCGCAGATTTTCTCGATCACCGCGCCGACGTTCGCTTCTTCGGCCTTGCCGCGGTCGGAAAGTTCCGCGACGCGCCGCTTCAGCTCGTTACGCGCCGAGCCGCCGGGGAAGTTAGCGCCCAGCAGGCGGCGTGCCTGTGCCGCGCCGAGGCGGGTATAGAGACGGTTGCGGATCGCAACGTCCTCGGTGGTGGTGGAGAACGCCCACAATTCAAGCGGGCCCAGCGTGTTGATCAAATGCTGTTCATATTTGCCGTCGACGGTGCCGAGGACGAGCAGCGCGGGCGCGCCGGACGATTTCGGGCCGGTCAGTTTATGGCGGATGATCCAGCGTGCGGTATCGGTCAGGCCGAAACGATCCTGCGTCGCCTGAACCGCGCCGTCGGAGATGGCGGTACCCAAAACCCAGACGCCTGTCGCCAAATCGACCATGTCGTCGTCGAAGTCGTCCAGCATCTGGGATGCGAGAATGATCTGAATCCCGCGTTTACGGCCCTCGCGCACGTCGCGGACGATCTGGTGACGCACCGATTTGGTGCGCGATGTCCGGTGGAACTCGTCGTAGCAAAGGCGCTTCGGCGTTTCCTGGAATTCGCGGAGGCGTTTTTCGTGATAGACGCGGTACTGGGGCTTCATCTGCGCCAGCGCTTCCTCGTTGATCCACCACGGCGTGACCAGCGCGTGGCGCGCCAGCATGTACATGATGGCGGTCTGGCGGTCGGAAGCGGCGTCGCCAGCGGGGCAGACGTCAGCCAAGTCGAGCGCGCAGACGCGGTTTTCGGCGAGCGAGAATTTCGTGACCGACGACAGGATCGGGAATTCGCGGACGCCGGAGGTGATCATGCGTTCGAACGCGTGAATGACACCCTCGGACGATGCGCCGATCGATGTTTCTTCCAGCAGGTTCTTGATCTGCGGGCGGCGGGCAGCGGCAACCGAGTCACCCAGCGTGGGCATCGCGTAACGCTGTGCAATCGTCGCTTCGTAGGTCGCGCCCTTTTCGAACAGCATGTCGACCACATCCCACCAATAAGCGGAAGGCGGCAGCACAAGATCATGCTTGCGGATCGCTTCGTCGACCACCTGGTCGATACGCGGCAGGTACGGGCGCGGTTCGGCGTTCGATGAACCGTCATCGCGCCAGCGGAACATCTCGTCGATGACCATACCGGCCAGCTGGGCGATACCGTCATAGGGTTCGGCCTGGCCGGGGGGCGTACAGATGAGCGTCATCAATTCGTTCAGGAACGAACGCTCGGTCACCTGCGGATAGCGCATGCCGAGTTTCGTATCGAACGGGTTGATCGCGAAGTTGGTGGTCATCTGCAGGCGGAACGACGTGACTTCGTTCCGGCGATGCGGGGGCAGCGCGTCCTTGAGCAGAGAAACGAGGCCCGCCGAAGACGGGCCGATGTCGATGACGGCGACGAAGGGCAGCTGCGACACACCGGCCGTCAAGCAGGTGCCGAGGTTGAGCGTGTTCATCAAGACGGACTTACCACCGCCCGGCTGCGCGAAGACAAGGTCGAACCACGTCGTGGTGACGTTGGTACCTGTCTGGTACGGCCAGACGCGGCCATCGGGCGTGCGGAACAGGATCGAACCGCGGTCAAACGGCGACGAGGCACGCTGCCACGGCACCAGCTTCATGATTTCGTACAGCGGCACGACCGCAGGCGGGGCGGTCGATGCGCAATGGATGGCAAGCGCGGAGGACATCACCTGATCGAGCGGATCGCCCGAAATGTGCGACACCTGCGCATAGCCCCATGACTCGGCCGACTGGGTGAGCGCGGACAAACGGTCCTCGATCAATTCCATGTCGCCTTTGGGCGCCCATGTGCAGAAGGACAGGCGCATTTTCACGACGGGTTCATTGCGCGACATCAGCGCCAATGCCTCGAGCGCGTCTTTGACCTGCTTGTTGTCCGCGTTGGTGACGGCGAAAACGGATGACAGGAAGGCCTGCATCGCCATACCCTGAATACCGCCGCCCTCGATCAGGATCGACATACGGAACGGGGTTTTGGATTCAGACATACGCGCAAGGAACATGGGGAACGGAAGCGGGTCGGTCGGACCCAGCACCATATCGACGCCACCCCAGTAATACTTGCCCATTTCAACGACGTGGTCGTTGATGACGCGGGCGGATGCCATCGTCAGCTGCTGGCGCAGCGTCGGCCAGAGAATTTCGGAGAGGTCGGATTTCTTTTCGGGCGCGCGCGCGGGGATCGGATCGCCCGGCAGGAAGGCACGCCAGTTGGAATCGCCCGACACCTGAATGAGGTTGGAGCGGATGGTAACAAGCGCGTCATGCACTTCCATCTCGCCGCACTGCATGCCCATTTCGCGCAAGGAGGTAACGGTGGAGCCGACAAAGCTCTGGTGGCGGGTGCGCAGGCCCTCGATGGCCGCGAACGGGTACTGGGCGTCATCCGCCTTGACCCATTTTTTCTTGCGCGAGCGTTCAGCCTCGCGTGCCATGTCGGATTTCGACAGCACGGCGGGGCGCGTCCACAGCACGAAATAAATTTCTTCCCATGCAAGGTAATGGCAGAGGTGGCGCGCGCGTTCCTCGAAAATGTCCTCGATCTCGAGACCGACGTTTTTCGCGGCGGTATAGTTGGGGCGCAGAAGCTTGCGGATTTCTTCCTGGATGCGGTCGGGGTTACGGCTGAAATAAACCTGCAGCGCGTGGCCGGGACGGTCGAAGGTCGTACCCATTTTCACGACGCAGTCGGACAGGATCTTTTTGTATTCGGCGTCACCGATGATCTGGCGCGCGCCGTCGACCTTGAGGACGGTCAGCAGCGAGCCGTCTTCCGCCGCGAAAACGAATTCGCTGTCCGAGGTTTCAAGCCTGATGAAACTCTCGACCGGCTGGCGCAGCAGGCGGACAAAAGGTCTCAGCAGATTGTCGAACATACCCATGTCAATCGATCCCCATTTTATTCAACGCCCGGCATACAAAAATCGCCCCGTGCCGGGCTGGTATTCAGATTTATCAATATATACCAGAAGCTTGCCGCTTCAAAAGAGAGTTTCGTGCAAATAGCCCCGTGAAACCCGCCTGAAATGCGTTGTTTCGAGGCCTGCGAAAACAGTTCGCAACGCAGTATCCATATAGTTTTTTGATATTATATAAGCGGCGGCGGGAGTTGCCGCGATCAGGCGGTTTTTGCCTTCAGGTCGTAGAAGGTCTTGACCCAGCGGCGCGGCGGCAGCTCGCCGAACGGGCCGTCCTTGGAGCGCCAATAGGCGAGGATCTGGGGGAACTGGTTGAATTCAAGATCGCCTTCCTTGATGATCCGGCGGTCGAGCGGCAGCAGGCGGAAGCCTTTCAGCTTGGCGTTGCGGCCCTTGTACTCGGCGGTTTCAAGGAAGTCCTGCAACACGGTCGCCAGAATTTTAGGGCTATCGGTGCCAAGGCGGTTCTTGGCTTCTTCCTTGCGCGACAGCAACGCCTCCATCGCGTCGCGCGCGGCGTCGGCCATCGGGCCTTGTGAAATGCGCGCCACGTAAATCGCGCGGCAGATATGGTGAAGTGCGGCCTGCCCGATTTCGGGCAGCCAGATGACGGCGCCCGACTGCATGCGGTCGACACGTTCAACATGAAAACATTGGTGGCAGAAGGTGCAGCAGGTGGCGTAATCATCGGCACCGTTCGGTTTATCCGACTTGCCGATAAAATTCACTTCCTGGTATTTGCGCGACTGGAAACCGCAATAACGACAGGTATTGTCGTCGCGGGCGAGCGCCTTGGCGCGCGTTTCTTCCGAAGGTTTATGCACATCCCCCGAAAGAACGCGCCCGGCATCAGACAAACCGCTAATGCCGGGCGTAATTCTTAGATAAGCCATAGAGGCGTTATCCCGTTCAGACTAGGCTTACTGGAAAACCGTGACGCTGTCCATTTGCAGGGACGAAGCGTTGATTTTCGTGAGCGAGCCGTTCGAGATAGAACCCTGCATCGCTTGCTGGATGAAGGGAAACGCGAGGAGCGCGCCGCCGCAACCAATACGAACGAGGCCGTCTTTCATCGGGGTCTGGCCGGGGTTGTCAACGTGCATTTTCAGTTTGAAAATGCCCGCAACGCCGAGGCCCGCGCCACCAATCCAGCAGACGACGGAAATCAGGTTGTTGAAGCCGGAAGATGCGGTGATGATGTTCGTGGACATGTCCTTGAACGTCAGGGCAGCATCAGCTGCGGAAACCGAACCAGCAATCATGCCGAGGGTTGCGCAGGCAGCGAGTTTATGAGTCATTGACCGTTTCATTTGTAGTTCTCCTTCACTTACACACATTAACGTTTAAAATATAGCAAGTTTTTTACACTTGTCCACTAGCCAAACGTCAGACCCGTCACCCCTACGGTATTCGTAACAGCGTTCACGAATTCCCCCAGGTTGATAGCAACGGCTCCGCCGAATAGGAACGTCAAGCCTTGCGCGAGGGTAGCACCCTGCTGCCCATCGGCAAAGTTTTTCAAGACGAACCATCCTCTGAGGAAGGCGATGTACCCGACGATCATGACGAATACCTCGAGGCCTCCCAAAACATATGCAACGCGGTCGGCATCGGCCGTGTTGTTGATTACTGTGCTGTCGATCGTGATCTTGGTCATCAGCTGGTTGTTGCCAAAGATGCTGGAAGTGAACGTACCGATCGACGAGCCATAGTTGAACAGCATGCCAGAAGCGACGAATGTCATAATCGTACCGAAGCCGGCGGGGCCCTTGGGGCCTTCTTCCATCCGTTTCGTCAGGCGCGACACACCGACCAGCAGCAGCGCGATACCGGACAGGTACGCAAAGGCGACCAGCATGCTCTCGATCGGGCCTGCGACGTCTTTCATCACGTCGACGACCATTTTGTCGAGGCCGCCCGGCGTCAGCGCGCCGGTGGTGAACGAGGTGGCGGCCGCTTTGTTAGTGCCATAGGCGTTGGTGCCGAAAATCGAACCATGCAGGGCGTTGATAGTAAAGGGCAGCGACAGCAGCAGGCCGCCGGCGATCATGCGTTTCACGCCTTGCGACAGCGGTGTCTGTGCAGGGTTATCCACATGGTCCTTGAATTTGAAGATGGCGGCGCAGCCGAGGAAGGCGCCCGCGATCCAGGCAACCGTCGTTAAAATGCTCTGGAATTTATCCCAGGAGTTTTTGAAGGCGTTGATAATGGTGCTCAGCTTGCTCGCCTCTGCGTCGCCCATGGCAACCGTCATGAAAACGGCAAACAACGCGAGAGACAATAGTATTTTGCGGTATTGCATGAAATACACCCTTAAGCCGTTCCCGTAGAACAGGTTATATCTTTATTACAACACTTTTTGGGGAACTGCGCAAACAATCCGCGTCGGCGTGCGCGGTATGACTGTTCGTAAGCTCCTGTAAAGTATATGGAATTTAGGATGAAGATTCATGGGGGCAATCGTTAAAATGCCCCTCAAATTTGACTCAAAAGGGTCAAAACATGAGAATCATTCTCAGAATCCTTGCCGATTGGTTAAGGGAGGATGCAGCCGTTAACCTGCCCCATATATAAGGTGTGAGGAACGAGTGCGCCCGGATGGTATGCAACCCCATCCGGGCGACCCCTTCATCCGGCTGCCCCTTCAGGACGCCGGTTTGAATGCGCGGCGGTTACGGCCCGCCGAAGACGGTGACGCTGTCCATCTGCAACGACGCCGCGTTTATTTTTGTGAGCGACCCGTTGGAGATGGATCCCTGCATCGCCTGCATGATGAAGGGAAAAGCCAGCAGCGCGCCGCCGCAGCCAAGGCGCACCAGCCCGTCCTTCATCGGTGTCTGGCCGGGATTGTCGACATGGTTTTTCAGCTTGAAAATCCCTGCCACACCAAGCCCCGCGCCACCGATCCAGCACACGACGGAAATCAGGTTGTTGAATCCTGAAGACGCCGTAATGATGTTGGTGGTCATGTCCTTGAAGGTCGTTGCGGCGGATGCGGCATCCGCATTTCCCGCAAGCATGCCCATGGTCGCGGCGGCGGCAAGTTTGTGCGTTGTTTTTGTTTTCATCTGTGCGTTCCTTTTTTTGTCATTGTTGTTTTTATTTTTTGCGGCCGTTCGTGCGCCCGCGCGTTTTTTCATCCGGCGCATGCTGGTTCATGCGTCCGTTTTTTTTCGTCTGGAAGTGGCTTGAAAAAGTACCGGAAGAATTTTTTTAAAAAATCCGGCGCCGTTCAAAAACGGCTACCGCCTGAATGGTGGCGGCGGATTGATATGGCGGGTGTCGGGCATGGGATGGCGGTCACGGCAACAGCCGCGTTTGATAAATGCTGTCATGGAAAGTGCTCCCCTCATATGCGCCGGTTGCACCGGTGCTTGCGTCTGTTTCCCACCCCTGTTGCATCGGGGCTTATATCTTTATTCCATCACGTGTTTGAATCTTGCGCAAACGGAGGAACATGCCGGAGGCTTAGGGAGACGACGATATATCATTGATATATAATGCGAATAATCGATATTAAATTTATGGAAAAATATAACCGATACCCCATAAAAGCAAAGACGCCGTTGAGAATTATTCTCAACGGCGTCTAAATGCGAATGATTCGCGGATCAGTTTACGGCCCGCTTACTGGTGGATACGGCCGCGCGTGCCGCTGACATACCAGCGTCCGGCTTCATCCTTGGCAATCGCCGTGATGCGGCCAACGCCGTTCAGCGTATCGCCGACAGCAATGCTTTTCAGCTCGTTCGAGCCGGGGGGTGCCACCCAGGCCATGCCGGGCTTCGCCGATTTCAAAATCCAGCGCGACGTCACTTTGCTGGATACAGAAGGCGAAGGTGTCGATGCTGCGCGCACGCGTTTCTTGTTCGGCGTTGCGGCAGCGGGTTCGTCACCCGTCGTGGCTGCAGCATAAGCAGCTGCAGCCTTGCCTGCCTTGGCGGCGGCAAGATCTGCCTGCAGTTTCGCAATCTGGGCATCCTTTGCATCGGCGGCGGCCTTCAGGGTGGCGGTGCTTTGTTCAAGCGTCGTTACCTGAGACTGCAGCGATTCAACCTTGGCTGCGACGACTGAATCTGCAGCCGGCGCGGGATCAGCCGACACCATCGGGTCACCTGCCGTTGCCGCCATGGGATCCGCGGCGGTCGCAGCCATCGGATCTGCTGCTGTCGCAGCCATGGGATCCGTGCCGCTCACTGCAGCCGTTACATCGGTCGGCGCAGTGATGCCTGCGGGGGCCGTGATGCCGGCAGGCGGTGTGATCGCGGGCGTTGCAGCGGCGGTATCACCCGAGAGAGGTGTTGCGGGCGGCAGATCGGCAAAGGGGTCATTGTCGTCCGGCGATTTGATCGTGCTGCTATCCGGCGCCAGTTTGCTGCCGACGGCGCCCGGGATCATCGCGGGTGCAGTGATGCCGACGGGTGCGGGTTTCGGTGCGGCTGCCATATCTTCGCCGCCGAGGCTTGCAGGGGGCATGGCGTCCGCGCCTGTTGCGGGCGCAAGACCGCCTGCAAGATCAGCAGGGGTTGCGGCCGGCATCGCCAGTGTGTCGGTTGCGGGTGCTGCAGCGGGTACAGCCGCCATTTTCGCAGGGGTCACGCCGGGGATATCGACGGGCAGTTTGATGAGACCCATATATTCCGCGCCCAGCGCGCCGCCGATGCCAAGCACGGCCAGCAGCACGATGAATTTGCCAGCGCCGCCGCCCGATTTTGCGGGCTTGGGCGGTTTGCCGGCGGGGGCAGGGGTTTCTTCCTCGAACTCGGCATCCACCGTTTCGACATCGGCATCAAAATTTTCGCTGTTCGTCATATCGCTATCCCTTTTTGTGTCAGGCCTTGCACGCCTGTTTTTAACATGAACATCCGGCCTTCCGGCCGGATGTTCGTGGAACGCCGGAAACCGGCGCTGATATCGTTACCTGTCCGCCGCGCGAGATTACTTCTCGGCGTTGCTCGTCTTGACCGAGTCGAGGAACAGGATGCCCATGGTCGTGCCGCGCTTCACATAGACAGTGATCGGGCGGCTCTGGCCTTCGTTGAGGATGTTTGCAACCACGGTCGATGCTTGCGTCACACCTTCCATGATCGATTCATTCGCATCGGGCTCGGGGATGTCTGTTGCAACACCGCCGCCGGGCGTGGTCGTGGTGCTCTGGCCGGTTTGCGCGACCGACGCGGTATAACCGGTCAGGAACGCCGCAGCCGCGGGCAGCACGATACGCTGGAAGTAGTGGTGGTTGACATCCGTCTGGTGGGCGGCAAGCGTTGTGTCTTCGTCAAGCGCGATGCCGTTGATGGAATACGACACGCCGTCCTTGATGATACGCTTGAAGTTGAGCGTCAGGTATTCGTCCTGTTTTTCGAAGTCGCCGATGGCACGGCCACCCTCGAACGGGCCCGACATGACCTGCGCAAGCGCAGGGCCGTCGACATCCGAGTTCAGGTCGTTGAGCAGCTGCGCATAGGCGATGTTACCCGCCGGCACGATCAGCTTTTCCTTGGCAACCTTGTCGCCTTTGCCGGTGCTCTCGACAGAGCCGTCGGCGCTATAGGTCTTGCCCTCGGCCGCTTCGTCGCGGAGCTCCTGCTGCTTGCGTTTTTGCTCGAGTGCCTTGTCTGCCCTCACCCTCTGCACCCAGAGGCTCTCGCGCTTGGTCACGCGGACGCGGGTGGAGTTTTTCGGCGCCTGCGTCGTGATGATCGAACGCATCTGCTCGGTCAGCTGTTTTGCGGCGGCGGGATCCAGCTTCATGGTGGCCTGCGGGCGGATGGGGGTCACCATCGGCACGGGCGCCAATTCGCTCTCTTCGGATTCGGGGGGCGCCGTTTCGCTTTCGAGGCTCAGGCGGCGGGCTTCGGCCTTCTGGCGCCATTCGGCGAGAGGATCGCTGGTGGTCGTGGGCGCAGGGGGCGGAACGCTGAGCTGTTCAGTCTGTGTCGTGCCGATCGAGATAGGCATCGCCGAGCCGCCGCGCAGCACGGCTTCCTTCGCCTTCGCGGCGTTCTCGGCTTCGATTGCTTTGCGATAAACGTCGTCTTCAACAACGCCGCCCTGCTTGGCCTTGAGCTGGCCATCGGCGCCGGTCATCATGGAGTTGTTAACCTTCTCATCCTCGCCAGCGATGAATTTGACGTAGATGAAAGCGATCAGGACGATAGCCACCACCAACGCGCCGATTTTCAGAAGCGGGTTGTTATCCCACGTGTCCTTCATAGAGGCGCTTTTTGGCGGTTCCTTGTCGAAATCTTCCTGAGTGTCGATATCGACATCGTTCTCGTTATTCGTCATTGAGTGACCTCATCGGTAAGATCTTCGGAAGGAATGATGCGTGCCTTGACCATGCGGCCCTCGTCCGAGAGCAGCACGACCGGCGCGCGGCCCAGCGCATAGACGTTCATGCCGTCAGCGGAAGTGACGGAGGCATCCCAGCCAGGCGACAGCAGGGTAAGGGGGGTGCGCAAGTAAGTGCGGCCGGCAACTTCCCATGCGGAGGTGCGCGGATCGGCGCCTTCGACGGTCAGCTTTTGGGCATCCGACGGCGGTGTGCCATCCAGAACGCCAACCATCTGTTCGTCTTTGCCGGCAACAGCCTTCAGGCCGCCGTATTCGATGATCGGGGTTTTCGCAAGCGGGCCCGGCTTCGGGATGCGCACATCAAGGCGGTAATGGACCCAGTCCATGCCGGCCTGAATGCGGAAGGTGACCGGCGTGATCATGTCGACAAGGCGCATCGAGATGTTGCCGACGCCATGCGCGTTCGCGGGCGTAATGCGGAAGACGTTGCCGCCCTCTTCGGGTGCCATGATGGAGAACGGGCCTGCGGTGACCATATCCTGGATAGGCCAGGGTGCGCCGGTTGCGTCGAGGATCGTGATGGAGGTCACGTTGCCCGCCGCAACCTTAATGACGATAGGCGCGCCGGACGGATCAAGCGACGCTGTCTGCACTTCGCTTTTCGGTTCCGGAACAGTGATCGGCGTTTCGGCCGCTTCACGGCTCATGCGGAAAGTTTCAAGCGTCTTGCGGATCTGGTTGGGCTGCAGCGGCAGCAATTGCTTCAGCGCGGTGTTGAAAGTCTGCTCTTCGATCTTTTTGCGCGCGTCGTCTTGTTCTTGCTCCATCATCGCCTGAAGTTCTTCGGGCGTCTGGGGCGTTGCGCCGTAACCGCCGCCTGCGGGGGATGCGCTGGCGCCCGATTTCAGGGGCAGGCCCATGCCGGGATTTTTGGCGGAGCCCGCAATCGGATCCAGCGGCGCGTCTTCTTCTTCGTCATCGGGCGACATCACGCTCGCGCCTTTTGCCGCCTTGCCAACGCCAGCTGCGGGCTTGTTGGCATTCAGCTTGTTGCGGAAGGCCTCGAATTCATCGAGCCCCTTTTCTTGCGCGAACGCCGGTGTGTGCAAGCTGATGATCGCAAGCACCACGGTGCAAAATAGCAAGCGCCCCATTCCTGTCTCCTCCAGGTTTAATTCTCGCCGCAAAAAGTTCCCCCGTCCGCACTAAAAATCCGGCCGGCGTCGCGCGAAAGCGCGTCTGCGGAATTAACAATTTATACCTGACTGTCTCGAAAACAAATAGCGTTTTTAATACGTTGCACAGATTTTCGCGTGGCTTAACCATATTCCCCATTTTGAAGACGCAGCACGATACATGCTGCACGGAATGGAATGGGCGGGGAATTTGCGTATAGTTTTCAGAATATGCGCAGGCATCCTGTGTGCGCTGTCATGCGCGCCGGATAAGGCCCCGATGCGATCATTTAATCACGGGCGATCATTTAATTTAGAGCGCGAGGAACGTCTTGATGCCGATACCCATCGGGTTCGATGCCGTTGGCAAACGGACAATGACCAGACGCAGGCGCGTGCGGATGATACGGGTTTCGGAACCCGCGCGGACGGTCAGGATGGTCGGCACTTCGATGATCCAGCTGTAGTCGCCATCGAAAATGCCTTCGCCCAGCAAGGAGGGCGGCGCGGTCGGGATCGCTGTCATGATATGCTGCTGCGCCAGCATCGCCTTGAGCATGCGGGCGCGGGAAAGGGCTTGGGAAAAGCTGATCCAGCCCGCATCCGAAAACAGGCGGCGGGCGCGGGCCATGCGCTCATCAATATCATGGAAACCGAAAGTCATGACTTCGGTCGTGGCGGCTGCTGCCCAGCGCAGGATCGCGTCGCGGTTCACGTTCGGCAGCGGCAGACCGACCAGCCGGCGTTGCGAACCGCCGGGGCTGACGGCATAGTAACTGTCCTGTGGAATGAAGTTCGAGATATAATAATAGACAAAGCCGGTGCCGGCCACCATCAGCAAACCCAGCAACTTGACCATGATCATCAGGTTTCTGAAGCCGTCGCGGTAGCTCGACATGTCATCGAGCACATACCCCTTCATCGCCTTGTCGTCCGGTTGCTGGCCTGCTGCGTCTGACACTATATCGGCTTCCCTAGATTCTTTCGTTACGCGCGAGCGCGATGATTCTTAGTTGCGTGAAAGAGCGATCCACTGCGCGATACCGACGCCCGACGGATTTTCAAGCGACGGCACGCGTTCGATCACCAGCTGCAGGTCGAGGTTGTCGGTACGTGTTTCCTTCACGCCCTGGTATTTCACGGCGATCGGCATTTTCAGGATCCAGCGATAACGGCCGTTGAGCACGCCCTGCTGGGTCAGCACAGGCGCCGAGCGCGGCGTGGTGGTCACGATCTGCTGCATGCTCTGCACCGAATCAAGGATGTGCGATTTCTGGAGCGCGCTGGTGAAGCTTTCCCAGCCGGTTTTCGTGAAGCTTTTAGACGCGTTCTGCAGTTCACGCTGGTAGTTGAGATAGCTGAAACCCATCGTATCCGTGACAGCCGTCGCAACCCATGACAGCAGCGCCGGCGTATCGAGGTTCGGCTGGTCAAGCGGCTGCAGCTGCATGATGCGTCCGTCCGCGGTCGTTGCGAAATAACGGTCGGAGGGCACGGCGTTGTTCATGTAAACGATCAGCGTCAGGATCAACCCGATGATCACGATGCCTTCCAGCAACGCTATTTTAATGAGGTTCCTGAAGCCGTCGCGGTAGAATTCGTTGCGGGTGACAATGGTCACGAGCGGGCCGGAAATCGGCATCGGCTTGGCAGTGCCGCCCTTGCCGGGGGCCATGTTTGCTGCGGGTTTCACGGTTGTCTTTGCAACAGCGCCGCCCTTGGCCAGCGAGGGCGGGGCGGCAGTGTTGGTGGCGGGCGCGTTTTTCTTGCCGCCGCCTAATCCTTTGACGAAACTGGCAAGCGGGCTGGTGACTTCGGGCGGCGCATTCGCGATGTCTGCTTCCTGCGTTTCCTGATCCTGATTCTCGTTCTCGGTCATCGCCATATCGCCCTTTGCCATTTTCCCCGGAATGCGCGTACAAAAAAACCGGCGGGGAATAATCCCGATTTTAAAACACAATCCTTAAAATACTATGTTACCCAAGCGGTTGGAGCAACAGTTAACGGGCAGCACCGCCGCAATGCGCCTTTATGGTTAGCGCGCCTTAAAACCGATCTAGAATAATGCAGGGCCGTTTCAAGCACCGCGCCGCGCTGGCGCCGCCATAAATATGACGTGGATCGCGGTGCCTTCCCTGGGTGTGAAAACACTTCATCGGCGGCACTAATTTAATCAGTTGATATTAAAAGGTTATTTAAGCAGCGTGCCGCGATTCCAGCCCTTGCATCCCCACCGCATTATGATAAGTTTAAGGTCTTATAGAAATACCGGAAACCAAGATGCCGCTGCAGGACGATTTCAACGAAAATGCCGACACATGGTTCGCGCTGGAAAGCGGAAACTATCCCGCTGTGCCGCGCGGCGATGCCACCGGTGTGATCGCCGTGCGCAGCCTGTTGCCGCTGGTGATCGAGGATACGCAAGCCTTTCGCGCACAAGAAAATGTGGCGGAGGCAGCAATGGTGATTCTCTCGCAAAGCCCCCATGCGCGCGCGCTGGCGCAGGTGGCGCTGCAGAAAAATTACAGCATCCGCTTCACCGACGCGCTGGAGGACAGCGAAAACGCCGAGCGTTCCGGTTCCACCGACCACACCAACCGCCGCATCATCGCGCTAACGCAGGGCGATCCGCTGCGCGTTGCGCTGGTGATTGCGCATGAACTGGCGCATGTGGCGCAGGCGGAAAAAGGTTTTACGTTTTCGGTGCTTGATAAAACACCCGCCGCCGCCATCCGCGAATTGATGGCGCTGGAGGGGGATGCCCGCGCGCATGAATTTATCGTCGCGCTGGAACTGGCGTATAAATCCGGCGATGACCCCGATGAACGCCTGCTGTTCCCGCAGGCGATTGACGCGGTGATGGACAGCACCGGATCGGCACTCACCCGCAAGGTGATCGAATATTTCCGCCCGCAATTCCCTGATATCGACCCCGATGAAATGATGGCGCGCGTATTTAAATCCTTCCACGGATCACTGGCGCTACGCCTGCATTACGAAGGCACGATCATGACGGCGCTGGAGAATTTAGAACCGCAGCAGCTGCGCGATCCTGCCCTGTTCAAAGATGAATTCGACAGCCCGGCGACATTGAGAAAACTGGGCGATTACGCGCAAAAAGCCGCAAAATACCTCGATCTTGATTCCCCGCAAATGGCGTGCATCACGGCATTCACCCAGGAACAGCTGGCCGCGTGGCAGCACAAACGCGATGCAAAACCCGCCGCGCCAAACCTGAAGAAAGCACCATCCCCATGACCACCACCGATGATTTCCGCGCCGCCGCCACGGCTGTGACCGCACCCGCGAATGACAACACAGCGACCGCAACTGCAGCCACCCCCGACAAGCAACTGCTGGACGCGGTGGAGCGCGGCGATATCGAGGGTGCCCGCGACGCGCTGACAATGGGCGCAAGCATCGATGCCCGCGACGAATTGCAGACCACGCCGCTGATGATCGCGGTGTTCGCGAAAAACGCGGCGATGGTGCATTTCCTGCTGGCGAACAAGGCGGACGTTCTGGCGGAACGATCGTCTGAAGGCGCGCTGCATCTGGCCGCGCGCGCCGATGTGCCCGAAATCACCGAAACACTGCTGCATCACGGCGCAGGCGCGCACCTGACGCTGGCGACCAAGAACAACAAGATGACGCCGCTGCATATCGCCGCCATGACCGGCAGCGAAGATGCCGTGCGCCAGTTGATGCAAGCAGGTGCGGCTGTTAATTTCCGCGGCGAGAATTACATGAGCGCGGTCGATGTGGCGGCGCAATCCGGCCATACCAAAATCCTGCGCATGCTGGTGATTGACGGGCAGGGCGACCTGCGGGGCGCACGCGAGGGCAAAGGGTTCGACCCGATGTATTACGCAGTCGGCGGCAAGCATCTGGAGACGGTTGCGGAACTGCTGCGTCTGGGCAGCGACCCGCTGAAAACCGATCCCGACATGCCGACCCGCACCCCGCTGGGGCAGGCCGCCGCAATGGGCGAGGCCGACATCGTGAAGCTGTTTCTGGCTTTGCCCGCAGGCACATATAACTATGAACGCCTCGGCCATGCGCTGGCGCAGGCAGAGATGCATGAAAAAGCCGCCACCATCGGCCCGCTGGAGGACGCGATGCGGGATTATGTAATTAGAAACCGTCCCGCCCCCGCCGCGCCCACCTACGACCCCTCCATTTGAATCTTGCACAAGCTATTGGCGGGGTATGGCTGCCATGTTATACCCTTATGCAAATCCTGATACCCGCAATTACCTGCGTTGAGACGAATCAATCCGCGTTTATTTCGCGCGTTTTGTTCCGAAGGGAAACATGGCTCCGGACGACGACGAAAATATTGAAGACCGCAGAAGCAACTTCGAGAAGGCGATGGATCGCCTGACCGGCGGCGTCAAAGATATTTTCAACGATGTGACCGGCCAGCCCGCCGGTGCCGATGGTGCCACCGCCGAAAAAACCCCCGAAAAACCCAAACTGCAAAAGCAGGTCACCCGCGAGGGTGTCGAGGTTGATCCCGCACATTTCTTCGGCGCAGTGCGCCAGAACAAACTGGACAAGGTGAAGGATTACGTGCGCGCGGGCTTTGACCTGAACGCGTACAACCTGCAGGGCGATACCGCGCTGCATCTGGCCGCGCGCGGCGGTTCGAACGACATGGTCGAACTGCTGCTGCAAAACGGCGCGAACCCGAAACAGGGCAAGAAAGACAAACCCGAAGCAACCCCGCTTGAGGACGCCGTGAATTTCGGCAAGGTCGATGTGGTGGAAACGCTGGTGCGCCAGGGCGGTTACGTGCCGGGTAACATGGTGGATGGCCGCACGCTGCTGCACCGCGCGGTCGAAAAGGGCAAGACGCGAATGGTGGAGGCGATGATCCGCGCGGGTGCCGACGCGAATGAACGTACGCCCAACGGTTCGACCCCGCTGCTGATTGCCGTATCATTGCGCATGACCGAGGTCGCCGAAGCACTGCTGGAATTCCCCGAAGTCGTGCGCGGCATCGACAGCTATACCAATATGACCGACCCCAAAAACCGCACCAGTTTCCAGCTGGCGATCGAACGCGGCATGGCGACGGTTGCAGCGAAAATGCTGAAATCCGGCGCGAATGTGAACGCCGCCGATGCCGATGGCGTCACGCCGCTGGGCCATGCGCTGGCGCAGTTCAACATGCCGCTGGTGAAGACACTGGTGCTGAACGGCGCCGATGTGAACCGCCCGGCGGGCGAAGGCGGCCTTTCGCCCCTGTCGCTGATCGCCGGCAATGTTGACCTGAACGACGGCAGGAAACGCGCGGAATTCGTGTCGTTCCTGATCGCGCGCGGCGCAGACCCAGATGCGAAATCTCCCGTCAACGGCTTGACGCCGCTGGCTGCTGCCATCCTCACTTCGAACGGCGAATGGGCGATGTCTGAAATGCTGGGCCATGAAATTGATGCCGATGCGGTCGATCACGACGGCTTTACGCCGATTTATTACACGCTGCATAAAACAACCACAACGGCGCTGGAAATGATGATCAATTCGGGCGCAGACGTAAATGCGCGCCACATGGTCGATGCGCGCACCCCGTTGATCGAGGCGGTGGCGCAAAAAAATTCGGCTGCTGTGCGTTTGCTTTTGGCCGCAGGCGCGAACCCGAAACTGTATGATTGTGACGGCAAATCCGCGCTGGGCCATGCGCGCGCTTCCGAAGATTCCACCATCGTCATGCTGCTGGAACGCGCGCTGCAACAAAAACCCGCCGCGCCGAAAGCCCCCCGCCCATGACCGACGCCCGCAAGACATTGCTGGATCTGGCAGCATCCGGCGACAAGCAGGAAATACTGGACCGCATCGCGGGCGCCACCTATGTCGAGACCGCGAAAATCATCAATGACCAGGAAACTTCCGAACAGCGCACGCTGCTGCATTTTGCCGTGCTGAACGGCTGGACCGACATGATTCCCCTGCTGGTGGATGCCGGCGCCGACGTGCATCTGCGCGACGCGCAGGACGGCACGGCGTTTTACCGCGCCGTTGAAAAACAGGATCTGAACGCCGCAACCGCGCTGCTGGCCGCCGGATCGTCGCCCTCGGTGCGGCGCTTCGAGGAGGGCCTGACCGCGCTGCAGATTGCGGTCAGCGACAACAATATCGCGATGACGAAGCTGCTGCTGTATTACGGCGCGGATGTGACCGCAAAAACGCCGCCCAGGGACGACGGCCAGAACGCCTATCATTTCGCCGCGCGCGCGCCGATGGAAATCATGGACGCGTTGCTGGATCACCCCGATGCCGCCGCGGTGCATGAAATTTTCAATTCCGAGCGCAAGGAACAAAGCGTGCTGCGCATCGCGCTTGAAACAAGCAACCGCGAACTGGTGGTGAAACTGCTGGATTACGGCGTGAATATTAATGAGCGTGACGGCCACGGCGAAACGCCGCTGATGTACCTGCTGGGCCACCGCGACACGCGCGAAAAAACCCTGCCGCTGATCCGCCTGCTGCTGCAGCGCGGCGCGGATGTGGACAAGCTGGAAAATTTCTGGGGCGAAACGCCGCTGTTCCCCGCCGTGCAAAGCGGGTTTACCGAAGCCGTGAAGCTACTGCTCGATATGGGCGCGAATGTGAAGCAGATCACGCATACGGGCGAAAGCCTGCTGCATGTGGCGGCAGAAACCCATGACGCCAAAACGCTGAAAATGCTGATCGCGGCCGGCGCCGACCTCGAGGCGCGCAACAAGAACAGGCAAACGCCGCTGCATATCGCCGCGCACAAAAACAAGCTGGATGTCGTGATCGCGCTGCTGGATGCCGGTGCCGACCCGTTCGCCAAGGACAAAAGCGGCAAAAGCCCGCGCGACCTTGCCCCGGCCGAATTCCAGCAACGCGTGAGCCATGTGATCGCGGAGCGTGAAAAGCAGGCGGAGATCAAGAAATACGGCTATGCGATGTACGCACGGCGTCATGCTGCAGAGCAAGAAAAGCTGGAAGCCGATAAAAAGAAAGACCCCGCCACCACCGTGTTCAGCAGCCGTGGCAAACGGTTCCAGAAACCCTCTTCCCGCGGCTTCCAAAACAGGCGATAATTCCCGCTGTTGACGTTTTAGCAGTTTTAAGGAAAAGACGCCGTGCCCGAGGGGAATTATCCCATAGCGCCCCATCCGCGCAATATCAACGCCCCGCGCGATCAGGACGGCAATACCTATTTGCATGAATTGATCCTGCTGCACGCGCCCGTTGAAAAACTGCGCGAGGCGATCAGCCTTGGCGCGGACCTGAATGCGCTCAACAAACAGAACATGCCGCCGCTGGGCCTTGCCATTCTGAAGGGCGATGCGGCACAGATGCGCGACCTGCTGGATCTTGGCGCCGACATCAATTTCGCAACCGGCAAGATGTCGTTTGCGAATACGCCGCTGGTATTCAACGCAACCTACCTGGCCGCCTTCACGGGCAATGCCGAAAAACTGGACATTATACTGGCCAAAGGCGGCGCGGCATTCATCAACACGCCAAGCATCGAACCGACCGGTTACGACGACAAATGGACGGCGCTGCACGTCGCGTTGAAAAAATCACACTATAATATAGTCGATACGCTGCTGGAGGCGGGCGCGTTTGCCGCTGCCGAAGGCGGCCCCGGCCGCGACACGCCGATGATGCTGGCAATTGATAACGACTCGGCCGTCGCCATCGGAAAACTGATGCGCGCCGGCGTATCACTGGAGGAAAAATCGCCAGCCTCCGGCGACACGCCGCTGATCTATGCCGCGCGCCGCGACAAGCGTTATTGCGTTTCACGCCTTGTGCAGATGGGCGCGGATACACGCGCCACCAACAATGCGGGCGAAAATGCATTGATGTATGCGGCGCATTGGGGCGCCGTGCGGCAGATAAATGAAATTCTGGCGACGCGCCCGAACGTGAATGCGCGCAATGCGAAACAGGAAACCGCGGTGATGATCGCCGCCGCGCGCGGCCATGCCGAGGCCGCAACCGCGCTGATCAAGGCGGGTGCGGATTTGCTGCTGACCGACAATTTCAACAAAACGGCGAGCATCCATGCCGCCAGTTCCCCCAATTACTCGCTGCGCTGGTCGCTGGAAGAAGCGGAAAAGCTGCAGCTGCAAAAGCAGTTCGAGACTTCGTACAAAAAATTCCGTCCCGGGGGTTAACGCATGGCGCGTCGCAAAAATTCGCAGCACAAAAAAGTCCACGGCAAGAATCCCGCAAACGACCCTGCGAATGATGACGACAATGTGAAACCTATTCCAGCCGCGGCCGACAGCCCCGGCCCCAAATCCGCCAAGGACGCGTTCAAATACATCCGCGAACCCGACCGTATCGTCGACTCCGCCACCAACCTGTCCGTGCTGATCGAAGCGATCATCGCGCAGGATGTGGGCAAGGTCGCCAACCTGCTGGATGCCGGCGCATCGCCGAACAAGGCGACGAAGGATGGCCGCAGCCCGCTGCACCACGCGGTATCTGTCGGCAACGAAGAAATCGCCATGATGCTGATGGAATTCGGCTGCCAGCTGAACCCGCGCGACAAGGAACGCAAGACACCGCTGTTCGAGGCGCTGAAAAATCCCGAGACGCATAAAATGCTGCCCTTCCTGCTGGAAGCGGGCTGCGATGCCAATATCACCGATGCCGACGGGCAAATGCCGCTGCATGTGGCGGCGGCAAGCGCAAGCGTGCCGACCATCCGCGCGCTTTTGGAATATACCGACAACCCGAACCGCCCGGATAACAAGGGATACCAGCCGCTGCACCGCGCGGCGGAAAAAAACACCGTCGAATCCGTGCAGGCCTTGCTGTTCGAACGCGTTGCGATTTTTTCGTCGAACAATGAAGGCGACACCGCGCTGCATCTGGCCGCGAACCGCGTTGATTCGACGGCCGTTGCCGATTACCTGCTGAAGACCGAAGGTTCGGGCCTTGTGAACGCCGTGAATATCCATGGCCGCTCGCCCCTGCATATCGCCGTCCTGCGCCGCCAGGAAAAACTGGCGGTCAAGATGATCGACAAGGGCGCGAATGTGAACATGCCCGACAAGCAGGGCGCAACACCGTTGCACGAAGCGGCGGAGGCCGACAGCCTGAAACTGGCCAAGCTGCTGATCGAAAACGGCGCGGATGTCGCCAAATGCGATTCGATGCAGCGCACCACGCCCCTGATCCTGTCGCTGCGCGCGGGCAGCAAGCGCATGATGACGCTGCTGCTGGAGGCGGGCGCCGATCCGTCGAAGGCGGATTCAGACGGCGTGACGCCCCTGATGGCGGCGTCGTTCAAGGCGAATGACGACGCAGTCGGGTTGCTGCTGGGCGCGGGCGCGGATGCCAGATCGCGCGACAAGCAGGGCCGCAACGTGTTGCAGCATGTATCATCGACGCTTAAAATCGATACGGTCAAAAAACTGATCGATGGCGGCGCGGAAACCGATGGCCGCGACAACTGGAAACGCACGCCGCTGATTTCCGCGATCATGGACCACAACATGGCGTTGGCAAAAGAACTGATGGATCGCGGCGTGAACGTCAACGCGGTTGACGATCAGGGCAATTCACCGCTTCATCTGGCGCTGAGCCGCCGCAAGCTGGAGATCATCGACAAGCTGATCGAAAAAGGCGTGGATACCGAAGTCAAGGAACGCTGGAGCCAGCAGACCGCGCTGCATGTCGCCTGCCAGAGCGGCCTTGAATCCGAAGTCGCAAAACTGGTGAAGGCCGGCGCGGATGTGAAGGCGAAAGACCAGTCCGGCCGCACGCCGCTCCACCTTGCCGTGTTGAACAGCTATAGCTCGGCATCCATGGTGCGCAGCCTGCTGGCGGGCGGCGCCGACCCGCTGGCCGAAGACAACCAGAAATTCACGCCCTATGACATGGCAAGCGGCCTCGACCGCCGCCAGTCCACTGACGCGATCAAGCAGCACCTGCAGAAAAAAGGCCTGAACCCCACGCCGAAGCGTTACAACGGCTATGGCGGATATTACGGCGGCGGGATGTAACGAGACGAGCGCAGCTGCGCATGCGTGCCGGTGATAATCGGCATCCTGTCTATGAAAGCGCTAGAGCAATATTCAGAGACAGTCTTTAACACAAGAGGCGGCGAATCATCTGCCGCGCGAGAAACGGTCCCCTGTAAAACAAAACCGCGTGCCGGATAATTGCGTATCGGGGGAGGGGCGCAATATGGGAAAAAATTCCTGCCGAAACCACGCCTGGCCACCGCCCGAAACCCTGTCGCGCCGCAACAAAATCCCCCAAGGGAAACAATTGGTTAGCCTTATGTGAAGAAGGGCTCATTTATAAGGACAGGGAATTGACCCCCGCCCCCTATTCTGTCAAGAATCTATACATCGATATTTGCCGGGATAAACGTAACGGAGCCTGAACCATGGCGCCCAAATCGCTGACCGATGCCTTTCCACGCATGAGCCTTGTTGAAAAACAGGGCCGCGCGTTGCGTAGCCTGGTCGGCATGATGCCGGAGCTGCTGGCATCGCTGGAACCGCCCGTTAAAAACTCCGGCGTCCCTTTCCTTCCTCCCGCCCCTGACAGCGAGGTTCAATGATGCCCCCCATGCGTGGATTCAATTCCGACTTCAACGGCAAATCGCGCAAGGATGGCTCCGGCGTCAATGCGCCGCTGGATGCCAAGGGCAACACCGCGCTGCATTTCGCGGTCGAAAAAAATGACCGCGCCGCACTGGAAAAACTTTCCCGCGTCGGCGCGAACCCGAACCAGCCCGATAAAGAAGGCCAGACGCCGCTGTTCACCGCGATCACGCTGCGCAACATCGACATGGTGCGCGTGCTGGTCGACAAGGGCGCATCGTTCGAGAGGCGCGACGACAAAAAAAGAAATGCGCTGGACTGGGCGATTGAAAAAGAATGCCCCGTCGATTTCATCGCGCAGCTGCGCGTGCTTGGCGCTGATCCCGCATCCCCCGCGGTCGAGAGCCGCCGCACCGCGATGCATCTGGCGGCGGAAAAAAACCGCCCCGACCTGATCGAATACCTTTACACCGCGGGCCTGTCGCTGAACCAGCAGGATTCGCAAGGCGCAACGCCGCTACATGTGGCGGTATCGAACAAGAAACCGGAAGCCCTGCAAAAGCTGATCGACCTCAAGGCCGATGCGAATATCCGCAACAGCCAGATCGAAACGCCGCTGCATCTGGCCGCAGCCCAGGGCAATGCCGATGCTGCCGCTGCGCTGCTGACGCTGCCCGAAGTGCGGCGCGGCATCAACGACCACCGCACCTATTCGAAAGGCTGGACGCCGCTGATGTCGGCCACGCATGGCAACCACCCCGCGATCATCGAGAAAATCGTGGCGGTGGGCGGTGATGTCAACCAGACCGACAACGAAAACCGCAACAGCCTTTTCATCGCCGTGGAGCATGGGCATCTGGAGGCGGCGAAATTGCTGCTCAGCCTCGGCGCGGATTGCAAGAAGGCTCCCGGCAGCACCTATAACAAATCGTCGATGGTGCATTGGATCAACGACAAGAATTATCCCGAAATGCTGCTGCTGCTTTATAACGCCGGGTTCGACCTGAACGCGAAAGACGGATCGGGCCAGACCGCGCTGAACAAGGCGGCGGACCAACAGAGCAAGGACAAGATCCGCCATCTGCTGGCGCTGGGCGCGGACCCCAACCTGCCCAACGATTATGGCCGCCGCCCGCTGGATACCATCATCGAGCATTACAGCTTTTCCTATACCGACCATGCCGAAATCATCGGCCAGCTGGTGAGCCATGGCGCGGATGTGAACCTGTCGCCGTTGCCAAGCGTGCATCAATCGCCGCTGCATGTGGCGGCGCGTAACGGCAACCTGAACGTCATGAAGCTGCTGGTCGCGCATAATGCGAATATCGACCAGCCGTCGCGCGGCGCAGACGCCATGACGCCGTTCATGATGGCCGCCGAATCCGGCAAGCACCTTGCCGCGCAGTTTTTGCAGGAACAGGGCGCGAATGTTTTCAAGAAAGACAACTGGGGCCGCACCGCCCTGATTTTTGCAGCTAGAGGGGGCGATGAAAAGACGCTTGAATCGCTGCTGGCGATTCCCGGCATGGCGGCCAAGATCGACGAACAGGACAGCCGCGGTCGCAGCGCGATGCACCACGCGTTCCGCAAATATCACTCTGACTTTGGCGTGGAGCTGATCAAAAAAGGCGCGCGCGTCGACCTGCAGGATTTCAACGGCATGACGCCGCTGCATCAGGCGATTGAAACCAATTACATGTCCGACTGGCTGGACGATGTGAAGGAAGCCTTGGGCGCGGCCGCCAACTGGAACCTGACCGCGAAAGACGGCGATACGCTGCTGCACACCGCCGCGCGCAACACGCAGGCCCCCGTGATTGAAAAGCTGCTGGATTTCGGCGCGAATCCGGCGATTGCCGGACGCCACGGCCAGTTCCCCATCCACGCCGCGATCATCGCCGACAGCGAAGGGATCGCGCAGCGCCTGGTGAAGGCCATGGTCGATGGCGGCCATAAAATGGACGACGCAAAAGATTCAAGCGGCTGGACGCCCCTGCATTACGCGGCGTCGCGCGACAACGCGCAATTCGCCGCCATGGTATTGGCAGCGGGCGCCGATGTGAATGCGAAGGCTGGCGGCGGCGAAACGCCCCTGCATATCGCGGCGCGCACCGGCAAGGCATCCGCCCTGCAGGCGCTGCTGGTGAACGGCGCGGATATTTCCGTGCAGAACGAACGCGGCCAGACCGCGCTTGATATCGCGGTTGAGTTCAAGCGCGCAGATTTCATCCAGGCGCTGATGATGGCCTCTGCCCAAAAGGCCGCCTTCGACGCACAGGCCGCGGATGCGAAAACCGCCGCCGCCGCGAATGAAAACAATCCGCCGGCCGATGGAAGCGCAAAACCTGCAACGCCGAAGGCGCCTGTACCGTAATGAAAATTTTCCTGATCGCTTTCTTCCTGTTGCTGGCTGTTCCTGCCGTTGCGCAGGTGCAGTATTACAGCGCGGGCCAAAAGGCGCCGGTCGAAGGACAATGGCAGGGGCAGGCGCCCGCCCCCACCCAAGACCAGCCCGAGGCGGCAGATGAGCTGGCTCCTGCGCCGCAGACGCGTGTGGTGACGTCCTTGCAAAAATGCCTTGACCAGCTGGAGCCCGAAGAAGCGGCGTTGATCCGCGGCAGCTATAACAAACCCTACCAGACCTGCCATGCGATGCTGGCGGCCAAGGCAGGCAAAAAGAAAAAAGCCAAAAAGAAACTGGCAGAAGTGCCCGAGGCCGAAAACGCCCGTAACTATGTCCGCGTGCAAGACGGCCGCACGGCGGGTGCCGAAGCCTCCGCAACGGATGAGTCGGATACGATGGACGCAGGCGATGATGCTCCCGCCCCGAAAAAACGCAAAAAGAAAAAGGGCTTCTTCAGCTGGAATCCGGAAATTAAGGCTGATAAATCAAAGGCAAACTACAATCGTTGAGCCCTTGGGCGCGCCTGCCTTTAATAATCCCCTTATATTTGAGTGATATAATACTATTATCAATGGAGGCAGCCGGGCCGGGCGTGCCGTTTCTTGAATTTTGGGGAATGACATGAAAACCTTGCAGCTTCTTGGACTTGTGACGATCCTATCCTTGATGCCTTTTGCCACGCAGGCCGCTGAATCCGGCCGCAACTACGGCACCTATCAGGGCAGCAGCACACAAAAATCCAACCCGTCAAATTACGAAACGCCAAAGGCCGCGCCGGCTGCGACGCCCGCCGCCGCGGCACCTGTTGCGGCAGCCGCACCTGCGGTCGCCCCCGTCACTGTACCCGGCACCGCTCCCTTGGCGGCGACAGCGACCGAGCCCGTTCCGGGCACACCCGTCGCCACCACCCCGCAGGCAACCCCGCCTGTTTTCAAAGACGCAACCCAGCCGCCCGCATTGCCCGTGGAGACCGTAGCAGTCGACGAAGCGCCCGCCGATGAATGCGCGGCCTTCATGGCCGACAACAATTCGTATCAGGCCTGCAAGGACCGCATGTTGAAATACGAACGCCTGAAATCGGGAAGCAAGGCGCGCAGCGACGCTTTCAACAAAAAGACAACGCCTGCCGCCGCACCTGCACCCGCCGCCGCGCCGGCAGCGGCGCCTGTTGCAGCGCCGGCACCGCCGGCCGCGCCCGCATTGCCGGACGGCATGACGGCCGCAATCCCGGATGCGCCCGCACCCGCCGCAACGCCTGCGCAATAACCTGATTCGCCAAATAAGCGTGAAAAGCCGCCAAAAGCCGCTCTTTTTGCTGTCACAACCGTCACATTCGCGTGACGCGCGCGGCCATTTTGAAAAAAAGTTTTTTCGCGCAACCCGTTTTTCTGATTCAGAAAACGGCTGTCACAAACGCGTTGTCACCAAAAATTACCTTGAATCTTGAGGTCAAAGTTGAGAGACTTTAATCAGGCTCAAGAAGTGTGAGCGGGGCAATATCCCCCACCAGAATCAAAACAACCCAAGAAAATCAAAAATGAAAAAGAAGCACAGCAAGCCGCTGCGCGAGCAGATTGCCGCGCTGGCGATTATCCGCGCGCTTGAACAATACATCCTTGGCGAACAGAAAATGAGCGCGACGCAGGTGACCGCCGCCCTGGCGCTTTTGCGCAAACGCCTGCCCGATTTGATGCGCAAAACGCTTGCGCCCAAGAGCAGCCCGAAAAAAAAGATCGCTGCGCGGGAACATGAAGACGCGCTGAAGGACCTGGAATGACAGACAAAACCTTCAGCAAAGCCGAACGCCAGCGGTTCAAGGACGATTTCGCACATTACGCAGGCGCATGCCTGAAAATCCGCACAAAGCAGGGACGCATTGCTCCGTTCGAACTGAACGCCGCGCAGCGCCATATCCATGCCCTGCTGGAAAAACAGCTGGCGGAGACTGGACGCGTGCGGGCAGTGATATTAAAGGGACGGCAACAGGGCTGTTCCACCTATGTCGAAGCGCGTTTTTACTGGAAGGTGACGCACCACAAAGGGCGGTCGGCCTTTATCCTGACGCATCTGGACGAGGCGTCGCGCGGCATATACCAGATCGCGCGGCGGTTTCACGACCATTGCCCCGATGCGGTGAAGGCGAAAACGCGGGTGTCAAACAGCAAGGAACTGTTTTTCGGTGCGCTTGATTCCGGTTACCGTATCGGCACGGCGAAATCATCGGGTGTGGGGCGCGGCGCAACGGTGCAGTTTTTTCACGGATCTGAAGTCGCCTTCTGGGCGAATGCGGATGAACATATGCAGGGCGCATTACAGGCCGTTCCGGATGCCGACGGCACCGAAGTGATTCTAGAAAGCACCTCTGCGGGCGCGGAAGGATTGTTTTACAAGCTGGCGCAGGATGCGCAAGCTGCAGATTCGGAATACCAGCTGATTTTTATCCCGTGGTTCTGGCAGGACGAATACCGCCGCAAGCCGCCTGCGGATTTTTCAGCGGACGAGGAAGAACGCGCCTATGCCGGCAGTTTCGGCCTTGATGACGCGCAAATATACTGGCGCAGACAAAAGATTTTAAGCCTTGGCGGCAACAATGTATTCCGCCGCGAATACCCCGCAACCGCGCAGGAGGCATTCCATGCCGATGTGGCAGGCGCATTGTGGACGCGCGCGCAGATCGAGGCAAACCGCGCGCCCATCCCGCTGCCCGATATGGCGCGCGTGATTATCGCGGTTGACCCCGCGGTGTCGGCCAAAAAAGGGAGCGACGAAACTGGCATTATCGTGGCGGGGCTGGGGCGCGACGGCTGCGGTTATGTGCTGGCCGATTTATCGGGGCGTTATGCGCCGCTGGACTGGGCGCAGCGCGTGGTGAAGGCCTATCACGATTTTTCAGCCGACCGCGTGGTGGCCGAGGTCAATCAGGGCGGCGACCTTGTGGAATGCACGCTGCGGTCGATCGACCCGCGTTTATCCTACAAACCCGTGCGCGCCAGCCGTGGCAAGACGACGCGGGCAGAACCGGTTGCCGCGCTGGATATGCTGGGACGCATCAAACATGCGGGGCGGTTCGAACGGCTGGAAGACCAGATGTGCGCCTTCGACCCGCTGCTAAATGCCGAAAGCCCCGACCGCGTGGATGCGCGCGTCTGGGCAATGACCGAATTGATGCTGAACGGCCCGCCGCCGCAGGGGCCGAAGGTGTGGTCGTAAATTTTTAAAGGAGCTATCGATGAAATTCAAAAATCCCTTCCGCAAGCCGGAAGTGAAAACATCGGCGTCGGCAAAATTGCTGGTGCCGTTCGGTGTGCGGGAGGCAAAATTCACGCCCCGCCAGTATGACCAGCTGGCGATGGAGGGCTACCAGAAAAACGT
Source organism: Bdellovibrionales bacterium (assembly GCA_038247245.1). GTDB lineage: Bacteria > Pseudomonadota > Alphaproteobacteria > Micavibrionales > UBA2020 > JAPWJZ01. The sequence continues at coordinate 19,865 of JBBRVE010000011.1, read as the reverse complement.
GGTCGCCTATCGCTGCATTTCGCTGGTCAGCCGCAATGCGGCGGGCGTGCCCTGGGTCGTGTTTCGCGGAAAAGGTTCCAGCCGCGAGCGGTTGCATGAACATCCGCTGATTGATTTGCTGAACAAGCCGAACCCGTCGCAGGGCGGCGCCGCGTTGTTTGAAACTGCCTTCGCCTTTTACCTCATCGCCGGCAACAGTTACATCGAGGCGGCGGGGCCGAGGGATTCCGCGCCGCTGGAATTGTGGAGCCTGCGCCCCGACCGGATGCGCATTGTGCCGGGGTTGCAGGGATTGCCCAGCGCGTACCGGTATCAGGTGAACGGCGCGACGGTCGATTACCCCGCCGATGCGCTGACGGGGCAGGCGAATATCCTGCACATGAAATCTTTTCATCCGCTGGACGACTGGTACGGCATGAGCCCGATGGAGGCTGCGGCGTTTTCCATCGACCAGCATAACGAAGCGGCGAAATGGAACGCGGCGTTGCTGCAATCATCCGGCCGCCCGTCCGGCGCGCTTGTGTATAAACCCGCGCATCCCGAAGCACTGGATACGCTGACCCTTGATCAGCGCGATACGTTGAAGGCCGAAATCGAACAGTACTTTTCCGGCGCGGGTAATGCCGGACGCCCGATGGTATTGGAAGGCGGCCTCGATTGGCGTGAAATGGGTTTAAGCCCCAAAGACATGGACTGGCTGGCGGGCAAGGATGTGTCGGCGCGTGAAATCGCGCTGGCATTCCATGTGCCGCCGCAGCTGATCGGGATCGAAGGTTCGCTGATCTTCGCGAATTTCGAGCAGGCGCGGCTGGCGTTGTTCGATGACGCCGTGCTGCCCTTGCTGGACCATATGCGTGATGCGCTGAACAACTGGCTGGCGCCCCGTTTCGGCGATGATATTTCGGTTGGTTACGATACCGATGCGATTGAAGCGCTGGCCCCGCGCCGCGAAAAAACCTGGTCGCGTCTGGCAGGTTGCGATTTCATGACAGTGAATGAAAAACGGCAGGCATTGGGTTTGTCGCCGCTGCAAGGCGGCGACGTGATCGCGGGAGTTTCCGCATGAGCAACATCAGCCTGACTTATGCCGAGCGGTGCTTTGTTATCCATCCCGATATGCGGCTGGTGGCGGAGATCGAGGGTGAATTGGGCGGCGTGCCCGCGCTGAAACAGAAATTCGACACCGCCAACTGGACGGTGACGGAACTGGTGGCGCTGGTGCAGATGCTGTTGCAGCAAGCGGGAAAGCCGGTCGATTTTATCGAGCTTGGCGACCGGATGCTGGTGGACGGCCTTGTGCCTTACCTGAAATCGGTGCGGGAATTTTTGAAAGGAATGCCGGATTAGTTATTTACCGACCCTAAATTGCGCCACGCGCTGTTCGATACGCACACCCGCATTCGACTTGAACACGTTTTCGTATTCGAGCCAGTCGACGGGCTGCGACGTAACGGGGTTTTCGTTGCGGATGAACGATCCGATACGCTCGGTGCGGTTTTCTTCATAGGGGGCGACGGCGGTGACCTTGGCAATCGCGGCGGCGTTTTCCCTGATGAGCGCTTCGACCCTGGCGGTCACTTCCGGAGGAACGCGGCCGACGCCGTTAAAGGATGCGGTCAGCTTGCCGATTTTCTTGTCCATTTTCTTGAGCGCGGCGATGGCGTCTTCGTTGCCGGATAAAACGGCTTTGTGTTTTTCATGGGTCAGCTGGTTACTGGTGCCGGTGATCCAGTCGATGAAGGACATTGTTTTCAGCTCCGCTTTGGAATTGCGGATATACCATAATATATGGGGTATAAAAGTCAACTGAAAAGCGCCTAAAATGCACTCAACTAACTGATATTACGCTGCTTTCGCCGCCATTACCTGTTTCGGGCGGAATGGCTTGCGCGCCGGTTTTGCTGCTGATTCTGGTGCAACAATCGCCGCCGCATCCGCGAAATGCACGACGGGCCGCACGAATTCGTAATCGCGTTCATGGCCGGGGGCATCGGTTGAATCGAGGATGGTGACGCGTGTACGCGCCTCTGCCGTTGATTTGATGACATCCTGCACTTCTGCTGCGACGACCCGCAAAGGGGCGACATCGTCGAAGGCTTCGGTCAGGCTGATGATTTTTTTCTGCGCCATGTGGAGGGTGTAAAGGTCGGCGCGCTGCCCCTGCACCTTCTGCCCCGCCATATTGGTTTCCGATATGGTTTGGCGGCTGTGTTTCAGGCTGTACAGGTAAAGCGCGCCGAACATCGCGCCCGCCGCCACCACAGCAACACCTGCGCCCGCCGCAATGCCAATGGCGGAGGCACCGACCGCAAGCGTGACGATGGCATCGGTTGCGAGCGAGCCCGCAAGACCGGTCAACCCGAAGCCGGCCAATACCCAAGGGCGGCGTGGCAGGCCGCCCCGGGAATTGCTGTCATGTTTATGTGGATATGCGGGGGCGTAATAGCCCGCGCGGATGGTGTTGCGGAAGTTATCGAACCAACGGCTCAAGCGATCTAACAAATAAACCTGCCTGGTAAGGTGATGGACTATCCCAAGGTTATGGGATTCGCCCGTCATTTGTCAAAACAATAACGATATTAACTTTCAATCACTTCGTTCCAGACGAAAGGAAATAACAATGTTGCCCCAATTCGAGACACCGTTCGAGCTTAAATTCCTCGCCGAAACAGGTGTGTTCGAGGGTTATGCCTCGGTTTTCGGCGTGACCGACAGCGTGAACGACAAGATTCTGCCGGGCGCGTTCCGTGACAGTTTAAAGGCGTTCAACGAGGAAGGCCGCCTGCCGCCGCTGCTGTGGCAGCACGATCCGCGCCAGCCCATCGGCGTGTGGCGCGACATGCGGGAGGACGAACACGGGCTGTACGTAAAAGGCGAATTGTTCGTGACCGACATACCCCGCGCCCGCGAAGCATACCGCCTGTTGCGCGAAAACGTGGTGACGGGATTATCGATCGGATACCGCACAAAAAATTCTCACCGCGACAAAGAGAGCGGTGCGCGCGTTTTGACGCAGCTGGATCTGGTGGAAATTTCCATGGTCACATTCCCCGCCAACGACATGGCGCGGGTGCGCCGCGTGAAATCGCTGCTGCAATCGGGCGGCGTTCCGACATTGAAAGAATTCGAGGCTCTGCTGCGCGATGCAGGCATGAGCCGGAAGCAGGCCAAGGGATTTATGTCCCAAGGTTACAAATCCCTCTCCCCGCGTGACGCGGGCGAGGGGGATGAAGATACCGTCCGCCTCTTGCAGGGGCTGGCCGACACCATCAAAAACCTCACCTGACAAAAAAGGAAACAACATGACGAATGATATTCGCACGGCGGTCTATGACTTGGGCCGTGCATTTGAACAGTTCAAGGACGCGAACGACCAGCGCATCCGCGAGATGGAACGCCGCGGTTCGGCAGATCCGCTGACGGAAATGAAGGTCAACCGCCTGAATGCCGAAATCAGCCGCGCTTCGGATGCGGCGGATACGGCAAAGAAACGTGTCGACCTGCTGGAAACCGCGCTGTCCCGCGCGCCGTCGTCGAAAGGCGACGACTGGGTCGAGGCGGAGCAGTTTATGACCGAGCGCAAACATGCGCTGGATCAGGGCTTCGGCGTCGATGCGTACCGCCAGTACCGCCATGCGTTCCGCAGCTATATCCGCAAAAACAACGCGGGTTCCGGCGTCGATGAAATCAAGGCACTGGCGGCCGGATCCGATCCTGATGGCGGTTTTGCCGTCACGCCCGATATGTCGGGCCGCATTGCGACGCTGGTGCGTGAAACATCGGCGATGCGGCAGGTCGCCAACGTCATCACCATCGGCACCGATGCGCTGGAGGGGGTGAACGACCTGAACGAGGCAACATCCGGCTGGGTCGGCGAAACCGAGGCACGCGGCGAAACGACCGCGCCCAAGATCGGCGAATACCGGATTCCCGTGCATGAACAATATGCCGAACCGCGCGCGACACAAAAACTGCTGGATGACGCGATGTTCAACGTGGAGGAATGGCTGGCCGGAAAAATCGCCGAACGCCTGAGCCGCATGGAAAACGACGCTTTTGTGAACGGCAACGGCGTGCGCAAACCCAGAGGCTTCCTGACCTATGCGGCGGGCGCGCCGTCGGCAGCAGCGTTCAACGTGATCGAACAGATTGCATCGGGCGGTGCGGGTGCGTTTGCATCGACCGATCCCGGCGACGCGCTGATCAACCTTGTCTATGCGCTGAAATCGGCATACCGCGAGAAGGCGGTGTTCATGATGAAACGCTCGACGCTGGCCGCCGTGCGCAAGCTGAAAGACGGCGACGACAATTACCTGTGGCAGCCGGATTTCCAGCTGAAACAGGGCGGTTCGCTGCTGGGGTTCGACGTGATCGAGGCGGAGGACATGCCCGCGGTTTCATCGGGCAGCCTGTCGATCGCCTTCGGTGATTTCAACGCCGGTTACCAGATCGTCGACCGCCAGGGTGTGCGCATCCTGCGCGATAACTTCACCGCCAAGCCCTACGTCAAATTCTATACGACCAAGCGCGTCGGCGGCGATGTCGTGAATTTCGAGGCGATCAAGCTGATGAAATTCTCGGCAAGCTAATTTGAACTGAATGACGGCAACGCCGTCGGGTCCGGCACAGGTATATAAGCCCGCAACTTAGCGCGCGTTCCCCCGCGCGCCGCCTGTGCCGGATTTTCATTTTTGAAAGGACTAAAAAATGCACGACCTGATCAATACCCTGTCGATCCTGCAGCCGCTGCGCCCGCAAGTCGTACAGGCATCGGCGCTCAATTCCGGCAATATCGACATGCAGGGCGCGGAGGCGCTCGCGATCGTGGTGCTGGTGGGCGATATCGCCGACACGCTGGACGCATCGCACCGCATCGATTTGAAAATCGAACATGCGGAGGACGACGGCACCGGCGCGCCCGCATCCTACGCCGCCTGCACGGATGAAGACGTTTTGAACTTCACCGGCCTTGCATCCGGCATTTTCATGGCGGTCGATGGCAGCGGCGACGAGCAAAAACGCCATGTCATCGGCTATCGCGGCGGCAAGCGTTTCGTGAAGGTGACGGCGACGCCCGTATCGCTGTCCACGGGCGGGCCGATTGCGATGCTGGCGCTGAAAGGCAACCTGTCGTCGCTGCCGCAAGCGAACACCTGATTTTCCCCGCGACTTCGGGGCGGAGGATAAAATCTCCGCCCCGATTTTTTTAAAGGCCAAAGCCATGAACCTGATCGAAGACATGCCGGAGACCGAAACGGTCACGCTGGATGATGCGAAGGCGCATCTGCGCATCACGCATGATGCGGATGACGATGTGATAGCCGCCTTGATACGCACCGCGCGGCAGATTTGCGAGGAATATACAGGCCTTGCGCTGATCACGCGCGATTGCTGGCTGTACCTTGACCAATGGCCGAAGCATACGTTGTCGCTGCCCAAGCCGCCGCTGGCGCATGTGGCGGCAATCAATGTGTATGATGCTAGCGGCGATGCGGCAGTGTTTCCCGCTGCGTCCTATGCTGTCGATACGGTGGGCAGGCCGGGGCGCATTGAAATGACGGGAACGCCGCCATGGCCGGCGCAGGCCTTGAGCGGCATTGGAATCGAATTCAGCGCAGGGTTTGGCGACAGCGCGGAAGATGTGCCGTCGTCGCTGTGCGAGGGCATCAAGCGGCTGGTCGCGCATCTCTACATGAACCGCGGCGATACGGGCGAGACGGCAATCCGTAATTCCGGCGCGGGCAGCCTGTTCGCGGCACATCGCCGGTTGAGGCTGTCATGAATATCGGGCAGCTGACGCATAAAATGGCCGTTGAAACGCCCGTGCTGTCGCCCGATGGCGGCGGCGGGTTTACGGTTGCCTGGGACACGCTGGATGATGTGTATGCAGCATTGACCGACCTTGGCGGACAGGAAATGCTGCAGGATGCGCAAATCACGCCATCGCAGCCCTGCCGCATCGTCATCCATTACCGGAATGACATGGACAGCAAAATGCGCCTGCGGGAGGGGGCAAGCGTTTATAACATCGTATCGCTACGCGATCCGGATGGCGGGAAGACGTGGCTGGAAATCATCGCGCAAATGAAATAACCTTGCAGAGTCATGCAGTTTATCGTCTTCATCACCCTTTTCTTTGCAACCGTGCTGTTCCACCGGCGCGAACATGTACTGATGATCGCCGAGCTGAAAACGCTGCACAGCAAACTGGCCGACCCCGCGCCGACGCAAGTACGGCTGGAGGCGCAGTTGAAAGACGAGGATTGGCGGCTGGTGTCGCTGCGCGGCACGCAGGCCGGATTGCGCCGCGCCTTCGAAGTGCCGGGGACGGAGGCGATTTTGCGCTATGCCGTGCCGGTTGCGCTGTGCTGCCTGATGCTGCTGGGGCTGATGAACTGGATTGTGCCGGGCGTTTATGCGGGCATCATGATCTTAAAATGGTTCGTCAGCGTGACGGTGCTGGATACAGACCCGTACCTGCCACGCTACGAGGTACGCATGTTCGGCCTGCGCCTGTTCGGCGAGGGGCTGACGGCAGAGAATAAGATAAACTATTAGGGCTTCGGTGCTTCCGCAGGTTTTTCCGGCGCATTTTCCGGCGCGGGCGCAACGGCGGGCGCGGGCACAGGTTCAGGTTCAGGCTGGATGCCTTTTTCCTTCATTTCCTTGGCCAGCAGGGCTTCGGGATCGGGGCCCAGCTCGTCGAGCGTATCGGGCGCCCAGGTTTCGACTTCTTTTTTGACTTCGATCACTTTGTCGGGCGGCAGTTTTTCTTCCAGCTTCAGGCACAGCTTGAATGCGGAATTGCGGATGCGCTTGTTTTCGCCGTTGGTGGCCGCGATGCGGAACCATTTATAGGCGGCCAGCGGATCGGCCTTCAGGTCATAGGTCGTGCCCTTGCTGCCCTGAAAATTGTGGATGGCAAAGAAAAACGCGCCCGACTGGTCGCCCATGCGGGCGGCGCGTTCGAACCAGCCGATGGCAAGGCGGGTGTTGAGCGACACGCCGATGCCGCTTTGGTACATGGCGGCGATCGCCACCATGCCGTCGGTCGAACCCGCCATGGCGGCGCGGTGATACAGGCTGAAGGCTTCGCGCATATCGACGCCGACGCCGTTGCCCAGCTGGTACATATTGCCCAGCAGCATCATGCCACGTACATCGCCGTATTCGGCGAGCGGGCGGAGGTCGGCGATGGCCTTCATCCAGTCGCCGCGGTCATAGGCGCGCTTGCCGCGGGCGAAGGCTTCTTCGCGCAGGCGGGCGGGGTCGATTTCGATTTTCTGCGGCGCGGGCGTCGCTGCCGGTTTTGCGGTGGTCTCTTTTGCCGCTGCAACGGGGGCTTCCGCCTTTGCGGGCGGCACGGGCGCGGCGTTCTGCGACGAAGCCAGCGCAGGCGCGCTCAAAAGGGCGAGGACGGAAAGGCTGGCGAGGAAATGCTGGCGCGACATGGACATGGCTCCGGATAAGTGTCTTTTATCAAATTAGGCTTTTTGGCCGACAAATTCAAATCACAAGGATAAAAATAATGCCGCAGGACAGTTTATGGCCGGTGCAGGCCGCGATCTATGGGGTGCTGACGGGCGAGCCAGCCGTGACCGCGCAGCTGCCGGAGGGGGCGGAGGGTGTCTTTGACCATGTGCCGCAGGGATCGGCTTTTCCCTATATCGTTTTGGGCGACAGCGGCGCGCAGCCGCTGGAAACGCAAGCCGGCGGCGGGTGCGATTCCACAATCGACATCCATACCTATAGCCGCGCGCTTGGCATGAAGGAGGCGAAGGCGGTGATGGCCGCCATTGCCGCCTGCCTGCACGCGCAGGATTTCGCCGTAACAGGACAGCGACTGGTGTTTTGCCGCCTGATGTCACAGACGCTGCGGCAGGACGGCGAGACGCGCCACGGTACGCAGCGTTTTCGCATCATCACCGAACCCGTTTAAAGGAGAGACAAAATGCCAAGCCAGAATGGCCGCGACCTGTTGCTGAAAATCGGCGACGGGGGCGTGCCTGAATCTTTTGCCGCGCTGGGCGCGGCGCGCACGACCGGCATGACGCTGGATAACCGCCCTGTCGATGCCACCACCATGGATGCGGGCGGGGTGCAGGTGCTGATTGCCGGCGGCGGCGTGCAGAGCATGACAGTGCGCCTTGACGGGTTATTCAAGGATGCAGGTGCGGAGGAAATTTTGCGCGCCGCCGCGTTCAGCCGCGCGGTGCATCGTTACGAGCTGTGTTTTCCAAACGGCGACAAATACGCGGCGACGTTCGTCATCAGCGATTACGCGCGCGGTGGCAGTTATGACGGGCTGGAAAGTTTTTCGGTGACGCTGCTGCGCAGCGGTCACGGTACCTTTACGGGTGGCGCATGAGGCCGGAGGTGAGATTGCCGGGCATCGGCTGTGCGTACAGTCTGCCCGTCACTTTACCGCTGGTGGAGGTGCTGGAAAAACATGCGCCGGTGATGAAAACCGCCGAGCGGCTGGTGGCGCGCGAGATGCGCCTTGCTGAAATCATGGAGATGCTACGCGGGTGTTACAGCTTTGCCGGCTGCGATACGCCGCGTGATGCGCTGGACGCGTTTTTGCTGGGGCAGTCGCCCGCGCTGTTGCTGGCTGAAATCCTGTGCGCGGTGCTGGGCCCAGCGCAATCGATGGGGGCGATCACCGCGGGGCAGGATAACCGGCGCATCGACATTACGTCGCTGCGCCGTTTTTTCCTGGGCGTACTGGGCTGGACGCCGGACACGCTGAAAAAGGCGGCATTGCCCGATTTGTGTGATGCCTATTTAGGCCATGCGCAATGGCATGGCATCGCGCCCAAGGCTCCGCCCGGCAAAGAATTCATGACAGCCATGCTGCAACAGTTTCCGGATGGAAAGGACAAGACATGACGGATCTTCAGGACATTATTACGCAGGAATTATCACGCCTGCTGCGGCAGGAAATGGCGGCGGGCATCGCCACCGCCTTTGCGGGGCGCACAGCGCAAAATACCGGCACCAGCATCGTGATCCACAACAACACGAACGCACAAATAGGCGTCAGCGAAGAAGGCGGATTCGACCGCAAGACGCTGGAAATCACCATCGACCAGATGGTGGCGAATTCATTGGTGCGCGGGCGCGAAACGGGCGGCGTGCTGCGCTCGCTGTTCGGCCTGGTGCCCACATTGATCGGAAGATAGGAGTAACAACAAGATGCCAATCTGGCCCGACAGCCTGCCGCAATCGCCGTTATCCGACGGGTTGCGCGAAACGCCGGCCGATGTGCTGGTGCGCACATCGATGGACACCGGCCCCGCGAAATTCCGCCCGCGCACCAGCGCGGGCGGCGCACGCCTTGCGCTGTCCTATATCATGAGCCGCGCGGAGGTGGAGACGTTGAGCGACTTTTTCAACCACGACCTGATGTGGGGCAGCTTAAGTTTTTCGTTCCCGCATCCGCGTCTGGAAGAACCCGTGGATTGCCGGTTTAAACAGCCGCCATCCTACGCCCCCATCAACGGCGACTTTTTCAAGGTCTCAATGGATCTGGAGGTGCTGCCATGAGCCGTAACCCGACATTGACCGCGCGCACCGCGCTGAATGCATCCGCCACGGGCGAGGTGTTCCTCATCCTGTTGACCCTGTCGCATCCGACGCTGGCAGGGCCCCTGCGCGTGACCAGCGACGCGGTTGCAACCATCAGCCGGGAACATGTGTTCTCACCCTTCCCCTTCGACCTGACCTTGCCGGACGATGCCGAGGGTTCGTCACCGGCGGCACGGCTGAGCATCGACAATATCGACCGCCGCGTGGTGATGGCGATCCGGTCGCTGCAGACGGCGGCATATATATTGATCGAAGTTGTGCGTGCGGCGGCGCCGGATGTTATCGAGGCAAAGTTCGAGGATTTCCGCCTGACCGATGTATCTTAAGATTCGCAAGTTGTGGCGGGAAACCTGAGCCTGGAAGACTTCACTTCGGAGCCGTTTCCTGCGGCAATATTCTCGCCGGGGGCATTTCCCGGTCTGTTCTAACACGCTGTTAAGATTGAAGTATTCAGGGTCGTTTACGTTACTTTTATTTTTCTTATGGTAAAATTTGTAAAGCTAGCATACGATAATAGAAATCAGGTAAAACATACGGGCAACCGGACAGTTTACGTACCGAACAACGGCAGGTGTGAGGGGTAACTATATAATGACAAAGCAGTCCCAGTTTTTCGCGAATGCAACCAATAACGGCTTCGGATCGGGCGATTTCCTGACCGGCTCGCTGGAATTGGCGTTTGCGGATACGCGCAAGGGTTTTGACGCGCCGACGCAGGCACTGGTCACCAAAATGGCCGATTTCGTTGCCGCGAACCCGGACACCACGAATTCCGATCGTTTCAACAAATACGTTGAAAAGATCCAGCCGACGACGGCAAAAGCGACCAACGCGCCCCGCGCGACCGCCAAGCCCGGATCGACAATGTAATTTATAAAGTTTCTTCCCGAAAAAGAACCCGCCCTAACCCGGCGGGTTTTTTCTTGCCCAAAATTCCGACATTAAAAATCCAGACATTCAAGGATCACATCCCATGCCCGTGCCGATCTGGGCGGGGCGATATATCGGCCTGCCCTTCACGGAGCACGGGCGCGACCGCAACGGTATCGACTGTTGGGGTCTGGCGCGGCTTGTGCTGCTGGAGCAGTTCAATATATCGCTACCGTCGCTTGCCAATGAATACCGCCGCACCGCCGATGCCGCGCGCATCGCCGATTTGATTACACGAGAAATCCCGCTATGGCAGGACATCGCGGCAGGGTCGGAGCGCTGCGGCGACGTGATCGTTCTGCGGTTGCAGGGGCGGCCCATGCATGTGGGGCTGGTGCTGGGCGACGGACAGATGCTGCATGTGGAACAGGGCATCGATTCCGCCATCGAAAAATACCGCGGTTCGAGATGGCAGGACCGCATTCACGGCCTTTACCGCCATATACCGCACAAGGTTTAGATCATGACAAACATCAACGTGACGCTGGCACCGCATCCTTTTGCGGCGGAGCGGATTACTGCGCAATTGCCGGCAGGCGCGAGCGTGGCGGAGATTGCCGCAACTGTTTCGGGCGGCTTGCGCGATGAATTCCTGCAGGCATGGCTGGACGGCGATTATATCCCGCGCGAAAACTGGACGCGCATCCGCCCCAAGGCGGGCACCGTCCTGACGTTGCGCGCCGTGCCGATGGGCGGCGGCGGCGGCAAGAACCCGCTGCGCACGATTTTGTCGCTGGCATTGACCGCCGTCATGCCGCAGCTGGCGGCCGGGTTGCTGGGCGCTTTTGGCGCGACCGCCGGCAGCCTTGCCGGCAAACTGCTGACGACAGGGCTGGGCATTGCGGGGAAACTGGCGCTGAATGCGCTGGCCCCGCCCGGCAGGCCGCGGTTTTCGGCGCAAAAAGAAAGCCCGACACTGTTCATTCAGGGCGCGCAGAGCCGCGCACAGCCCTTTGGCCGCGTACCGCGCGTGCTGGGGCGTCACCGTTTCGTGCCGCCTTTCGGCGCGCTGCCCTATACCGAAACCGTAGGGTCCGACCAATACCTGCGCCTGCTGTTTGTCTGGGGGTATGGCCCCTTGAAAATCACCGACCTCAAAATCGGCGAAACACCGCTCTCGGCATTCGACGGCGTGGAGATTGAAACGCGTGAAGGATATCCGGGCGACGCGCCGCTGACATTATACAGCAACAGCGTGCTGCAGAACGATCTTGCCGCGGCGGCAACCCAGGCGACAGGCTATATCGTGCGCACGACCGATGCCGATGCCGACGAAATCGGCGTCGACATCACCCTGCCGCGCGGATTGGTGAAATTCGGCGGTGGCGGCGGACGGCTGTCAACATCCGTGCGCATCGAGGTGCAATATGCCCCGGCCGGCACCAATGACTGGAGCGCAGGGTCGGAGGATTTTACCAGCCATGCCGCGCGCGACATATCGCTGGCATCAAAACCGGCGGCGTATCGTACCAAAGACGGCACCAGCGTCGTGACGCGCATTGACCGCGTGGTGCTGGACGCGGCAAACGCGGCTGTATCCGTTATTCGCGGCACGACGTTCCGCATCGGCGTGGACGAGGGCGCGGTTGAAACCCCCGCTATACCCGCCAATAAAATTCCGCTGGCGCGCATCGAGCGCCGGTCGGACAGCGGCGACATGATTGCGGCGGAATACATTACCGATGAGCGCGACCCGGGCATTTTCGGCGTCAACTTTGAAACGGAAAATGATTTCGCCGTAACGGGCGCGGCAGCACCAAACCGCCTGGCCGTGGCGGCGGGCGGGCTGCAATTTCCGGGGATTGAAATTACGGGCAAACAAACCGCCGCCCTGCGCGAAACCGTCACGTTCAAGGTGCCCAAGGGGCAATATGATGTGCGCGTGCGCCGCATGACGGCGGATGCCAGCGATGATAACCGCATTTTCGATGAAACTGTCTGGACGGCCTTACGCACCATCCGTTACGCCTATCCGGTGCGGATGCCGAATTTGGCGATGACCGCGCTGCGCATCAAGGCGACGGGGCAGCTGAATGGCGTGATCGACCGTTTCAACGGCGTGGTGTCGTCGATCCTGCCCGACTGGGATGGTGAAAACTGGGTGGCACAGGAAACCTGCAACCCTGCTGCATCATTCCGACACGTGCTACAGGGCGAAGCGAATGCCAGGCCGCTGGGAGATGCGCGGATCGACCTTGAACGGCTGCAGGAATGGCATGACACCTGCGCCACGCAAAACCGCCAGTTCAACATGGTGGTCGATTACGATATTTCGGTGCGCGAGCTGCTGCACAGCATCGCTGGCGTGGGCCGTGCCAGCCCCACATTGCTGGACGGTAAATGGGGCGTGGTGGAGGACAGGGTACAAAGCGTGCCCATCCAGCATTTCACGCCGCGCAACAGTTACGGTTTCGAAGGCCGCAAGGAATTCGACGAATTGCCGCAGGCGTTGCGCGTGCGGTTCATCAACCGCGCCAAGGGATGGCTGCAGGATGAACGGCTTGTCTATGACGATGGATATGATGAAACGAACACGCAACGCTATGAAACGCTGGAGGTGCCGGGTGTCACCGATGCGGAAGCGGCCTGGCGCGACGGGCGGTACCATATCGCAGCCGCGCGCCTGCGTCCCGAAACCTACAGTTTTTCCTGCGATGTCGAACATATCGTCTGCACGCGCGGCGACCTGATCCGGTTTTCGCATGATGTGCCGCTGTTCGGGCTGATGACGGCACGGGTGAAATCGTTGCTGGTGGCGGGCGACACCGTAACGGGAGTCGCGCTGGACGCTGTTGTCACCATGCAAGGCGGCAAAACCTATGCGATACGGTTCAGGAAGGCGGATGGCAGTTCGCTGGTGCTGACCGTGCAAAATGTCGCGGGCGATAGCAAAACCATCTTGTTCACAACCCCCGTGACGGACGGCCCGCAGCCGGACGACCTTGCCATGTTCGGCGAGGCCGGGCTGGAAAGCGTGGAGCTGGTCGTGAAATCGATCGTGCCGCAAAGCAATTTGTCGGCGCGTATCACCTGCGTCGATGCGGCCGCAGGTGTGCATGAAGCCGATACCGGCACAATACCGGCCTTTAACAGCCATGTGACCGTGCCGCCGGAATTGCAGCGCCCGCCGGTGCCCGTTTTGAACGAAATACAATCGGGCGAGGAATCGCTGATCCGCAACACCGACGGGTCGTTGCAGACGCGCATCCTGATCACGTTGCAAGCGCCATCCATGCCGCGCCTGACGCCGGAGGTTTTGATACGCGCGCTTGACGAATCCCGTTTCCGCCCCGCCGAAATGGCGGTGCAGGCGGGCGGGCGCATTTCAATTACCGATGTGGCGGAGGGAGAAACATACGACCTGCAAATCCGCTATGCGACGCAGGCCGGATATGTGTCGGAGGCGTTGTTGATTTCCGGTCACCGCGTGGAGGGGACGGCGGCACTGCCATCCGATGTGTTCGGGTTCAGCATCAACGTCCTGGGTGATACGGCGCATCTGTCGTGGCAGGCAGCAGCCGATCTTGACCTTAACGGGTATAATCTGCGCTTTTCGCCGCAGCTGACAGGTGTCAGCTGGAGCGGCGCGGTGGATATCATCGCGAGCATCCCGCGCGACGCGACCACGGCAACCGTCCCGGCGGCGGCGGGGACATACCTGCTGAAGGCCGTCGATGTCGGGGGACGCATGAGCGCGAATGCAGCGGCGGCGGCGACATCCGTCGATATGGGCGGACAGAATGCCATCCTGACCGTCACGGAAAATCCGGCCTTTACCGGCGTCAAGACGAATGCAGCCACCAGCGGCAATGCGCTGCAGCTGGCGGGGCGCGACAGCGTCGATGATTGGGATGATGTCGATGCGGTGGAAAACTTCGATATCGGCGCGCAAGGCCTCTGGGATACCGGCATGTATGAATTTGCGGGCACGGTTGATCTGGGTGCGGTTTACACCTCGCGCCTGACCGCCAGCATCACGGTTGCCGGCATCGACCTAAATGACGGCGTGGATAGCTGGAGCAATTTCGACGCGGTCGAGACGATGGACGAAGATGTCGACCCGTCATGGTGGTCGCTGCAATTGCAGGTGCGCTATACGCCAGACCACCCCGATATTTCGCCCTTATGGTCGGACTGGACGCCGTTCGTGGTGGGCGATTACACCGCGCGCGGGTTTGAATTCCGCGTGCTGCTGGGCGCGGCTGCCGCCAATATCACGCCGTCGATATCGGGGTTGAGCGTCGATATCGACATGCCCGACCGCATTTACAGCGGGCGCAGCGTGGCGGCGGAGGCTGGCGGGTTATCCGTCAGCTTCGCCCGCGCCTTCCGCGATACCCCTGCCATCACCGTGACGCCACGCGACATGGGAACGGGCGAATATTACACCATCAGCGCGCAAAGCGCCGGCGGGTTCAGCATCCGTTTCTTCAGCGCGGGCGGATCTGGCATTGCCCGCAGTTTCGATTACCTCGCCCGCGGTTACGGCGAACAAACCTAACAACCCCTCTATCACAAAAGGAAAACACGCATGTCACAGGCAAGCCCCACCATCGGCGCCAACAAGACCGGATTGACGTTCCGGCAGGAAGACAATGACGGCAAAAAGGCGCTGCTGTCGCATCACAAGGGGTCATCCGCCCCCGATTACGCGGAGGCCGGCGCGATCTGGCTTGACGATTCATCGACACCGTGGCTGCTGAAGCTGCATGACGGCGCGGACTGGATTGCAATCGGCAGCATCAACGCATCGACCAACGCGTTCCAGCCTTATCACGGCTCGGCGGCACTGAAATTACTGAATTTCGCAGCGGATACCGGATCGGCGAATACCTATGCCGTTGCGCCCGTACCTGCGGCGACAGCATATGCTGCTGGTCAGGTGGTGATCTTGAAACCGGCGAATGCAATAACGGGAGCCAGCACCATCAACGTCAATGCGCTGGGCGTGAAAACGATCAAGACGCAAGACGGCAGCGACACCACGGCCAATGCGATGGTGGCGAACGGCATTTTCATCCTTGTCTATGACGGCACGAATTTCATCCTGACCAACCCCGCCATTTCCGGCAATTTCCTGCTGGCGAAGGGCACGGCGGTGGCAGCGGCAGCGACAACCGATATCGGGGCTGCGAACAGCGATTATGTGGAGATCAGCGGCACCACGACAATCACCGGCTTTAGCACATCGACGGGACGCAACCATGTATGGCTGAAATTCCAGTCCGCGCTGACCTTGACGCATAACGCCACATCGCTGATTTTGCCGGGGGCAGCGAATATCACGACGGCGGCGGGGGATGTTGCGGAATTCGTGCGCGTGACGGGCGGCAACTGGCAATGCCTCGGGTATCACCCCGCATCGGGCAAACCGGTTGCGGCATTCACGCGGGCGGATATTCCGGCGGGCGTCGTCATCCAGTCGGTTGCGGCAACCTATACGTCGAATGCCGACCTTTCGACCACCATCCCGAACGACGATACCATCCCGCAGAATACCGAGGGGACGGAGGTGGTGACCGTTGCCATCACGCCCACCAGCGCGTCCAGCACAATTGAAATCGAATTCCGCGGCATGGGGGCCGTAGGCGGCAGCGCGAACATGATTGCCGCGCTGTTCAGGGATTCGGGCGCGAATGCGTTGATGGTGTCAACCGGCGTCGCGGGCAGCGTCAACCTGCCCGGGCAGCTGGCATTGCTGCATCAGGAAAGCGCGGGATCGACATCCGCCCGCACCTATAAAATCCGCGTGGGGGCGAATACCGGTACCTGTCGCCTGAATGGCACGACGACGGCGCGGCTCTATGGTGGCGCGGCGGCGGCGATGCTGGTCGTGCGCGAGATCAAGTAACAACGAAAGTACAAAATCATGATCGACAATACGGCAGTCGCCTTGCTGACACTGTCGCTGACCCTGCTCGTCCATCTGGTGACGACGGTATGGTGGGCGGCCAGCATCACAAGGCGCATCGAGTTCATCGAAAAATGGATTTCATCCAACGAACATACGGCAGAAAGGCTGGTGGCACTTGAACAACGCATCACTTCATTGGCGGAAGGCATCAACCGCATCGAACTTTACATGCGGGAGCGTAACTGACATGACGCCGCTGTTCCTGCCGCGGGGCATCCGCAACAACAATCCCGGCAATATCCGCCTGACGGGCGCGAAGTGGCGCGGGCAGCGCAGCGTACAGGCCGATGCGGCATTCGTCGAGTTCGAATCGCCGCTGCTGGGCCTGCGCGCGCTGATGGTGCTGCTGCTCACCTATTTCCGCCGTCATGACTTGGACACCGTGGAAAGCATCATCAACCGCTATGCGCCGCCGCATGAAAATGCCACCGACCATTATGCCGAAAGCGTGGCGAAGCAGATGGGCGTCAAGCGGCGTGAGGTGCTGGACGTCACCAAACCGGCGGTGCTGGCAGGCCTCGCCCGCGCCATTGTCAATCACGAGAACGGGAAAGGCGACTGGTACGCCCCCGAATTATATGCGCAGGCCGCAAGCCTTGCACTGGGAAAGGAATAACGACATGCAAAAATTCATCGCCTTCATCACCGACCGCGCCAAGGAACGCTCCACCTGGCTTGGCCTTATTTCGATGGCGACCGCGCTTGGCCTGATCCTGTCGCCCGACCAGCAGGAAGCGGTTATTGCCGCGGGCATGGCGGTTGGCGGCATTGTGGGCGCATTCACGCGCGACAAAACGCCGTGAGCGCGCTGTGGCTGGTGCTGTTGGGGTCGGGCGCGCTGGGGCTTGCCTGCTTTATCGCCTATCACGCGGGGAAATCGGACCAGAAAGTGAGCGAGCTGGAACATGACAGGACAACGGCTGAAAAAGCGGCTGGCATCCGCGACCGCCTGCACCGCGATGCTGGCTATGCTGAGCGCGTGCGCGCCCGCTTCACGCGGTGATTTTTGCGAAATATATAAACCGGTCTATACGGTGCCTTCGGACACCGCCGAGACAAAAGCCATGAGCGACGATAACAACGCCGTCTGGCTGGAGCTGTGCAGCCCCTAACCCTTACGCAGCGAACCGAGCGTGGTGTTCCATCACCTTCAGCAGGGTTGATTCCAGCTGTTTGTGATTGCCACGGGCGGCGGCGTCGCGGGCGGTCTTGCCCTGTTTGTCTTCGGTCAGCGTGTGGATGCCGGCGGCGATCAGCAGGCCCGCCATTTTCATGTCGCCGCGAAGTGCGGTGATATGAAGGAGCGTCTGGCCGTTGAGCGCGTCGGTCACGTTCACGTTAGCGCCTTTTTCAAGGAGATATTTCGCAACCTCGAAATGTCCCTTGGTCACGGCGAAACAGAGCGCGGTGTAGCCGAAGGGATGGACGGGCGCATCCTTGACCGCGCCCATGGCGATCAGGAACTGGACCATCTCCATCTTGCCGAAGAAAGCAGCCTCGTGCAGCGGGCGGCGGCCTTCGTCGTCGGGGGCATCGATCTCGCCGCCTTTGTCCATGATGACTTCGGCGGAGAGTACGTCGCCTTCACGCGCGAGTTCGTGCATGAAGCTCTTGCCGACGACGGGCAAGGGCATGTCAGCCGTATCGCGGTGAATATGCGCTGTAAAGTTTGTCGTACCCAAGTTGAAGTTATACGCGAGCAGGTCGGTATTCATTGCGGGTGCAGTCATAAGTGTACTCACTTTCGTTAACTGTAAACAAAGTGGCGTCACTAGATCTTGTGGATAAGTTTACTATAGCGTACTAGATGATGAGAAAATGCAAAATCTTTGCTACAAGTTCCGGAACTTAACGCCCGTCAGTGGTTTGCGCGAAAGTGCCGGAAAAAAACTGAATCCTTTCCATGCACTTCGCGCCTTTCCTTCAATTAAAATCCGATCTGAAGTTTTTGAAACTTTTTTCACAGCATTTTCCAGAGCGCGAAAATATTTGAGCGGGTCAACTAAAAAGCCGCGAGGTTTGACAATCTGCACAGTCTTGATACGCTTTCCTCCACGCTTAACGGCAGCAGGAGAAGACGATGGCAACCGCAATCCCCTCCCCCTTTGTTGACGAGAAAACCGGCGAGATCCGCCAGTTCCAGACGCTCCCCGAAAAGATCAAGGGCGAATATCTGCCGGAGGCCGGACATATCGGCATCCTGGGCGTGAAGCTTGCCATGCTCGCGCCGTTTGTGGGCGGGATGTTGATTGCGGCGCCGGTCGCATTGGGATTTTGGGCGCTGTCGCGGCTGGGCGTCACCAAGGCCGTCGATATGGTGCACGAGAAAATGCTGCTCAAGCACAAAAAGGGCGACTTCCTCGAATACGATTTCAACGACCCGAAAGACCGCAACGCGTTTCAGGTGAAATTCGGCAAGGAGCACCCGACATTTGTCGCCGAATACCTGCATCTGGCGAAGGCCGCAAAGCTGCAACAGGTGCCGAAGGTATTCGTGATCGACCAGTTCTTTAAAAAGGAAGGCCGCGCAACGCTGGGCGGGCTTGTGTCCGATTACATGGCGGGCACGACCACGCGCCCGTCGGGCAAAGACCCCGTCATCATGCTGGGCAAGGGCGCGCTGTCGGAACTGGATGCGGGCGAACTGCGCGCGGTGGTCGCGCATGAAATGACACATGTGGCACTGGATCACCCGAAGAACGGCGTTAAATGGATGGCGCGGATGCCGCTGAATGCCATTATCAATGGCAGTCTGATTGTGGCTGCCATTGCAGGCCCCCTGCCGCTGCTGCCCGTGATTGGCGTGGTGGCCGCCAACAACCTTTTTGGCCGCGCATTGAAATCGATCAAGTCCCGCCATCAGGAAGAAATGTGCGACCGCGGCGCGGCGCTGATGACTGGCGGTACGGGCGACCTGACGACCGCGCTTGGCAAGATCAAGAACGCAATGGTCAAGATGAAGCGCATCGAAACCGAATACCAGTACAAGTCGCAAGGGCTGGAGCCGCCGAAGCCCGCCGAAGCATCGTGGTTCAACCGCTTCGTCAACGCATCGCATCCGTCAAACGAACGCCGCGACACGCTGCTGAAGGATTTCGAAAAAGAAAACCCGCAATACGCGGCGGAGAAACGCGGATTTTTCGCAACTGCCTTCAATAAGGCCGCCACCCGTTTCGCGCCGCCCGCGCAGAAACTGGTAACGTCCTTTATCCAGCGCTTCAATCCCGGCATCGCGGCGTAACGCCATAAGTGCCGTTGACAACGTCAAGCAAAGGCTGGGACAATGCAGCCTTGCGCGGCGATGCCTGCCGCCCGCTGCACTGTGTATAGACGGGTCTGTGTATCCATGAGTTTCTCCCAAAAGATTTTCATCTGGTTTACCGTCGCTATTTTGCTGCTGATGGCGGATGTGATCCTTGTCTATCGCAGCTTC
>JBBRVE010000010.1:0-49660 GCA_038247245.1 Bdellovibrionales bacterium | reverse complement strand
TGCGCTGTTGATATACGGCTCGGGATCGTACTGGGTTTCGAATTTCTTTTTGCGGCGGTATTGCGACGCAAACAGGTTGAACATGATTTTGGACGTCCAGCTGAACAGGTTCGTGCCGGCCTCGAAGTATTCTTTTTTCTCCAGAGCGCGCAGGAGCGTGGATTGAACCAGATCTTCAGCATCACTGCCGTTGCGCGTCAGGCGCAGGGCGAAGCGGCGGAGGTTTTCCATTTCGCTGATGAGTGCTTTTTGTTCAAACATGTGTGTATTCCTTACCGTCGATTTGCGTTTTGTTTTCTCGCTATAAGTTCAGTATCTCCCCGGCCTGTGACGGCCGTTTGCGGTGCAAGTCACCATTGCGAAAGACTTTGTAACGGTTGTGTGACAATGGGCTGAAAACGCCCGTTTTGTTTTTCATAAAAAGATTTAGCGGTTGGAATTCAAGCTTCTGGCGAATCCGTTGATGGTTTGAACGGACAGAAACCTGCGAAAAAGCTTGCCAAGATATCTTTATGCGGGTATTTAATACCCTTATAGGGTAAAAAATACCCGCATAAAGGAGAATCGCATGCCAAGAATCGAAGACACGCTGACTGCTTCCGCCCTGAGAGCCTGGCGCAACCGTATGGGCTGGTCGCGCGACGAAGCGGCGGAGCAACTGGGCTTGCAGCGCGATACCTACAAGAAAGTAGAAAACGGCCAGCGCCCCATTACTGCACGGCTTGCGGCCGAAACCGCGCGGCTTGAGAAACTGGGCGGCAAAGCCGTTGCCAAATACAACCCGAAGGCGACCGTGCATGTGATTGGGGGCGGCACGATTGTACATGTGCGTAACCATTTGGCATTAGCAGCGCCTGCCTATGGTTCTACCGCGCGCGAACTGGCGGGCATCTGCACGCGCCTTGGCCATGAAACACAAATGACGCTGACACGCATGGCGGATCCGTCGTCCGAATACGAAACAAATGACGATATGGCGCGCCTCGCGGGAGAGCTGGTCGCGAACAAGACCGCGAAAATCATTTTCTGGAACCCCGCGATCTGCGATTACACCGGCCAGATCGGCGATGTGGCGCCCGCGCGGAAAGCCAAGCGCCTGAAAACCGGCGACGGCGATCAGTCGATGATGCTGACGCCGTCGGACAAAATCGTGTCCACCATCCGGCGCGATCGCAAAGACCTTTTTCTTGTGGCCTTCAAAACCACGACGGGTGCGACCGAAGATGAAATGTATCTGGCGGGCCTGAAACTCATGAAGGGTTCGCACATCAATCTGGTGCTGGTGAACGACGTCGTCAACCGCATGAACATGGTGGTGACACCGGAAGAGGCGCGATATTACGTGACCCAGGAGCGCGTCGAAGCGCTGGAGGGGCTGGTCGAAATGACGCTCAATCGCGCTGCCGCCACCTTTACGCGGTCAACGGTGGTGGAGGGCGCGCCCGGTGTTGAATGGAAATCCGATATCATCAGCGATAGTCTGCGTGAAGTGGTCGACCATTGCATCGCACGCGGCGCGTACAAACCGGTGAACACAAAACGCGGGCGCGTGACGGCGGGACACTTCGCTGCGCGTGGGCCGGATGGCAAGATCGTCACGTCGCGCCGCTGGTCGAACTTCAACGAGCTGAAAAAGAACGGCATGGTGCTGATCGAACCGAAGGGGGATGATGAAGTCATTGCCTATGGGGGCAAGCCATCCGTCGGTGGGCAGAGCCAGCGTATTATTTTCAAAGACCATCCCGGGCTCGACAATATCGTGCATTTCCACTGCGAGTTGAAAACAGGTGCGCCGGATGAAATTCCCGTGCGTTCACAAAAGTTCTTCGAATGCGGCAGCCACCAATGCGGCAAAAACACATCAAACGGTTTGCGCGAGATCGAGGACGGTATCTGGGCGGTCATGCTTGATAACCACGGGCCGAATATCGTGTACCGCAAGGATGTTGACGCAAAGCGCGTGATCGCAGTCATCGAACGCAACTTCGACCTCGACCACAAAACCGGCGGCAGCGTGGAGGGATGAGCGTGAACTGGCACTCGCCCATCAACCTCGTGCTTGTGCCGAGCGACGATAGCATGTCGTTCCGGGCGATGAATCCGGGCGAGACAGCGTTGCCTCTGTCGCCGCATCCCGGCGCGTTTGGTGTCGAACGCGCGCATCATGTGCATGAAGGCATCGACCTGTACTGCGCGGAAGGCACAGCGGTGCAGTCGGTCGAGGCGGGCACGATCGTTGCCATCATCCCCTTTACCGGCCCGAAAGCCGGTTCCGACTGGTGGCACGACACGGATGCTGTACTGGTCGAGGGGGCATCGGGCGTAGTTCTTTACGGCGAAATTTCATCTGCCGGAAAGCAGGTGGGCGACACCGTGCAGCGTGGCGAAACGCTGGGGCAGGTCAGGCGGGTGCTGAAAACCGACAAAGGCCGGCCGATGTCGATGCTGCATCTTGAATGCCACGCTGCAGGAACGCGCAATGCCTTTGAATGGACGATGGCAAGCGGCAGGCCGCCATCACTGCGCGACCCGACGCCATTTTTGAAAGCAGCAAAACCATGAGCCGCACATTCATCAAGGCCGGAAATATTGTCCTGCGTCTTGCCGATATTGAACGCATCGATATTGCCGAGATCGAGCAGGGCAGGCTGACGGTGTTCCATGACGGCGGCAAACCGCTGGTGGCGCATGATTTCGACGCCTTTGAAATTCTGATGCTGCTGCATCCGGCGGCGATGGAAGGACGGCGGCTGCGCTGGGTGAAACATGCCTGGGCGTTTCACAATATTGTCGCGCATCCGTTGATGCAGGTGATGGTCTGGATGGGCTTCAAAAAACAGGCCATCTGGCTGCACGACGTGACGGTGCCAAAACCGGCCGGTCTGCGCAGCGTCAGGCAGCGGGAAAGTGGCCGTATCTTGCGCTGATCCGCGCCTGGGGACGCGACCGACAGGCTGGACCCGCTTCCTTGTTTTTTTTTGCGGCGATCCCGGATAGACGAAATTGACCGCTATGAGCTGTTTGCTTTCGTAATTGTAAATTCGTTCAAAAACCTGTCAGATGTTCTGGCTGTAAAAAACATATTTTGCGATTATGTCAAAATGACGCTTGCCGAGAAACTCAGCAAAAAACTCAAAACGCCGCGTCAGGTGCAGCAATACCTGCGCGGCCTGCCCTATAACCGCGAGAAAAAGGGCGAAACGCTGGCATCTGCCGAAACGGCGCTGAAGCGCGGTCGGCTGCATTGTTTCGAGGCGGCCTTTGCCGCTGCGGCGATTTTGGAGCATCGCGGATATCCGCCGCTGGTCATGAGCCTCGAGAGCAAGGACAACCTTGATCATGTAATTTTTGTGTTTCAGGAAAAAGGCCGCTGGGGTTCGATTGCGCTGTCACGCGATGATGGTCTGCACGGGCGTCCGGCGCAATACCGCTCCGCACGCGATCTGGCATGGAGTTATTACGACCCCTATGTCGATAAGTCCGGCAAGATCACGGGGTATCAGGTCGCGCATCTGGACGATACAAAAACAGATTGGCGTTCCAGCAAGCGCAATGTGTGGAAGGCAGAGCAATACCTGATCAAGCTGAAACATATCCGCATCAAATCATCAATGGCGCGATATAAAAAACTGCTGAAGAATTACCTCGAAAACGGCCCGATCCCGCGCCAAAAGGGCTGGTGGTAAAATTTTTGCCTGCTGTGCGGCACTTTTTCGCGGCCGTTGCTTTGATTTACATTAAAGGAGAAACCATATGCCGAACACAGTCCGCCTGCACCGCGTCCTGACCACGACGCCGGAAAAACTTTATCGCGCCTTTCTGGATGCCGATGCGATGGCGAAATGGATTGCGCCCAACGGCTTCACCTGCCACGTCCACCATCTGGATGCGAAGGTCGGCGGCACTTACAAAATGTCGTTCACGAATTTCACGACCGGCAAAAGCCATTCCTTCGGCGGCACCTATAACGAACTGGTGCCGGGCAAACGTCTGCGCTACAGCGACAAATTCGACGACCCGAACATGCCGGGCGAAATCAGCGTCACGATCGAAATGAAGGCCGTCATGGTCGGCACCGAAGTGACGATCGTGCAAGAAGGCCTGCCCGATGTCATCCCCGTCGAGGCCTGCTACCTTGGCTGGCAGGAATCGCTGGCGAACCTCAAAAACCTTGTCGAGCCGCACATCCCCGATGACGGGCTGCAGTCATAAGCATCAGCGGTTTTTGTAATCCGCGTAATTCGCCTCGATCGTGAATTCCGCGCTGCTGCCGCTCATGTAATAGGACAGGTAGTAGAAATGGAAATCGTCGCTCCACAGGATTTTCTGTGGCGCGCGCTTTACGTCATTATTGTCCGTCGGGTTTGTGTCGCTGAAGCTGCCCTGACTGATGGCGCTACCGTTCAGCAATACGGTCCAGTCGCAGGTGAATTTCACGCGTTTTTCATCGGCGGGGTCGGGTTCGGCCTTTAATGACAGCTGGATGTTCGCCTTGTTGTCTTTCGGCACCATCTGCGCGCCATAGGATTTGTAATCTTGTTCGTTGTTGTTTTTCAGCGTGTTTTCGCCGTCCTTGGCGTATTCGATGCGGCTGGAAATGCCGGGCAGCTCGTCGCGCTCAAATTTAACCTGTATCAGGTTCTTGCCGGGCTTGATATCAAGCGGCGCAAAAAACCGCACAATCTGGCTGGAATCCACGTTCAGCAAATGATGGCCTGCCTTCAGCGGCGTCAGAACGGGACGGATATGCTGCCCCTGTTCGCCGCCCACATCGAACCGCGAGCCGTCCCACAGCCGCGCATCCTGCGCGCTGTAATCGACAAGGCTGATTTCCGGGGTGCTGTTGGCGAACTGGATGGCGAAATAGGTGCCGACGGCCGCAAGCGCGATCAGGCCGAAGGCCGCGACCGCCATGCGTTTGCCTGAATGCCCGCCCGCCGCCAGCGCGCCCGCAGGGGATTTCGGCTTGGCTAATGCGGGGCTGTACGGCTCGAAAATTTCGACGGGGTCGGGGATGCCCTTCAGCGCATAGCTGCCATGTTTCTGCCAGCCGACCGGTTTTTCGGATTTGTCGTTCAGCCAGCCGCGCGCGCTGTCGAACACGGCATAGGTCACCAGCACCTGTCCGCCATCGGCCAGTGCCTCCACGCGCGCCGCGCGGTTGACATGGCGGCCGAACACATCGGCGTTCACGTCATCTTCGGTCGTGACCTGACCGGAATGCAGGCCCATGCGGACCTCGATATTTTCAAGCTCGGGATGTGCGCGGTTGAAGGCCGCCAGTTTTTCCTGCACTTCCAATGCGCGTGCGACAGCGGTGGAGGGTTCGGAAAATACCGCCATCACGGAATCGCCGATATGCTTTATCACGCGCCCACCGCCGTCGCGCTCGATCACAGGCACGACAACGTCGTCGTGATGCTTGCGCAGCTTATTGGAATAGGCTTCGCCCTGTTCCTCGGTGATGCGGGTGAAACCCTTGATGTCGGTGAACAGGATGGTCAGGACAGCCGTGCTTTTCTGGCGGCGGAACTGGTCGATGACCTGCATTTCGCCGGCGGTCAGCGGCATCTGATTGTTCGCGGCGTTGTCTTTTTCCATCGCTTACTCCGATACTTTCTTGACGTATTCCGATTTCAGCCCCATGGGGCCGATGCCCGGCACCTTGCAGTCGATATTGTGGTCGCCCTCCACCAGCTTGATGTTTTTGACCTTGGTGCCAACCTTGACAACATCGGATGAATTGCGCGCCTTCAAATCCTTGATGACCGAAACGGTGTCGCCGTCCTGCAAAACCGTGCCGTTGGCGTCGCGCACGACCAGCCCTGCGGGCTCGGCTTCTGCCTTCGCGGCCGCCGACCATTCATTGGCGCATTCCGGGCAAATGAACATGCCCTGGTCTTCGTAGGTATAGGTTGATTGGCATTTCGGGCAGTGCGGGAGCTCGCTCATTTTTTTTCTTTCTGTGATGCCATGTGTTCCAGATAGGCAATGATCAAATCAATTTCACGGTCGCTCAAGGCTTCCTTTGTGAAGCCCGGCATTTGCATCGCATCCCATTTGCGCACGGAGGCGGGATCGCGGATGTATTTTTTCAGTGCGTCACGCGTGAAATAAGCCGTGGGGCTCATCGGACGATTGAGGTCGGGGCCGATATCGGCACTGCCCGCGCCGTTCAGTTTGTGGCACGCCATGCATTGCGTCACGGTCAATGCCTGACCCGCACGAATGGGTGAATCCGCGGGCAGGGTTTTATCCACCGCCATTTCTTTCCAGCGTTTCGCGGGTGAATCCGCCGCGCGCAGCTCCGCCACCATATACGGCCATTGTTCGCTGCGGATGCCGGATGCGGCGGGGTTCGTCCAGACGACATAGAAAGGGCCTGCGCTTGCCTTCTTGCCCGCAAGCATCGGCCATTTCTCATCCGGTGGTTCGATTGCCACGAATGCTTCCGAAGCACCTGCTACGGTATGCAGGACAAGATCCAGTGGCAACTGCGCGACGAAACCATCGGCCGCCACCGCCTCGATCACCGCATCCTGCGGCATTTTCATGGCGTCCAGCAGCGCGGACAGCGGAATGGCGCGGTAGGTCATATTTTTCTTGTAGGACGGATCATTCGGGATTGTCACATCGCGCGTCGCCGGATTTTTCAGCAGTTCTGCCGCCGTCATGCTTTTCTTTTTCGCGCCCATGGTGATGGTCAGCGTGGTATCGGCCAGCACGGGCGTGGCCATCAACAGCAGGAACAGGAATGCGGCAATATATTTCATTTTATGATGCAACTTGTGTCGGGATAACGCTACTATAAGGGCAATCATACAATAGTCCACAGCAGGAGCGCGACCATGAACACGTCCCTTTATGACATTCCCCTGAAACGGATCAACGGCGATAACGCATCGCTGGGCGATTTTCGCGGCAAGGTGGTGCTGGCCGTCAATGTGGCATCCAAATGCGGGTTGACGCCGCAATATGAAGGGCTTGAAAAACTGCACGCCGAATATGGCGGGCAGGGGCTGGTGGTGGCAGGCTTTCCCGCGAATGATTTCGCAGGGCAGGAACCCGGCACCGACGGCGAGATCGAGGCGTTTTGCAAGACAACCTTCGGCATCCAGTTCCCGATGTTCGGCAAGATCACCGTGACGGGCGCGCAGAAACATCCGCTGTTTGATGTGCTGACCACGGCGCAGCCGGCTGCGACCACCCCCGCCGGTGAATCGTTCCGCGAGAAGCTGAAGGGCTATGGCATCGCCCCCAATCCCGAGCCGGAAGTGCTGTGGAATTTCGAGAAATTCCTGCTCAACCGCAAAGGCGAGGTCGTGCAACGCTTTTCTCCCGATATGGCGCCCGATGACCCCGCGCTGGTATCGGCGATCAAAAGCGAGTTGGCGAAGTAAGTTAAGCTGTTGATCGGGTTTGGTTATCCGGCTTAACCGTTCCTTTACACTTACCCGATATTATATGTAAAAATCATTTGTTTTCAACCTCCCGAGTGCCGGAGACGGTAATGCCTTTGCAGTCGATCGACGACGAAATTGCCAAGGCGAAAAGAATTCTCGATAACTGGCGCGTTTTCGCACCGGAGATCGAGCAGGTGCGGCGCCTTGAAATGGGCACGATGATCACGCCCAAAGCCGAACTGGATCAGGGCTATTACCGCCTGCCCGCCGTGCAGGGGTATCAGCAAATCCTTAACGCATATCAACTGCTGGGCAACATCACGCCCGCGCAGAGCGACAATTTATCGCGGGTGTCGCGCGTACTGGAAAATCTGCAGGACGACCAGCGTGCCATCGGCGATTCCCCGACGCCGTAAGCGATCAAGCGTTATTCAGCCATCAAAATGCAGGAGCTGGAGCGCAGCGGCGAGATGTATATGCTGACCGGGCACGACCGCCATTTCAACATCACGAAGATCAAGCAGACACCGGATGGTGGTTACGTTTACACATTGTACGATGCAGGGCATGAATCCGCCATTATCGGCTATGACGCGCAAAACAGGCCGCTCAATAATGCTGTACAGGAATTTACGGTGCGGCCCGGCACCGACCTGCGCGCCTTGATCGAGTTGGAAGTGGCGAAAAAAGAAAGCAGCGCCAAGGGCCCCGAATATGCGGCGGTGAAAAAGGCCATCGACAACGCGCTAAAGAAGCCGCCCATCCGCGTCGAACAGGCTTTTGCGCAGCGCAAAGGCAACTGCACCACGCGCGGCCAGCGCATTCTGGCGGCGGATATCCTGAAGGATCAAAAACTGTCCGAAGGGCTGTACGATTTTGCCAGCAACGTGCAGGGCACCAGCACGCAAGACATCAAGGAAGCGCTGGAACGCCGCCTGCAATACCTTGAAAACGTGCGCGACGGCGTTTCCGCGGCGCCCGGCACGCGGGGCATGGATATTTTCAGTTTCATCAAGGCGGCGGATACGAAAAATTACGAAGTCAAAATGATCCCGCTGGATGGCGGCGGCCATATGAATGCCTTCCGCACGACACCCGGCCTGTTCACCGAACCGGAACTGCAGAACCTGCAGGGCATATTGGCGCGCAACGGCGTCGAGGCATCGGTGCGCGAAAGCATGCGCGACGCTGGCAAATTCTACCTGTATGTGCCGCAGGAAAATATGGATAGCATCGCAGCCGCGCTGCAGCGCGACACCAGCCCCGCCGCGAACCTCTACCGCAAATACGGCACCGATGCGCCGCTGCATCTGGACGAAGCGAAACCGAAACCGGGTGCGGGCAGCCCCATGGGCATCCTGTCCGATACCGCGCAGTGGCATCCGGCCGTCACCGTGAATGGCGAGCCGATCATTCGCTTGCCGCTTGCCGATATTGCACCGGCAGATGTGCGGGCAATGGAACGCATCCTGCAGAAAAACGGCATCGGCACGCAACGCTGCCCCAGCGCATCGATGGGCGACACGCTGCGCATTACGGGCGCTGATGTCGCGAAATTCGAACAGCTGCAAAAGGAACTCCCCGCCAAAATCCGCGACAGCGTGCTGGCGATTGGCACATGGAACGATGCAGTGATGGACAGGGGCGGCATCATCACACGCACCAGCGTCAAGGATTTGAGCCCCGAACAGATCAACGACCGTATCGAACAGCTGCGTGATGCCGGTTTCAAGCCCGTGATACACGAAAGCGCCAGCATGGGAACGACCATCCGTTTGCAGGGCGATGATATGCTGCGCGTGCAGGACATGCACAAGGATATGATCGCCCAGATCGACTGGCAGGCGGGGCATACGGGGCGCGGCATTGTGCTGCGCGTGCCGACGGCAGGCATGACGCCCGAGCATGTCGCAGCATTAAACAACACGCTGACCGGCGAAGGATTGACGCCGGTCGTGCATTTCAGCATGTCACTGGGCGCGACGCTGCGCCTTGAAGGTGCGGATGTCGGTAAAATGATGAAACTGCAGCACAAGGATGGCGGGCTTCAGGCACCGCTGGCCGATACGCCGGTCGAGGGCAACCTGTCCGGTGACAAATCGAAATTCATCCAGCGCGATCCCGAAAAAGGATCGAAATCATCCGTCAAACCAAAAGCAAAAACGCCCGTGGTTGGTTAAGGCTTCGGCGGTTTGAACGCCGCATTTGCCGCCGGGGCCGCTGCAGCAGGCTTGCTGAACGGATCCAGAAACGCGGGCGGGGCGGGGAAGATGATGCCGTATTTCGCTGGGTCGCCGTCATTCCCACGCGTATGCAGGTACACCATTTCTTCGTCCCCGAATTTCGGGATGTCGTTATGGCCGGGGCCGCCCAAACCATAGGGCAATGCGACATTGATGCCATCCGCCGTGCGGTAATACATGCTGCCGCCGCCTTGCAGCGTTTGCTGCGCATCCAGCTTTTTCAGCTCGCCGGGCTTGCCCATCCACAACTGGCGTTCTTCGCCCATCAGCTGCACCAGCAAACGGCCATCTTGAAATTGCGCGACATTGTAAACGGTGGGGGCGCGGAATTCCTGCGGGCGGCGCAGCGTCAGGCCGCCGGAGGCAAGATCGGCATTGATGTTGGCGAGCGTCTGCTCATCCGCCAGCTTGCCGTCGATGGTCGTGTTGCGCTGGACAAGGCGCGCATCGATTAGTGCGCCGTTTTTAAATTCATGCACCACCGCGTAATCGCCGCTGCCCGTTTCGCGGTTCGCTGAAACGGTGACGGCCTGCTTGCCGAACAGTTCTTTGCGGTCGCCATAGATCATGTATCCCGTGTCGCCGTCATTGGGGCGGTAGTAAATGCCGGTATCGGCATAAATGATATGGCCTTGGGGGAATTCGAGGGCGAATTTGGCGGTGGGTGCGGGCATGAATCGGCTTCCATTAAAAATTGATTATGGAAGGTAAATTAAGGGGCGCGGCAGATTATGTCAAGACCTTGAATGCAGCCTCGTCAAAGCCCAGCAAAACACCCTTTTTATGTGTCACAAGGGGGCGTTTGACCAGCGACGGGTTATCAAGCGCCGCCTTGATCGCGGTCTTTTCGGTCATCGCGTCGCGCGCCTTTTCGGGCAGGGCGCGCCATGTGGTGCCCTTGCGGTTGATGACGTTTTCCCAGCCGTGTTCGGCGATGGCCTTTTTCAGGACATCTTCATCCGCGCCCGATTTTTTGTAGTCGTGAAAAACGTAAGCAACCTTGTGCTTGTCCAGCCAGGTGAACGCCTTCTTCATGGTGTCGCAATTCCTGATGCCATAGACGGTGATGGTCACTGCACGTTGCTCCAGTCAATTTGCTTGCGGCCCTGCTGTTTCAAATATTCGTTCGCCTGCGTGAAATGGCCGCAACCCAGAAATCCGCGATGCGCGGAAAGGGGCGAGGGGTGCGGCGCCGCCAGCACCAGATGTTTTTTGCGGTCGATAAACGCGCCCTTTTTTTGCGCGTAACTGCCCCAGAGCATGAACACGATATGCTCGCCGCGATCGTTAAGCGCACGGATAATGGCATCGGTGAACTGTTCCCACCCGCGCCCTTGATGCGATCCGGCGTTTTCCGCCTGTACGGTCAGCGTCGCGTTCAGCAGCAGCACGCCCTGCTTTGCCCACGGCGTCAGGTCGCCCGTATTTGGCATCGTGCCGCCGATTTCTTTATAGATGTTCCGCAGGCTTGGCGGAATCTTCACGCCCGCGCGGACGGAAAAGGAAAGGCCATGCGCCTGATCGGGGCCGTGATACGGGTCCTGTCCCAGTATCACCACCTCCACCTTGTCGAACGGCGTGGTGTTGAGCGCATTGTAAATATTTTCCGCCGCCGGATAGACGATATGCCCCGCCGCTTTTTCCTGCTGCAAAAAAGCGCCGAGTTTCTGCATATAGGGCTGCGCGAATTCGCCGCCCACCACATCCTGCCAGCTGGAATCGAGTTTGAAAGAGTCGTCTGTCATGTGCGGGAATATACCCTGCCCGGCACGAAAAGAAAATGCCGGAGAGGCGATCTCCGGCATTTTCAGGTTCGTAAAGCATTAAGGCTTATTTTTTCTTTTTCGCGGTGCGGAAAGAAATCTGGTGGCTGTGATCGACCATGTTGTCACGGTGATCGCCGCCCTTGGATGCCGCAACGAAAGCCGCCGCGCCGCAAACCAGCGATGTTGCACCCGCCGCAAAGGCAAGTATAACGGCAATCGTATGACGCTGGCGGATAACGTCTTTCGCAAGCTCCATGTCCGATTCCGTTACGTGCATGTTGCCGATGGCTGCGGCGATGGCAACAACAACCGTACCGGTCGCCCAGACGAGGACGCCATGGATGCCGTCGCGCACTTCGCGTTCATGGATCGGGCTGCCGGTGATCGGTGCGCGCATGCGGCCCGCCACATAGCCGCCGATGGTGAATGCGAACAGCTGGATCAACAGCGCGTAAATCGTGCCATAGATCATATGTTCGCGCGAGGGGAGGTTGGTACGCATGTTGTCGAAATCGGCGATGCCGACTGCTGCGCCGAATTGCAGCATGACAAGCGACAGGGCGACAGCAATGACAGTACCCGCCGCAATCGATGTCCACTCGACATAGGAATGCTGCGGAAGCATGATTTTTTCGGTGGCCATGATGACTGTTCCTTCCCGTTAAACGTGAATGCCGACGAAGGAAAGGATCGCCATGACGACGACGACAAGACCGACAAGATAGATGACCTGGTTCATAGTGTGTTCCTCATAAAAAACGGCTGCCCGGTTGCAGCCTTCAAAACCCCCAACACCTTATGCCGGCAGGCAGTTCCCTCCATCTGGCGGCATTTAAAAGGCCTGGGCGAGGCCTTGTTCCCGAAAACAGCATTTGCCCCCGCCAAGGCTTAACGGTAAACTGGCCGCCGTAACGCATTCAGGACGGATTTCCATGCCCCCCAAGAAAAAAGCCAAAACCAAAACCGCCGCAAAACCCAAAGCGAAAATCTCCACCGTGAAGCTTGATGCCGCAGCGGCTGTAAAAGAACTGTCGACCGTGCGCGATTTCATCCGCTATGCGGTCAGCAAGTTCCAGCGGGCGGATTTGTTCTACGGTCATGGCACGTTCTCGCCGTTTGACGAAGCGGTGTTCGCGGTGCTGGAGGGGCTGCGCCTGCCCATCGACCAGCTGGAGCCGTATTACGACGCGAAGCTGCTCGCGACCGAGAAAAAGCATCTGGCCGCCATCATCGAAAAACGCGTCACCACGCGCAAGCCGCTCGCCTATGTTTTGAACAAGACTTATTTGCAAGGCCAGCCGTTCTATGTCGATGAACGCGTGATCGTGCCGCGCTCCTACATTGCCGACCTGCTGTTCGGTGATGTGACGAATAACGAAGGCCTGCCGCTGATCGAAGACCCGTCGGCGGTTGAAAGCGTGCTCGACCTGTGCTGCGGTTCGGGTTGCCTTGCCATTCTGGCCGCCAACCTGTTCCCGTTTGCGGAGGTGGATGCGGTAGACCTGTCGAAAGATGCGCTGGAGGTGGCGAAGATCAACGTCGCGGCGTCCGTTCACAAGGATCGCCTGCACCTTTTCCACGGCGACCTCTTCGCGCCGCTGAAGGGCAGGAAATACGATTTCATCATCACCAACCCGCCCTATGTCGATGCGGAATTGATGCAGGGCATGCCGCCCGAATATTACCACGAACCGCAAATGGCGCTGGGTTCCGGCAATGACGGCCTCGATATCACGCACCGCATCCTGAAGGAAGCGCCCAAGCACCTGAACGAAGGCGGCCATATCATCTGCGAAATAGGCTATGGCCGCGACCTGCTGGAGGCGGCATATCCGGAAATCGCGTTCCTGTGGCTGGATACCGAAAACAGTGAAGGCGAAGTGTTCTGGCTTTCCCGCGAACAGCTGGTTTAGGCCTTTTCCTTTTTAGAAAATGCCCTAATATATTGGATAGGGCAGGAACATCATGCAAAAACTCGACTTAAACGCGCAGGACCATGAACTCGTCAAGGCAGCATGCGATGCCGCCAGCAAACCTGTGCTGCAAATCTACAACGAAAAAATCCCGCCGTTGGTGGCCGCGGCCGCGCGCCTCGACAACGGCGATATCGTGACGGGCGTCAACCTGATAACCGATGTGGGCAGCATTTCGATGTGCGCCGAACCTTTTGCCATCAACGAAGCCAATCGCCGCGAAGGCCGCACGATCACCGCGATCGTCGCCGTCTATCACCGCCCGGGGTTCGAACCCAAAGTCATCCCGCCCTGCGGCCGCTGCCGCGAAGTGATCGTCGATTTCATCGCCAAGGGCCACGCCATCCTCCGCGACCCGAAATCCGACAAGCTTTATAAAACCCCGACCGTCGAACTGCTGCCCGTCCGCTACGGCGATTTCTGGCAGGACGGCGAGCTGGTTTAATCCGCCTTAATGTTTCGCTTTTTTGCCGTGCTTCGGGATTTCGCCGAAGTGACGCAGCAGCGGCGTCATGCTGAGCCCCTGCACGAATACCGAGAACGCGACGACGGTGAAGGTGACGGTGATGATTTCGTTACGCATCAGCATGTTGTCCGGCAACCCGAGCGCAAGGCCGAGCGCCAGCGCGCCGCGCAGGCCGCCCCAGAACAACACATGCTGGTGCTTCATGTCGATCTTCAGTTTCGATTTTGAAAACAGCGCCGCGAAGGGATAAATCGCAACCGCGCGGCCAATGGTGACAAACAGGATGGCAATGCCCGCGGCACCCATCACCGGGCCGAAATTCTGCTGCGTTTCATGCACGCCGATCAGGATGAAGATAAGGGAATTGGCGACGAACGCCGCATATTCCCAGAAATTCGTGACCGCCTCGCGCCCTTTGTCCGATATCGCGCCAAGGTACCCGAAATTGCCGGTCAGCAACCCGGCGGTGAGGCAGGACAGCACGCCCGAAAAATGAAAATGCTCGGCCAGCAGGAATGACGCATAGGCGATGATAGTCGTCAGGCTGATTTCCACCAGATGGTCGTCTGTTTTGCCCGCAATGAACAAGACCGATCCCGCCACCAGCGCGCCAACCGCAATGCCACCGAAGACGGTTTTCAAAACCGTTATTCCAATGTCGCTGGCGCCCATCGCCTGCGCGCCCGTTGCAAGGGCAAGGGCGATGACGAAAACGACAGCTGCGGTGCCGTCGTTTAGCAGGCTTTCCGCCTCGACCAGCAAGCGCAGGCGGCCATGCACGCCCGCTTCCTTGAACGTCGCAATCACCGATACGGGGTCGGTCGCCGCAATCAGGATCCCGAACACGCCCGCCGCCGCCATGGGCCAGCCCGCAAGGTAATTCATGCCAAGCGCGGTCAGTCCCGCCGACAGCAGCAACCCGACGGTAACAAAGGGCAGCAGTACCGGCAGGTCGCGTTTCAATTCTTTCCACGGGATAAACAGCGCGGCTTCGAAAATCAGGGGCGGCAGCAGCACGGTGAAAATCAGTTCCTTGGTGATCGGCAGGTCGAACGGATGCACAAAGGTAAGGCCGATACCCGCCAGCACAAGCCCCACGCTATACGGCAGGCGTAGTTTGCGCGCCACCATCGCAACCACGGCTGCGATCAGCAGCAGGAATTCGATTTTCTGGATGATGGTGTCCATCAGTTCAGACCGTTCAGCCAGATATGGGTATAAATGGCGGCGACATAACCGAGTCCAATCGCCCATGTCCATTTCAGGTGCGCGAAGAACGTGTAAATACCGCGCGCCTGACCCATCAGCGCGACCCCCGCCGCCGAGCCGATCGACAACAGCGACCCCCCGATACCGGCGGTCAGCGTCACCAGCAGCCACTGGTTATGGCTGATATCCGGTTCCATGGTCAGCACCGCGAACATGATGGGAATGTTGTCGATGATTGCCGACAGTATCCCGACCAGCACGTTGGCGGTGGTGGCACCCAGGCCGATATAAAGGTATTCCGACATCAGCGATAGGTAACCCATCGCACCGAGGCCGCCGACGCACAGCATCACGCCGTAGAAAAACAGCAGCGTGTCCCATTCGACGCGCTTCAGGCTCACGAAGATATCGAACGGTTTGCGCGCCGGCTTGTAATTGGGGATATGCGCCAGCACCGGCAGCGTGTCAAAATCGCGTTTCTCGCGTTTTTCAATGAAATGGCCGTAGATTTTAAGCAGGCCAAGCCCCGTCATCATGCCAAGGAAAGGTGGCAGGTGCAGTTCATGGTGCAGCATCACCGTCATGAAAACGGTGAGCAGGAACAGGCCGATCACCACCAGCCCGCCCGGCTTGATTTTTTCTTTTTGTTCGGGGGCGGCTGGGTTTGCCTTGGGGATTGAAAAAGACATCGCAAGCGCAGGGATGACCCAGCTGACGACGGAGGGGATGAACAGCGCGAAGAATTCGCGGAATTCGACCAGGCCCTTTTGCCAGACCATCAGCGTCGTGATGTCGCCGAACGGGCTGAACGCGCCGCCTGCATTGGCGGCAACCACCACATTGATGCATGAAACCACGATAAATTTCGGGTGGCCTTCACCGATCGCCAGCACGACCGCGCCCATCACCAGCGCCGTCGTCAGGTTATCGGCCAGCGGCGAGATGAAAAACGCCAGCAGTCCCGTCACCCAGTAAATCTGGCGCAGCGACAGTTTCGCCGCCACCAGCTTCGCCCGCAGCGCGGCAAACACGTTGCGTTCGTCCAGCGTGTTGATATAAGACATCGCCGCCATCAGGAACAGCATCAGTTCGGCGAATTCCAGCAGGTTGTGGCGCAGTAGCGGCGAGACGTCATCCGCCTTGCCGACCTGCCCGTAGCAAAACGCGACCAGCATCCAGATCAGCCCCGCGAACAGCATCACGGGTTTCGATTTGCGCAGATGGATGTTTTCTTCGAGGATCACAAGCGCATAGGCGGAACCAAACAGCGCAAGGCAGGTATAGCCCGCCCAATGCCTTGTGAAATCCAGTGCGGCATCGCTCGCGAAGGCAGGCCCTGCCAGCAAGCAGAGGATGCCGGTGAGCAAAGCGGGCAGGTACTTGAAATTGCGCATGATTCGTCCCTTTAGGGTACTATTATGCCGCAGATTCTAATGAAATCCGGTGTCCGGTACAATCAAAACCGAATTATTTCGACTTGCTGACCGCATTCGCGATTTTTGAACGGTATGCCTCGGCCTCGGCCGGAGGCGTGCCCGCGGGCGGGGGCAGCAAATCAAGCGGGTTCAATAATCTTTCGCGTGTAATTGCGTTGGCCAGGCTGTACTCCACGATGCGGGCAAAGGGGCTCACATCTTCATCCTCGGTCACGTAACGGGGCAGTTCGTGGTTTGTCTTGAACGGAAACCATTTGGGCAGCATGCCCTTGATCTCCTTGTGAACCGGTTTGCCGTCCTGCATCCGCGTTTCCTTGTCTTTCTTTTTGACAGGGCCGGTGATGATCACGCTATTGGGCGACAATGTGCGGATCTTCAGTTTTTTGGCAAACCAGTCGAACAGCGTGCGCAGCGGCGTCCACATGCGGTTCTTCATGCTGACGATGCGGTCGTTGGTGGCTTCAAGGTATAGGGTCGTAAAACGGTTTTTCTCCGCACCCGGGCGCGACATCACGCCAACGCTGACCAGCGCGACTTCGTGCAGCACATCGCGCGCGTCTTTGTCGGTATATCCAACGGATTTCATCATTTTGACGGATGCGTTGAAGCATTCCTGCGCCGTGATTGTGCCTGCGCTGTAGGCGAAAAACGTCACATGGCGCAAATTCTTTTTCGCTTCGTCGAGGGGCAGCGGTGCGCCGGTCACATTGCCCTGCGCGTCCATTTTGAAATCCTTGGCGACCAGCGGCATGATGACGCCGCGCGACAGGTCGTAGCCATTTTCGGATGCGCGTTTGGCCGGAAACGCTTCGTACGCGGCAAGGTTGAAAATTTCCTTCAGCCCCGCATGTGACCATACATAGGTGTCGGCCTGCCTGCCCTGTTCGGTTGCGCTGGTTAGTTCGTTGATGCCCTTGAACGCCGCGCGGATATGCTGGGGCGCGTCGTCATAGGTGAAAAAACCGGTCAGGAAAATAACGGCGGGTTTTTCAAGGCGCAGGGTTTCAAGGTCAACCTGCTGCAGCCCGTTGGCGGCCACTTCGCCCTGTCCTGCGCGCCGCCACAGTTTGCCCATGTGATGCTTCGGTCCCCGTTAAGAAAATGCGTGCCATGACTTTACCAGAGGCGGCCCGGGGGCGCAATCGACCGGTTATGTTAATGAATGTAGCCCGCCATGATGGCCC
Source organism: Bdellovibrionales bacterium (assembly GCA_038247245.1). Lineage (GTDB taxonomy): Bacteria > Pseudomonadota > Alphaproteobacteria > Micavibrionales > UBA2020 > JAPWJZ01. The sequence goes on along the minus strand of JBBRVE010000010.1, from coordinate 31,980 downwards.
AAAGAGAGCCCAGCGCAGACAGTGCCCATAGCGCAATACCCAGCAAAAACGCGCCCGCACCAGCCGATTTCAGCGTCTCGCGCGTCAGGCTGGTGCCGATCAGGAACAGCGTCAGCACCAGCAGCCGTTTGGCAAATCCGACAATAATATCCGCCGCGAAATGCATATTAGGGAAGGATGAAAACAGCGCGGCCATGGCGATAAAGCCGAGGATGAACCACGGAAATTTCCGTTTGCCCTTGCCCGCGAAAATATATCCCGCCGCCATAGACACCGGCAAAATCCATAGCGCGCGCGCGAGTTTAACCGTCGTGCCGGTCTGCAACGCCTCTGCCCCGTATTGCATCGTCGCGCCCACGACCGAACTGGTGTCGTGTATCGCCAGCGCCGCCCACAGCCCGAATTGATGTTCGGTCATGTTCAGCAAATGGCCGATAAACGGAAACACGATCAGTGCAGCCGCGTTCAGCAGGAACACCGTGCCCATGGCGACCGAAATGGATTTCGCCTTGGCATCAATTGCGGGCGCCACCGCCGCAATCGCGCTGCCGCCGCAAATCGCGGTGCCGACGGCGATCAGGATTCCGGTATCGCGTTCTGTCTTGAACAGGCGCGCCAGCACGAATGCGGCCGCGAGCGTCAGGCTCAACCCAATGAATGTATATCCCACACCCGCCGCGCCCACCTTGGCAACCACGCCCAGATCCATGCCCGCGCCGAGGCCCACAACCGCGATGCTCAGGAAAAGCTTTGAAAACCGTTTGGTGCGTTCTTCCTCCGGATTGCCGAACGCCAGCGCCACGCCCATGCCTATCAGCAATGCAATGGGCGATGTGATAAAGGGGGCAAGGCATAACAGCCCGCCCGCCGCCATCGCCGGCAATGCGAGGGATGATTTATTCATGCGCCGTGTCCTCTTTGCCGGTCAACCGGCCGCTATCGCGCATCCGGCGCATCGTCATCCATGACAGGCCGTAATTGATGCAGATTTCGGCATGAGCGGGAATGTCCTTGCGCGCCGACAATTTGTAATAAACTGCCTGATGCTCGAAGATTTTTTCGGCTTCCGCATTCGGCTCGACCATATGGTTGCAATACGACATCACGCCCATCGCCATGCAGCTGGCTTTTTTCGCGTCAACGATGCCCAGGCGGCGCAAATAATCTTCGGGCAGGTTTTGCGCGCTGAAATAATAATCGGCGACGATGGTTTTTTCGACGGCGGCGGTGTCCTGTTCGTTGAAAATGAAGACGGGCGCAACCTCGATCGTATCGCCGGCCTTGAGGTCGTGTTCGCAAAATACGCCCAGACCCTTGCCCGTTACGGGGATGAAGTATAATCCGTCTTTGCGGAACAGGGTTGTTGTCTTGATCTTGAACATCGGAAATTCCGGAAAAATTTTACCGCATACAGCCTAGCAGTTTTTCTGCTACATTTGCAGCAGAAAGGGGAACATCACATGGCTGTCAAAATCAACGAAGTTATGGCTTATTTCGACCGTACCTCGGACCAGTTCCTCTCGCGCGAGGAATTCAAGGCACGGCTGAAGTACGGAAAGCCTCTCCGCATCAAATACGGCGTGGATGTACGCACGCCCACGCTGCATATCGGCCATGCCGTCAACCTGTGGCTGATGCGTTACCTGCAGGACCGCGGGCACAAGGTCGTTTTCGTGATCGGCGATTTTACCACGCGCATTGGCGACCCCGACGGGCGGCTGGATACCTGCAGTGACATACCGGTGGACGAGGTGGAGCAGAATATCGCGACCTTCATCGAACAGGCGCGCATGGTCTTGCGTTTCGATGACCCGAAATTGATCGAGGTGCGCCGCAATTCGGAATGGTACGAAAAAATGCCGCTCCGCGAATTTATGGAGCTGTCGTCGCTTGTCACCCATGCCCGCCTGATGGCGCGCGATATGTTCCAGATGCGTCTGGCGCAGGGGCGCGAGATTTATGTGCAGGAAATGCTGTACCCGATTTTGCAGGGCTATGACTCGCTGGTCGTGGAATCCGATTTGGCCATCGTGGGCTCCGACCAGTTTTTCAATGAATCGATCGGCAGGCTTTTGCAGGAAAAACACGGTAAAAAACCGCAGACGCTGATCACCACCAAAATCACCCCCGGTATCGACGGGCGCGGCAAGCAGTCGAAAAGCATGGGCAACTATATCGGGTTGCTGCACAGCTCCCGCGACAAGTTCGGCCGTATCATGAGCATCCCCGACCATTTGATCGAGGAATATTTCCGCGTTTATACCGATGTGCCTTATTCCGAAATTTCCGGCTTCAAGACGATGATCGGCAAAAAACCGCGCGATGCCAAAATTGCGCTGGCAACGGCGCTGGTCGAGCGTTACCACGGCGCCGAAATTGCGGAAGGCGAGCGCGACTGGTTCGAAAACACCATTTCACGCGGGCAGGTGCCGGAAAACCTGCCGACGCTGGGCTTGGTCAGTCCTAAAATCGACGCCTTCGATCTGGTGCAGATGGCAAGGCCCGGCAAAAGCAAATCCGACACCAAGCGCCTGATGAGTCAGGGCGGGGTGGAGCTTAACGGTAAAAAACTGAAAGACCCCGACCAGAAGCTGGTCGTGACGCCGCATGAAATTCTAAAAGTCGGCAAGCGCAACTGGTTCCGCATCGAAATTCTCAAGCTCAACTCGCTGACGACGAAGGCACTCATTCTCGACCCCATGATGCCCGAAGATATCGACTTCATGGTCAAATACGTTCCCAACTGGGAAATGGTCAAGCACCTCGACAAGGAGGTGGAGGGCAAAAAACCGAACGTCAGCCTCGCGCGCGAAGCCTTCAAGAAAGTCATTCTGACGCCGGAGCCGCGCCATGAATGGCTGTGGAAGATTGCCGACAAGAAGGAGCCGGAAAAAATCCTCGGCATCGCGCATTTGCGGCGCGACGGGCAGAAGGCGGAAAAAAACGTCTGGCTGACGCAGGAAGGCCTCAGCCGCGAATACATCCTCAGCGAAGCATTGATGGCGGTCAACGAATACGCCTTCGCCGCGCTTGGCCTCAACACGCTGGCGTTCAAAGATGCGTTTGCGTTTGCAACCGCGCCCAAGGACCTCGATGTGTTGCAGCGGTCGATGATCACGATGGAGACAAGCCAGCTGAACCGCGAAGACGCTTTTGGCACGGTCGGCTTTACCCATGACGGCTGGGACATGCTGCAGGCGTGGCGGCGCACGATGTCGCCCTGGCTGTTCCAGAACGCCCCGAAAAACCCCGCGCAGCAGTTGCAGGAACAAAAGCAGGAAGCGAAACAGGACGTACCGCCGCCGGCGCCGCCGAAGCCGAAATCAAAGGTGAAAAACCCCTTCGAAATCGAAATGGCCGGGCCAAAGCCGAAGGGTGCGGCGGATTAAGCCGCAAAAAACCCGCGTATCGCTGTGTTGATGGCCTGCATCGCCTTGATGCCTTTGTTTTCCACGCGGTAGATCAGGCAGTGTTCGTCATGGAACACGGGTGCTTTTTCCACGCGCTGTAATTTTTGTTTTGCGCGGGCGGCCACGCGGGCGGGCATGATGCCGGTGCCACCGCCATGCGCGGTCAGATCGCCGATCACTTCGAGGCTGGAACAGGTGAGCGTGCGGGAAAATGAAACGCCCGATTTTTTCAGCTTTTTCATGATCCCCTGCGTTTGCAACAGTTCTGGGTCGCAGATTAAAACATCGGGCAGGTCGCGCGATTTTTCCCTGGTCCACAGCGTCACCTCGTCGCTCGCCAGATGATGGATGACAAGGTCGGGGTGCTGCACGGGGTTCACCACGATGCCGATATCGGTTTTCAGGCTCACCACATCCTCCGCAACTTTCCGCGAAATATCGTGACGCAGGCGGAAGTCGAGCTTCGGGTGCTGCTTCATCAATGTCGGGATGATATGCGCCAGCAGGTTCATGCCCATCGACGGATGGCAGCCGATGGAATAGCTGCCCTGAATATCATGCTGTGACGCCAGTGCGCCTGCCTTCACATCGTCCCATGCCTGCATCAACTGTTTGGCATGGGCGAGCAATTGTTTGCCGGCGGGCGTCAGCGTCACGCCGCGCTTGCTGCGGACCAGCAGGCCCACGCCCACGCTGTCCTCCAGCCGCTGCATGGCAAGCGACAATGACGGCTGGCTGATGCCCAGCCGTTCGGCGGCGCGTGACACGTTCAGCGTGGTTGCCACTTCGGCGAAATAGGAAAGGTCGGCGGGGGAGGGCATCATAGGAATCACCTATCACATTGATTGAACCTTAATATTATACCTATGCCTAACCTATCGCTAGGTTTGTTTTACCAACACAACCTCAACACCAAAAAGGAAACCAGACCATGTGCGGAAATTATTTCAACTTCCATGCCAACCGTAACGAACCCGCGGGCCCCGTTGCCACCGCGTACCACCTCCATATCTATTTCCAGCCCGGTACGCAGGGGGAAAAAGATGCGCTGGCCGTGACGCAAAAACTGGAACAGCGTTTCCCGCAAGCGGTGCTGGACAGCCACCGCGTCGGCCTTGTCGGCCCGCATACACAGGCGAATATCGGCGTCACCATCACGCCGGAAAGCTTCGGCGAGGTTGTCGGCTGGCTGCAACTGAACGCGAAGGGCCTGTCCATCCTCATCCACCCGCGCACGGGCGACGAGATTGTGGATCACAAGGACGCCGCCATGTGGCTGGGCAAGCCGGTCGCCTTCAACGAAAAATTCTTCGACAGCCTGAAGCCTAAAACGCCCAAGGGGCCGAAGGTTTAACCCTTATCCACGCTGTAAAAGGCCGGGGGCACAATTCTCCGGCCTTTTTCCGTTTGAATCCTCGCAACGATTTGATATGAAGGGACAGGCATTATTTAAAGGATTATCCGACATGCGCATTTACGCAGCTATTATCACCCTGATTTTCACACTGGCGATCCAGCCCGCCGTTGCCGCCGAAAAAGCCCGCAGCCATGCAACGGGAAATTTCGCGATAGAACTGAACGGAAGCCAGAGCGGCTTAGTGCAGCCGGTCGAAGGCGGTCACACCACCAGCGAACCCGTTACGCCCCGCAGCGGCCTTGGTGCGCAACCCGTTACGCCCGCAGCAAACCTGAAAACGCAAATGCAGCCCCCGCATTTTGCACCCCTGCGCCAGTCGCCGCCCTGCGCGAAACCGCCCTGCACGCTGCCCTCTGCGACGCTGAAACCCGCAACCTCGACCAACGCCGGACTTGGCGGGCAAACGAACAGCGACAAAACCGGCGACAGCGACGCCGATACAGACAAGAAGCCAGAATAAGCAACACGCGCTTCTGTTTATGAAAACATTTGTGCTTTGCAGCAAATGTGTTATAGTAAATCCATGAAAAACGCCGCTCGCAGATATTCCTATCCGAATTATTACCCCAGCCGGGGTTAAGCGTATTTTTGCCCACACGGGCGCAATCCAGCATTAGTATATAATTCATGACATGGGATCCGCCATGAGCGTCAAAGCTATCAACGATATTCTCGCGTTTTTCGAACGCACCTCCGACCAGTTTTTCTCGAAAGACGAACTGCGCGCGAAACTGCGCGACGGCAAAAAACTGCGCATCAAATACGGCGTCGATGTCACCGCGCCCACGCTGCATATCGGCCATGCCGTCAACCTGTGGCTGATGCGCCATTTGCAGGACAGGGGGCACAAGGTTGTGTTCCTGATCGGCGATTACACCACGCGCATCGGCGACCCGTCCGGCAAATCCGACACGCGCCCCGTCATCCCGCGCGAAGAAATTGAAAACAACGCGCGGCTGTTCATCGACCAGGCGCGCATGGTGCTGCGGTTCGACGACCCGAACCTGCTGGAGATCCGCCGCAATTCCGAATGGCTGGATAAATTGTCGTCGCAGGATTTATTGAACCTGCTGTCGATGGTCACGCACGCCCGCCTCATTTCGCGCGATATGTTCCAGCAGCGGATCGAGCAGGGGCGCGACATCCATATGCACGAAATGATCTATCCGGTATTGCAGGGCTACGATTCCGTGGCCGTGCAGGCGGACATGACAATTATCGGGTCAGACCAGCTGTTCAACGAAATGATGGGGCGGTTTTTTCAGGAACGCATGGGGCAGAAACCCCAGACGATCGTGACGACGCAGATCACCCCCGGCATCGACGGCAAGGCGAAGCAATCGAAAAGCCTCGGCAACTACATCGGCCTCGCGCATTCCCCCCGCGACAAATTCGGCCGCGCCATGAGCATCCCCGATGAATTGATCGGCGATTACTTCCGCGTTTACACCGACCTGCCCATGACGGAAATCGCCGAGCTGAAAAAGCTGATCGCGAACAAGCCGCGCGACGCGAAGCTGAAACTCGCGGCCGCCATCGTCGCCCGTTACCACGGCGCGCAGGTCGCGCAATGGGAAACCGAATGGTTTGAAAACACCATCTCCCGCGGGCAGATGCCGGATGATATCCCGACGCTGGCGATCATGGACCCCGAAATCGTGGCGATTGAACTGGTCGCGCTGGTGCGCCCGGGCAAGAGCAAATCCGACACCCGCCGCCTGATCACGCAGGGCGGGGTGGAGATCAACGGCGACAAACTGCTGGTCGCCGATGAAAAACTGCTGATGAAATCGGGCGATATCCTGAAGGTCGGCAAGCGCAGCTGGTACAAGATCGAGGTTGTGCGCGCGAAAAGCCTCATCACCGAACACCTGCGCCTCGACCCGCTGGAGCTGCAGGACCTTGATTTGATGACGGCGTACCTTCCCGCATGGGAAATCGTGAAATACCTCACGAAGCCGTTGTCCGCATGGGTCAATGGCGGCAACGCACCGCTGCAGATGAAATCCATCGCGCCCCCCGGCGAAGCGTCGAAGGTGGCGGCGAGCGTCGCGCGCGAAGTGTTCCGCAAGGTGATTTCAAAACCGGAACCCAAGGACGAATGGCTGTGGAAAATTTCCAAAAACGCCGAGCCCGAAGCGCCCGTCGGCATCGCGCATCTGCGCCGCGATTTCGAACACGGCAACCAGAACGTCTGGCTGACCCCGCAGGCGCAGGACCCCGCGCTTGCCGCCGAAGCGATGGCCGCGATCAACCGGCACGCCTTCACCGATCTTGGTTTCAACACCATGATCTTCAAGGAAGCCTTCAGCCATGTCGCCCGCGACGAGGGTGATTTGAAGGCGACGATCATGAAGATCGAACCCGCCGCGCGCCCCATCGACATCGCCGCGAACACCTTCGGTGTCACCAAGGCCGCATGGCAACAGGCGCACCCGCCATCATCCGTCACGCCGCCGGTCGGGGCAGCCGCGCAACTGCCCGCCAAACCCGCAACACCGCCGCCCGCCACGCCCGCGCTGCCGCCGATGGATCCGATGATCGAGGAAGAATTGATGCGGATGGCCATGGCAGCTGCGCTGCCAACTACTCCCATTTCATCAGCTTCACCGCCAACAACAATCGCACCGCCGCCCGTCACGCCACTCATTCCACCAATCGCCGCGCCCGTATCGCCGCAACCCGTGATGCCCGGATTGCCCGCGCAGGCTTTCTCCACTTTCTCCGTCACGCCCATGGCGACGCCGATGCAAAGCCTCACGCTGCCCGTTGCCGGTGTCCCGATTGTGGGCGCACCAATTGCGGGAATGCCGATTGCGGGTGCGCCTGTCACCGCAATCCCCGTCGCCGGCGTGCCGCTGCCAGCAGGCGCACCCGCTGCACCGCCGCCGCTCACCTTCGCCCAGGCCCATCAGCAAAGCGCCGCACCGGTTCAGCCCGCACCCCGCCACCCGCTCGCCCCCGCGCTCCCTTTCGCGCAGGCACAAGCGCCAGCGGCTTTGCCGCTTGCCCCGGTCGCCGCCCCACCCGTCGCCCCGCCCCCCGGCCCACCCGTGCCGCCCAAGCCAAGGACCGGCAAAAAGTAACCGCGGCCACTCAATAAATGCCTGATTTCATTGCCCATCATGCCAAGGCTGGACATATTGCATGCCCGCATGTATCTTCAACCCGCATCAAACGCGGGTGTAGCTCAACGGTAGAGTTCTAGCCTTCCAAGCTAGCTGTGCGGGTTCGATTCCCGTCACCCGCTCCAAATTTCCTGTAAAGTTATGTTGTGTGCTTCCTCAGCGATAAATTTTTTTTCCGATTTAATTGATGGAAACAGGATCGTGACAGATATTTTTCCAAAAGAAAGAAAAAGCAGTTTTTTCCCGATTGCCAGCTTAGACGGTAAGAATAATTACAAACTTTATTTTAGAATAGAACGAGATGGCTCATCACTCCAAAAAGTTTTTCTGGAGGTTAACGACAGTCGTCTCCGCGAAGAAATAATTGCTATTCACTACCTCAGGTTTCTCTCTGAAATAATTATCGGTACCGACATGACGATAAATATAATCGCTCGTGACGCGCCATGGGATTTCAAGATTCTGTTGAACGAAAAATTTCATTTCAATATAGAAATCACATCAATCGCGGATAATAAAGAGCATTTCGAAAACTTTAACAGAGAGGAGCGTTTTGCTAGAGCAGCTCTTGAAGAGAATATCCCACTTTATGAATTGAAGAAAATTAAAAGTTTGCTTCCTTCGGATGAAATTACAAGGATTGTCTCAAGTTACGAACAACAGGGTATTGCTGAATCTGCCGAGATTAAAAATCCTATATATGGTGGCCAGCGTATATTCGTAAGTACAATGCCTGATATGTTGGAACCCCTGTCAGTTGTAGTAAAAGAAATTGTGCTTAAAAAAATGTCTAAAAATCATGCAGAGAAAGAAAATACTGTAATTATAATTGATAATAGAACGAGCAAATTCGAGCTGAGTGACTACCAAGAAACATTCAACGAATTACAAGCCTTTCTTGATAAAGTACCATTTAAGGAAGTTTGGTTTTATACCGGTTATTATTCCGATAATGACGGAAATAACGCTGAATACAGCTTTCTACCTCTCAAATCTTCCTAATTCTGTATACGACCTGTATTAAAGAACCTTCGGCGGCCTCGGCACTGAAGCAGCAGGCTTCGCTCCCTGCTGCAACCCCAGCTTCTTCAACGCTGGCTCCACCTCCGGCGCGTTCATGAACAAATCCCAGAGCAATCCGCTGCGGTGATTTTCGATCATGACCACGATCGGGCCCTGGTCGATTGCCAGATGTGATTTGGCTTGCCAGTTGGCGGTTTCGCTGAAGCCGTCGACGAAGCCGTATTCGCTCCAGATTTTGTCGCCGAGGTTTTCGTAGAAGTTGCGGAGCGCCTGCATGGATTCTTTGGGGGTGTAGGGCAGGGATGACAGCGCGGCGGTGGGGGTGATGACGCCATTGTCGTTGGTGGGCGAATGGGCGGAGTAGCCGCCGACGGTGTCGCCCGCGGTCAGGCCCCAGCTGTCTTCGCCGTAGCCTTTGTGCCCCATCGGGTTGTTGATGCAATGCGCGCGGTTGAGCAGCGTGTGGGCGCGGTTCTGTTCGAAATAATCGGCGTGTTCGTCGCGCAGCTGTTTCGGGTTCAGCCCCATAAATGAATAATGCGCGAAAAACAGCGGCCCGCCGAGGAAAGGGCCGAGCGGCTGCATGATGGTCTCGATGGGCGCGCCGTTTTTGTAAATGCCGTCATAATCGCCGCCATTGATGAAATCGGCGCCTTTTTGCCAGCTGTCCTTGTACACCGTTAATGGAACAGGATGCGTGGGCGACGCGGCCGCCAGCACATGCGTGACAAGGCATTCGTTCCAGCCCTCGACGGGCAGGTTCATCGCATAACCGTGATCGGGGCTCCAATGCCAGAGCAGTTTGCCGTTCTGCACATGGTGGTCCCATTCGACGGCTTCCCAGATTTTGGTGATGCGCGCCTGCAATGCGGGGTCTTCCTTGAAATACTCGCGCGCGGAAAGCAGCCCCATGATGAGGAAAGAGGTTTCGACCAGATCGCCGCCGTTGTCCTTCGGCGAAAAGGGAATGGTCTTGCCGGTCGTGCCGTTCAGGAAATGCGGGAAGATGCCGTGGAAGGTCTCGGCGTTTTCGAGGAAGCCGACGATTTTTTCCAGCTGCCCGCGCGCTTCGTCGCGGTCGATCCAGCCGCGCTCCGTGCCCGCCACCATCGCCATGATGCCGAAGCCTGTGCCGCCCGTGGTGACGCAGTCGAGGTCATAGCCGTAGCCGTTCACCACGTTGCTGCGTTCCCGCGCCATGCCGCTGTCGGGGTGCGAAAAATCCCAGAAATAGCGCAGCGTCTGTTTCTGCACGAGGTCGAGCAGCTGGTCGTCGGTGAGGCCTTTTTTGCCGGCGGCTTCGTTGAATATGGGGGTGATTTTTTTATTCGCCATTTTTATTTCTCCCATGTCACGGCCACGCCGCGCGTCTGCGCAGAATTGGGGCCGATTGCGATGATGAATTCCCCTGCTTCCCAATCATGGTGCAGGTCGTTGTTGTAGAATTTCAGGTGGTCGGTGGTGATGGTGAATGAAACCGTCTTGCTCTCGCCGCGCTTCAGCGCGATTTTTTCAAAACCCTTCAGCTCGCGCACGGGGCGCGACAGGCTGGCGACGGGGTCGGTGATGTAAAGCTGCACGGTTTCTTCACCGTCATGCGCGCCGGTATTCATGACGGAAACGCTGGCGGAGAGTTCGGCGTTGCCGCGCGCGGCGGTTTCGCTGAGCGTGATATCGCTGTATTCAAACGTGGTGTAACTGAGGCCGAAGCCGAACGGATACAGCGGCTCGTTCGGGATATCGAGGTAGCGGGAGCGGAATTTTGACGGCACATCCACCACGCCCGGAAATTCACCCGCATAGGGGCGGCCGGTTTTTTTGTGGTTGTAATAAACGGGGATCTGCCCGACCGCATAGGGGAAACTCATGCTGAGTTTTCCGGCGGGGTTGTAATCGCCGAACAGCACGTCGGCGATGCCGTTGCCTGCCTCCGTCCCGCCGAACCACATGGCGATGATCGCGCCCGCCTGTTTTGATTCATGCACGATGGTCAGCGGGCGGCCGCTGAGGAACACCATCACCAACGGTTTTCCGGTTGCGGCCAGCGCGGCGATCAGCGCGGATTGTTGCCCCGGCAGACCGATATCGGCGCGGCTTGCGGCTTCGCCGGACATTTCCTGCGCTTCGCCGACGACGGCGACAATCACATCGGCGAGTTCGGCGGCGCGCACGGCCTCGGCGATCAATTCGGTTTCGGGGCGCGGGTCGATGATAACTTTTTCGCCGAAGATATTCGCCTTCGCCGCGATCAGCGGATCATCGGTGACATTCGCGCCGAGGGTGCAGGTGATATCGGCTGCGGGTGCGGCGTTTTTCATGCCCTGCCAGACGGAAACGCATTCCTCCCAGTTGCCCGCGATGCTCCAGGTGCCCTGCATGTTCCGCTGGTCGGCGGCGAGCGGGCCGATAAGGGCGATTTTCGCGGTTTTTTGCAGCGGCAGGATGTTGTCGTTTTTCAGCAGCACGCAGGAACGCGCCGCGGCATCGCGCGCGGCGGCGCGGTGCTTTGGCGACAGGATGATTTCTTTGGGCGATTCATCGCGCAAATTGCGGAACGGGTTGTCGAACAGCCCCAGTTTTTGCTTCGCGCGCAAAATGCGGGCGCAGGCGGTGGTGATGTCATCTTCCGAAACCTTGCCTTCAGTCAGCGATTTTTTCAGCGTGGTCAGGAAACCTTCGCCGACCATGTCCATGTCCAATCCGGCTTTCAGCGCGAGCGCGGATACTGTTTGCAGGTCGCCCATGCCGTGGTCGATCATCTCGTTCACGCTGGTGTAATCGGACACCACAAAGCCATCGAAGCCCCATTGGTTTCGCAACACATCGGTCAGCAGCCATTTGTTGCCGGTGGCGGGGATGCCCTCGACATCGTTGAACGAACTCATGATGCTGGCGACGCCCGCATCGACGGCGGCCTTATACGGCGGGAAATATTGTTCGAACATGGCAAGGCGGCTCATATCGGCGGTGTGGTAATCGCGCCCGGCCTCCGCCGCGCCGTACAGCGCGAAATGTTTCACGCAGGCGAGCAGCGAATTATCGCCGTTTTCCTGATATCCGCGCACCATGGCGGCGGAAATGCGGGAGCCCAAATAAGCGTCCTCGCCCGCAGCCTCGGCGCATCTTCCCCAGCGCGCATCGCGCGTGATGTCGACCATGGGGGAGAATACCCAGTGCAGTCCTTCTGCCGCCGCTTCGTCACCCGACAGCTTCGCCACGTTTTCGATCATCGCCATGTCCCACGAACACGACAGCCCGAGCGGGATAGGGAAGATGGTGCGGTGGCCGTGGATGACATCAAGGCCGAAGATCAGCGGGATTTTCAGGCGGGTTTTTTCGATGGCGACGTTCTGCAGCGCGCGCACGGGCGTTGCGCCGTAAACGCCGAACATGCCGCCGACCGCGCCGGAGGCGATTTTCTGTTCCACGCCTTCGGATACCGTCGCGCCCGTCACGGCATCGCCCGCGATGACGAGGTTCAGCTGGCCGATTTTCTCGTCCAGAGTCATTTGCGCCAGCAATGTGGTGATCACATCGGTCATCGTATTCCGTTATTTTTGATGCACTCACCATAACCCTTGCTGCGGTGCGTCGGCAATCCGCTAACTGCAAATTTAAACTTGCGTTTTCCGCAATATTATGTTATGGTATTAGAATGAAGCCGATTTTCGCCTGCGGCCGCATACGGGGGTATGAGAAAGAACCAAAACAAGGAGCTTTATTATTTTGGAAAATCGAACTTCCCAACATTTTCAGATATTTTGGGAACGAAATATTAAGCCAGCCGTTATACCATTTACTCCTAAACCCGTATTCACCGAAATCCGGGCAGGGTCAAGTGTGTCTGGCTGATGAGCGGGCATCGAAATGTGCAGATGGCAAATGAAAAAGAACAATAAAAGCATTGGCAGGCACCAGGATACGGATTTCACCATAACACTCGGACTGGTCGCCGTTTTGCTGTTCTTCGCCGCCAGCGGCGCGATTTCCTACATGAACATCAAGAACATCCAGGAAAATGCGCAGGAAGTGACCGCGACGCATGAAAAGCTGAGGGCGCTTGCGGGAGTGCTATCGCAGATGAAAGATGCCGAGACCGGACAGCGCGGTTATGTGCTGACGGGGGATGACCGCTATCTGGAGCCCTACCTTGCCGCGCGCACGGGCCTCGACGAACGCCTTACGATACTGGACAGTGAAGCGCGCAACGATCCAGAGGGCGCGCTGCGTGTGAACGTGCTGCGCGGCCATATCAAAACGAAAATGGATGAGCTGGCGGAAACGATTGAACTCCGGCGCACGCAGGGCTTTGACGCTGCGCTTGCCATTATGCGTACGGACCGCGGCAAGGCGGCGATGGACGCCGCCCGCGATGTCGTCGCCAATATGCAGGAAAAGGTGCGGATTTACCGCAAACTGCAAATCGAGGAAATGCAAAGCGCGTATCGCGTGGCGCAGACCAGCGGTTTCCTGAGCGTGTCGTTTGGTGCGTTGCTGGCGATCATCGTGGCCGCGTTGATGGGGCGCGCGGGCATCGCGCGCCGCCGCCAGGAGTGGCTGCAGGCGGGAGAACTGGGCCTGCAGACCGCGATGGCGGGGCAGCAGCGTGTGGAGCAGCTTGGTGAAAACGTGCTGAAATTCTTCACGGAATATTTCGGTGCGCAAGTAGGCGCGTTCTTTGCCAAGGATGGCGCGCATTTCAAACGCGTCGCTACCTATGGCGTGCCCGTCACCAGCCAGATGCCTCTGGCGTTTGAAAGCGGTGAAAGCCTGCTGGGTCAGGCGGCGAAAGACCGCCGCGTGTTCATGGTAAAGGATATTCCCGAAGGGTATTTAAGCCTTGGTTCGTCGCTCGGCCATGGCGACCCCCGCCATCTGGTTATTGCCCCCGCCGCATCCGACATGGTGGTCGAAGCGGTCTATGAACTGGGTGTAATGGAAGAGTTTTCCGGTGACGTAAGCGAATTGCTGGAGCGCGTGTCGGAACCCATCGCCGTCGCCATCCGCGCGGCCAATTACCGCGCCCACCTGCAAAACCTGCTGGAGGAAACGCAGCGTCAGGGCGAGGAATTGCAGGCGCAAAGCGAAGAGTTGCGGGTATCGAACGAAGAGCTGGAAGAACAAAGCCGCACCTTGCGCGAATCCCAAACGCGCCTTGAACAGCAACAGGCGGAACTGGAACAGACCAACACCCAGCTGGAGGAACAGACGACTCTGCTGGAATCCCAGCGCGACGATCTTGCCCGCGCAAAAACCATTGTGCAGACCAAGGCGCAGGAGCTGGAGCAGGCGAGCCGCTACAAATCCGACTTCCTCGCCAATATGTCGCATGAACTCCGCACGCCGCTGAACTCGTCGCTTATCCTGGCGAAGCTGCTGGCCGACAACCCGAACGGCAACCTGTCGGATGAACAGGTGAAATACGCGCTCACGATCCAGTCGTCCGGCAACGACCTGCTGACGCTGATCAACGATATCCTTGATTTGTCGAAGATCGAGGCGGGCCACATGGAGATCAGGCCGGAGCCGATGGCCGTGTCGCGGATGCTGGATGATATGGTGCGGCTGTTCCAGCCGGTCGCGCAGCAAAAGAATCTGGTATTTGAAACCCGCATCGATCCGGGCTGCCCCTCCACGGTCGTGACCGACCGCCAGCGTCTGGAACAGGTATTGAAAAACCTGCTGTCGAACGCGTTCAAGTTCACGGAAAAAGGCAGGGTCGTAATTTCGTTCAGCCGCGCCGATAACCAACGTGTGGCGTTTTCCGTCACCGATACGGGTATCGGCATATCGGAGGAACAGCAACAGGCGGTATTCGATGCTTTCAGGCAGGCGGACAGTGCGATCAGCCGGAAATACGGCGGTACAGGCCTTGGCCTGTCGATTTCGCGCCAGCTGACGCGTTTGCTGGGCGGGTCGCTCCACCTTGCCAGCAAACCGGGCGAGGGCAGCACCTTCAGCGTCATGCTGCCGGAAGAATACGATTCAGGCATTGTGCGCAAACAGGCGCCATTGTCCGCTTTGATGTCGAATACCGTGACGCCCGAGAGCGACGTGCGCGAGACCACCGTGCCGCGCGCATATGGCGAGGGGCAAATACTTGACGACCGTGACGCGCTTGACCCCAAAAACCGGCTTTTGCTGGTGATCGAGGATGACGTCAGCTTTGCAAAAATCCTGTTCGACCTGTCGCATGAATTGAATTTCCAGTGCCTGATCGCCCATACCGCATCCGAGGCATTGCAGCTGGCCAAGCGTTACCTGCCCAGCGCGGTTATTCTGGACGTCGGGCTGCCCGACAACTCGGGCCTGTCCGTCCTTGACCGTCTGAAGCAGGACGCGCGCACGCGACATATTCCCGTGCATGTGGTGTCGGGCGGTGACTACACGCAGACGGCGCTCTCGCTGGGCGCGGTCGGTTACATGCTGAAACCCGTCAAGCGTGAAGAATTGGCGGAAGTGATGAAAAGTTTTGAAACGCGGCTGGCGACGCATCTGCGCCGCGTGCTGATCGTGGAGGACGATGCCGTGCAGCTGGAGGCGGTCGGCAAGCTTCTGGAATCGAAAGAAGTCGTGACCGTGGGCGCGCGCACTGCCGCCGAATGCCTTGAGCTGCTTAAAACATCGACCTTTGACTGCATGGTGCTCGACCTGTCGCTGCCCGATGCCACGGGTTATTCCCTGCTGGAAACAATCAGCAAGGAAGACGCGTATTCATTCCCGCCGGTCATCGTCTATACCGGCCGCGACCTTGCGCCCGACGAAGAACACCATCTGCGCAAATATTCAAGCTCCATCATCATCAAGGGCGCGAAATCGCCCGAACGGCTGCTGGACGAAGTGACGCTGTTCTTGCACCAGGTAGTGGCAAAGCTGCCGGCAGACCAGCAGAAGATGCTGCAGCAGGCGCGCAACCGCGACGCTGTGCTGGAGGGTCGCCGCATTCTGGTCGTGGAGGACGACGTGCGCAACGTCTATGCCGTCACCAATATCTTCGAACCGCGCGGCGCCATCGTGCAGATCGCGCGCAACGGGCGCGAGGCGCTGGAGGCGCTGCAAAAAGCGCAGGGCAACGCAGCTGCGAAAATCGACCTGGTGCTGATGGACGTGATGATGCCGGAAATGGACGGGCTGACCGCAACGCGCGAGATCCGCAAAAATTCCGAATGGAAAAAACTGCCTATCATCATGCTGACCGCCAAGGCCATGAAGGACGATCAGGAAAAATGCCTTGATGCGGGCGCCAATGATTACATGGCCAAACCGCTCGACGTGGAAAAGCTGCTGTCACTTGCGCGGGTGTGGATGCCCCGATGATGGAACAGCTTTCGACAGCAAAGACCGACGATATTGAAATCAAGTTGCTGCTGGAGGCGATTTTCCGCAGGTATCACTATGACTTCCGCAATTATTCGTCGGCGTCGATCAAAAGACGCCTGTTGCAGGCGCGCGAGCATTTTGAATGCCAGACTTTTTCGCAATTGCAGGACAAGCTGCTGCATGACCCCCTGATCTTGCGCGACTTGCTCTCCTTCCTGACAGTGCAGGTGAGCGAGATGTTCCGCGATCCTACCTATTTCAAGTCGATCCGCGAAACCGTTGTGCCGCATTTGCGTACCTATCCGTCCCTTAAAATCTGGGTGGCGGGCTGTTCCAGCGGCGAAGAAGTGTATTCGCTCGCGATCTTGCTGCGGGAAGAAGGTCTGGAGGATAAGGCGCTGATCTATGCGACCGACATCAACCCCGAAGCGCTGAAAAAAGCGGAGGCGGGTATTTACGACATGGAGCGCATCCAGCACTTCACGCAAAATCATCGCCAGTCAGGCGGCAAATCGTCGTTGTCGGATTACTATACGGCTGCTTATGGTGCGGCGTCGTTTGACAAGACATTGCGTAACCGCGTGCTTTTTTCCGACCACAGCCTCGTGACCGATGCCGTATTTGCCGAAATGCAGTTTATTTCCTGCCGTAACGTGCTGATCTATTTCGACCGCGATTTGCAGGATCGCGCCATCGGGTTGTTCCATGATTCACTGGGGCGCAAGGGGTATCTGGGCCTTGGTGCCAAGGAAAGCCTGCGCTTTTCGGCCCATTCCGATCAATTTGCCGATTTTTCACGCGAAGAGCGCATATACCAGAAGCGGGGCAGCTGATGGCAGAAAATCCCGCAACCACAACCACAACCGCAACCGCAGCCGCAGCCGCAATCGTGATCGGGGCATCGGCAGGGGCGCTGGGCGCTTTGTCCACCATCCTGCCCGCGTTTCCAGCAGGTTTTAGCCTGCCCGTGCTGGTCGTTGTCCATTTGCCATCCGACCGCAAAAACCTGATGGTCGAACTGTTGCAAGCTAAATGTCAGGTTCAGATTTGCGAGGCGGAGGACAAAGACACCATACGTGCGGGTGTTGTATATCTTGCGCCGCCGGAGTACCATTTACAGGTTGAACCGGACCAGACCATATCTCTGTCAAATGACGAAGCCGTGATGTATTCGCGGCCCTCGATCGACGTGTTGTTAGAAACAGCTGCCGACGCGTATGGCGCGGGGCTGGTTGGCGTCGTGCTGACCGGCGCGAACAGTGACGGTGCCGAAGGCCTGCGCGCGATTATCGATGCCGGCGGCCGTGGCCTGGTGCAGCGGGCGGGTGATGCCTATGCCGCCGCCATGCCGGAGGCTGCCGCCGATGCCTGCCCCGAGGCGCGGGTGATGAGCCTGGAAGACATTGCTGCCGAACTCAAGAATGCGGGGACACGCTGATGCAAAAGGACCCTGTATATTTCCTGCTTGTCGACGACCTTGAAGAAAACCTGCTGTCGCTTGAAGGGCTGCTGCGCCGCGAAGACCTTGTGCTGTTGAAGGCAAAATCGGGGACCGAGGCGCTGGAGTTGTTGCTGCAGCATGATGTCGCGCTGGCGCTGCTGGATGTGCAGATGCCGGGCATGGACGGTTTCGAACTGGCGGAACTGATGCGCGGTACGGCGCGCACGGGCCGCATTCCGATCATCTTTCTGACCGCCGGCACGCATGACCGCCAGCGCCGCTTCCGCGGCTATGAAGCGGGCGCGGTTGATTTTATCTATAAACCGATCGAGCCCGATGTGCTGCGCTCCAAAACAGGCGTGTTCTTCGACCTCTACCGCCAGCAGCAGGAACTGCAATGCCAGCGCGACGAACTGGCGGAGAAATCCGAGGAAAACATCCGCCTGCTGGCCGAAAGCCGCGAATATGCCGACCGGCTGCGCGACGCGGACCGCCGCAAGGACGAATTCCTTGCAACACTGGCGCATGAACTGCGCAACCCGCTGGCACCCGTGCGCAACGGGATACAGATTTTACGCATGAGCAAGAGCGAAGAAATGTCGGCCAATGTCCGCGAGATGATGGACAGGCAACTATCGCATCTGGTGCGCCTGATCGACGACCTGCTGGATGTGTCGCGCATCAGCCAGGGCAAGATAACGCTGAAGCGCGGCATGATCAGCGTGCAGTCAGCGCTTGATTCCGCCGTCGAGGTCAGCCGCCCGCTGATCGATAGCGGACGCCATATACTGTCCGTCGTGCTGCCGCCTGAAACCGCGTGGCTGAACGCCGATCCCGTGCGCATTTCGCAGATCATCAGCAATCTTTTGAACAACGCCGCGAAATACACGCCCGAAGGCGGGGAATTGAAGCTGGAGGCCGCGCTTGAAGACGGCGGCGTGGCCATACGCGTGACGGATAATGGTATCGGCATCCCGCAGGAAATGCTGCCGC
Source organism: Bdellovibrionales bacterium (assembly GCA_038247245.1). Lineage (GTDB taxonomy): Bacteria > Pseudomonadota > Alphaproteobacteria > Micavibrionales > UBA2020 > JAPWJZ01. Next base: position 13,248 of record JBBRVE010000010.1, on the reverse strand, counting down.
ATATTTTCGAGCTTTTCACACAGATCGACAACAAGCTGCAGCAGGCGCAGGGCGGGCTTGGCATCGGGCTTGCGCTGGTGCGCCAGCTGGTGGGCATGCATGGCGGCACAATCTGCGTCGAAAGCGACGGCGCGGGCAAGGGCAGCACCTTTACCGTCTGGCTGCCGCTGTCGGGCCAGCAACCCGGCGACATATTGCGGGAAGACCATGACGACACCGTGCCGCAACGTGCGCTGGACTTCCTGATCGTCGACGATAATATCCCGTCGGCCCTGACAACCGGCGTGATGCTGGAAATGATGGGGCACAAAGTGACGACCACGCATGACGGCGTCAGCGCGGTCGACATGGCGCAAAAACTGCATCCCGATATTGTGATGCTGGATATCGGCCTGCCGGGACTGAATGGTTACGAAGTCTGCCGCAAACTGAAGGGCACGCCCGGTTTTGAAAACACCGTATTTATCGCCCAGACCGGCTGGGGGCAGGACAGCGACAAGAAACAGGCCTTCGAGGCGGGATTTCACCACCATGTGGTCAAGCCGATCAGTTTTCAGGAGTTTTCCGGACTGCTGCGCAATATCCAGCGCGATAAAGCAGCCTGATTACCTTTACGGAACCTCAAACGCCTTTGACGGTTGGTTCATCCGGAACTGAACCGGCAAAGGAATTCATCATGGGAATATCGTCTATTTTACTGCTCGTCCTGATCGTACTGTTGATCGGCGCATTGCCGGCATGGCCGCATAGCAAAAACTGGGGCATTTATCCCAGCAGCGGCCTTGGTGTCGTACTGGTCGTGATGATCATCTTGATGCTGACCGGCCACGTGTAACCCTGCAGCGACAAGGGGGCAGTCATGACCGACGCAGCGCCTGCCGCACGTAAAAACAGCGGACTCATGTATACGCTAAAAAACGTCCGCCACGCATCCGGCGGTAAACGCCTGTCTTTTGGCGGTATGCTCCTGGCGTTGGAGAATCTCGGTTTTGGTCCCCTCCTGTTCATCCCCACTGTCCTGATTATGCTGCCGACAGGCGCGATACCGTTCGTGCCGGGCATTGCGGCGGTATTCATGATTTTGGTGGCAGTGCAGATCATCATCGGACGCAGGGCGCCGTGGCTGCCCGAACGCATGCAAAAAATGTCTATCAGCGCGAAAGAGTTTGACGGCGCGGTCAAGAAGGCAGCGCCCGCGATCCGCCGCGTCGACAGCATGACAAAAAAACGCGCCGCGATGTTCACCGGCACGGTGTTCCAGAAGGTCGCTGCGGTGCTGATTATCCTGCAATCCGTGCTCGTGATGGCGATCGGCGTAATTCCGTTCTTGCCGGACCTGCTGGTGGCGCCGATTTTCCTGCTGGCGCTGGGCTTCACAGCGCGCGACGGGCTGCTGTCGATTGTCGGCCTGTCGCTGCTGGTAATTACGGGCGCCGTTGCAATGCTGACGGTTATTTTCTGACACATCAAGCAAAGGATAAAACATGAAAAACAAAATCACCGACAAAGAACCTTCCGGTTACAAAGACGATACGCTGCAAGGCAAACCGAGGCCGCAAGGCAGCACTGAAAAACAAAAAGGTGCCGATACCGATAAAAACTACGGCTCGGGCATCAACACATCGCCCGCCTCAGAATGGGACGAAGGCGGCACGCGTTCGCGCCGTGGCGCACCGCGTGTCAATGAAGGCCGCAAAAAACCGGATGCTGCCTATGGTGATGCAGACGAACGCGCCCGCGATAAATAGATATCCTGGATGATAAAACAGCCTGCGGACGCATATTTCACTGCGTCAGCGCAGTTTGTTGCAATATCCGGTTAAGGTTATGGAACGCCGGCGCGGCCTGCATTACAAGTGCCTTGCCGCTTTGCGCGCCCCGCGATACCCTTTTTAAAGAAAGGGGTGCCGCCTGATGAAAAAACTTTTATCCGCCGTTGCGATGGCCGCGCTTGTAACCTCGCTCTATGCGGGCGATGTATCGGCCAAGCAGCCGCGCCCTCTCACCAAGGAACAGAAAGAAGCGTTGAAAGAAGAACAGCGCGTTGAAGCCGAGCAAAAGCTGAAAGAACGCCTCATCTATCTCAACAAAATTGCAAACGAAGGCGACGTGAAGGCGCAGTTCGATCTGGGACGCCGCTATAACACAGGCGACGGTGTGCCCGAAGATTTCAGCAAGGCCGCTGAATGGTACGAAAAAGCGGCGGCGAAGGGATCGGCGGCGGCGCAGCATAACCTTGCCGTGTTGTATGACCTTGGCCAGGGCGTGGCGAAGGATGACAAACGCGCGGCAGAGCTGTACGAAAAGGCGGCAACACAGGGATCGCAATCCGCGCAGTACAACCTGGCGCTTTTCTACGACGCAGGACGCGGCGTTGCGCAGGACAAGGCGAAGGCCGTCATGTGGCTTGAAAAGGCAGGCGCGCAGGGCAACGCCGAGGCACAGTTCGCTGCCGGCAGTTATTACGCCATGGGCGCGGGCGTGAAGCAGGACGTGACGAAAGCGTTCGAATGGTACAAAAAGGCCGCCGACCAGGGTGTTGCCGAAGCACAGTTCAAGGTCGCGATGGCGTATGAAAACGGTGTCGGCGCGGTGAAAGACACCAAGCAGGCAACCGCATGGCTTGGCAACGCGGCGGAGCAGGGGCATCCGCAGGCGCAATATATGCTGGGCAAGCGCTATGAAACCGGTACGGCGGCGGAGCAGGATTATGAACTGGCCGCAGAGTGGTATAAGAAGGCCGCCGCGCAGGGCGTAGCAGGCGCGCGTGAAGACCTGGTCAAGTTGCGCGAATTCGTGCAGGGCTATGAAGCAAAGGCCGCGCAGGTGCAGGCGCAGGCGGAAAAGGGTGATGCGGATTCTCAGTTCGAACTCGGCCGTCTCTATGCCAAGGGGCAGGGCGTCAAGCAGAACAACGGCATGGCCGCGCAATGGTATTTGAAATCCGCCGAAAGCGGCAACGCGGAGGGCCAGTACTACATCGCGACCGCCTATGATGCCGGCCGCGGACTTGCCCCGAATGCGAAAAAAGCGGCGGAATGGTACCAGAAAGCCGCCGATCAGGGCGTCAGCCGCGCGCAGTATATCATGGGCCAGTATTACGCAACGGGTGCCGGTGGCCACGAAAAAGACTTTGAAAAAGCGGCAACATGGTACGAACGCGCGGCGGTGCAGGGTAACAACAATGCGCAATATGAACTGGGCGTGTTGTACCTGAACGGCAACGGCGTGGAAAAAAGCCTGCAGGAAGCGTATTTCTGGTTTTCCGTCGCCATGCACGGCGGCTATGACAGTTACGGCATTGCGCGCAATTCGATTGCGGGAAACTTCACCTCGGAACAGATCAAGGCGCTGCGCAAGCGGATCGATGAATGGCGTCCTGCTGTCCGTCGCATCGCCCCGTAATCACCAATATTTACGCTTCGGTTGCTGGAACGCGGCCGGCGCCGGGCGGACCGCCTGCTCGATGCGTTCGCGGTAGGCGGCCTGTGCCTCTGCCGCATGGGTGTCGCGTGCGGGCGGCTGGATCAGGTCCATCGGCGCAATGTGGGCATCGCGGTTAACGGCATTGATCAGGGTGTACAGCACAACCTTGGCAAAGCCGTTGTTTTTATCATCTGTCGTCAGGTAATGCGGCAATTCGTGATAGCTGCGGCGGCCCGACCATTTGGGATAAAGTCCCGCGAACCATTTTTTCTGCTGCTTTTCGCCCTGCTGGTCGTACTGCCATTCATACAATGTCGGGCGCACGGCGGTTGTGATGAAAACGCTGGAATCCGACAGCGAGCGGATGGTAAGCGGCTTCTTGTGCTTGTCCGCGCCGATCTTGAACAGCGCGCGCAACGTGGTGCCAAGCGTGCCCCAGATCCAGTTTTTCGCGCGGTTGATGCGGTCGTTCGATGCGACAAGGTAAACGGTCGAAAAACGGTCGGTTTCCTTGGACGGGCGCGAAATGGTCCCGACGGACACCAGCACGACTTCCTTCAGCACTTTGCGCGCCTCTTTCTCGTCGTAACCGATTTTCTTCATCATCTTCAGCGTCGCGTTGAACGTTTCCTGCGCGACAATGCTGCCTGCGCTGTACCCGAACAGGGTGACATTGCGCAAATTCCTGCGCGCCGCATCTGCGGGCAGGGGCGTGCCGGTGACATTGTTTTTCGCATCGCGCGTGAAACCTTCGGCAACCAGCGGCATCAGGATGCTGGCACCCAGATCATATCCCGCATCGGAGGAGCGGGAAGCGGGGAACATGTTATAGACGGCAAGGTTGAACAAATTTTTCAGGCTGGTATGCGACCATGCGAACAGTTTCGGCTGCACCTCGACCTCGGCGCGGCTGCCCAGCATCTCTTCCATTTTCTTGATGCCGCCAGCGATATAGCCGGGCTGGTTATTGTTCGTCAGGAACCCCGAAAGATACACGATGATGGGGGCATCGATGGTGACCGCCGCCAAATCCACTTCGTTTAACTGCGCTTTACCGTCCACGCCGGGGGTTCTGTTCCAGAGCTTGCCCATGCAGCCCTCCTATAAAATCGGTTCATGAATACTGCGCTTTCATAGCGAACTGGCGGGTTTTTTACAATATGGTAAATTTTTGAACTGTTTTGCAGGTTTATCCGTTTGATAAACAAGGCTGATTTACCTTTGCCGTATTAACCAGACTTTAATATGACAGGGTTAATATTGGACTGAATACGGGACTCATCCCCGATGGCTGAGCCCAAAAGTGGAACAAACGCAAGGTCTTGATCATCATGTATCTTCGCTCCGTCTTCGCAGTTTTATTCGCCCTCACGCTGGCTGCTCCTGCGGCCTACGCATCGGAACCGCTCAGCGGTGATGTTGTGGGCGCTGTCATTAACTACAAGGCGCAGAAAAACGAAAACCTTTCTTCTATCGCGCAAAAATTTGGCGTCGGTTATGTCGAGCTTCTGGCCGCGAACCCGAACGTAAACCCGAACAAGATCAAGGCGGGTACAGATATCACCGTGGGCGCGATGCACCTGATCCCGTCGGAATTCCCCCGCGAAGGCATTGTGGTGAATCTTGAAACCTCGCGGCTGTTCTATTTCAAGGACGGCAAGGAAGTCATGACCTTCCCTGTGGCATCGGGCAAAACCGGATGGGAAACCCCGACCGGCGTGACAAAAGTATACAACAAGCGCAAAGATCCGATCTGGACCCCGCCGCCCCGTATCCGCGCGGAAAGCCCCGACCTGCCCGACTTCATCGAGGCTGGCCCGAATAACCCGCTTGGTAAATACGCAATTTCAGTGGGGCTTGATGGCATCATGTTCCACGGCACCAATTCGCCGGGCAGCGTCGGTAAAAAAGTCAGCCATGGCTGCATGCGCATGTACGCCAAAGACATCGAACGCCTGTTCAAGGCTGTCAGCATCGGCACGCCTGTGACCCTGATGAAATCCAGCCATGAAATCGGCTGGCAGGGCGACACGATGTTCCTGCAGATGGCACCGAAAGTGAAAAAGGCGAAATGGGAAGAGGCGCGCTATACGCCCAACCTGGACCTCTACGAAAAAATCCAGAAGGCTGCGGGCACCGGCACGGTCATCAACTGGCGTGCAGTTGAAGAAGCGGCATGGCGCGCGGATGGCATTCCTGTCGCCATCGGCACCCGCCCGCCGCAGTCGCAGGCAGCGCCCGTGATCCCGCTGCCCGCATCGCAGCCTGCAGACGCGACCGTACCGGCAACGCCCGCCAACCCCAGCGCGCCGCAACCTGAACGCCGCGCGTCGCTGGAGGTTATCGGCAGCATCCAGTAAACCGCTGTTTTTGGGGATAACTCCGAAACATCGTTTTATTCGGCGTATTTAGCAGTTTTCCATACCGCTTGACTTCGCGCGACTCGCCGTGTTACTACTTCCGGCATGTTGACGCTCACTTTTTATACGGCCCTCCTGGCCTGCGTTTCTCTCGCCTATGCGGCACCTCTCTGGTGGCGTTAAGCCACTATTGCATGATGTGACGGTTTTCAGGCCGTCCTAAAACAAAGCCCTTCCCATCGATCAGCCAAGTTTTAAACGGAGCATCCGCATGTCCCGCGTCTATCATTCCGCGAACCCGAACCATATTTTTCAAACCCGCGCCGAGATCGAGGAACATCTCCTCGCCAAGGTATCCAAAAACGCCGGCGGCAAGATCGGCACCGAACTGGAACTGTTCGTGACAACGCCGGAGGGCCGACCGATCACGTTCGACCAGGTCGAACTGGTGCTGGAACATTTCGCCGCGAAATTTCCGGGCGCGACCGCCGCGCATGAAAAGGGGCGCATCGTTGCGCTGACCATTCCCAATGTGGGAGATGTGAGCCTCGAGCCCGGCGGGCAGATTGAGCTGTCGACCAAACCCTGCCGCGATGTGCAGGAGCTGGAAGACATGAACCGGATCTTGCGCCGCGCGCTGGATGAAACGGCGGCGTTCCTTGATTTGCGTGTCGAGGGGAGGGGACATATGCCCAGTTTCCTGCAGGCGGAAGACACCCCGCGCTCGCGCTTCGGCGCATACCGCGAATACCTGTCCGGCGTGCATGGCAAGGAAAAGGCCGATGCGCTGGTCGATACCATGAAATCCTGCTGCGGATTGCAGGTGAATTTCGACCCGATGGGCGATGATTTCAACCAGATTTACCGCGCGCTGATGCTGGTGGATGTGGGCAATGCGCTGTCGCAGCGCACGACACGACAAAAGCGCCTGCACGAAACCTATGCTGTGCTGGTGCCGGAGCAGATGGTGCCGGTGTTCGAGGCATTGAAGGCCGACAGCAATGAAACGGTGACCACGCATATCGTCGACCGTTTGCTAACCTTAAAAATTCCGTTCATCCCCGATCATTCGGCGGAGGGTTTTACCTCGACCGCCAAAGTTTTCGGCAGCACGCCGACGGTGGGCGAGCTGCTGCAAAAAGGCCTACTGACGACGGAGATACTGGATAACGCGCTGTCGCTGCAATTGACGATGCCGAATATCCGTCGTCATGGCGTTGTCGAAACCCGCGCACCCGACAGCCCCGATACCATCGAAGACCTGATGAAGATTGCGGACACTTACGCGAAATTCGGGTATGAAGCGCAAAGCCGCGCGCAACTGTTGCAGGATTTCAGCGCGGTCGATCCGCAGAAACTGAAAACCGCCTTCCTGTCGCGCTTCGACGATCCGCAAATCATGTCGCGCGATATCGGCGGCGGGAAGACCGTTGCCGATCTGGTCGCGGCGATTGAAGGTAAACCCGCTGCGACACCGTCCCTGGTGCCACAAAGCCGCAAGCCGCCGCAGAGGCCTTTGCAATAATCATCCGGTAGCCTTGACGTCTACTTTAAAAACGAATTAGGTTATCCGTGCCTTGAGCCATTTTGCGGCCATGCTGGAAAGCGATAAAAAAATGTTTTCATTCATGCAGAAAACGATCGAGAGATACGCGACCGCCAGCCCCCGCAGACGCGGCCAGCTAAAGGCTGCGGGCTCTTTGCTTGCCGGTTTCGGTTTGCTGCTGGCACATGAGGCTATCACAGGGCGGCCCATCAAGGCTTTTGGGCTATTTCTGGCTGGCGTAGTGTTTGTGGGATTTATCCTGCTGATAGGATTTATCATGATGCAGACCCGCAAATGGATTGGCAAAAATGCCGCGGCATGGCTTGGCGCTATTATCCTGCTGGGCGGCATGGTTACCGTGATTGGCGTCATATTTTCTCATTGGGGCAAATGAGGCAGCGTTGCAGCGTCTGGCACTGATTATATTCCCGAATTTCATTTTATTGACATAATTAAAGACGGCTTCTATACTTTGCTGACTTCGACATTTGGGAAGATTCAGGACGAAAAGGACTGCCATGTCTCAACAAGATTCCCTGCGCTCGCTCGTTAACCGCGCATTCAAGGTGAAGCCGCTGGTTGCCGACAGGAATGGCGTGAATTTTTTCGTCGAGCCGGTCGACCTGAATGACAGCTACCTGTTCCGCGAGCACGAGGCGGCGGGCGAGGCGAAGGGGCTGACGCCGATCAAGACCATCGATATCGAGATTCCCACCAATTTGCGCGAACTGCCGCGCCCGCGCATATCGGACGTGCTGCCGCAAATCCCGAGCGAACTGCTGGCCGAGGCAACGGCCTTCAAATTAAAACTGCAGGATGCCCCGCTGTCGGGGGAGGATATTTCCGTGCCGGCACAACTGACGCTGTTCAAGGGGCCGCTGCCGGAAAACGTGAAGAACCAGCAGGTGATTTTGCGCGGCAAACGCTTCGATGCGCCGATACCCGCGCCCCCCGGTGCAGAGCCGGAATTCGACGCCGCAAGCGCAGGACACCTGACCAAGCCGGTTGCAGCGCCCCGCACGGCGGTGTTCAGGCAAAAGCCGCCCACAGCTGGGAATTGACTCTCTACCGACATATGATAGCGTAACGCCTTCAAAAACCCGCGCAGGAGACCCGACATGGCCAGCCCGCCCAAGACGCAAGTCGAAGACGAACAGGAAGTCAAAATCGTCCTGTCCAAGGGCGACCTTGAAAAGGTGTTCAATGCGCTGGTCAGGGAACACGCGCCTCACCATATCGACCACAAATACCTGCCGCGGCATTATTACGATACACCGAACCTCGACCTCGACCAGAACGGGCTTTCCGTCCGCGTGCAGTACAAGATGGGCAAGGGCGGGTCGGTCGGCGGCAACGAACAGACCGTCAAGATCGATATCAGCCAGGGCGCAACGCTGGCCGGCGGCGCGCTGTTCCGCCGCGAGATCAAGAACCCCATGAAGGACCATGCGCCCAACCTGTCGGTCGTGACCGACAAGGAAGCCAAGGCCGCGCTGAAGCCGCATCTGGGCAAGCCTTTGAAGCATATCTTCACGGCCGCCATCGAACGCCGCTATTTCGAAATTGACTCCGGCAAGGGCCGCAACAAGAGCACCGTCGAAGTCGCCTTCGATGTGGGCGAGATCATCCTGCCGCATAACGACAGCCATACACCATTCTACGAAATCGAAATCGAGCGTAAATCCGGCAATGCATCTGCCATAGATACCCTGCGCGACAAGATACTTGCTCTCGCCCCGTCGGCCAAGGTGCAGCCAGCGCCGAAATCAAAGCAGGGCACCGACCTGTACCGCCAGTCACTGAAGTCGCCCTAAACTTCAGAACTTGCAGAAAGCCCATTGTTATTGCGATGCAAAATGCCCCATACTTGGGGTAAGTTACTTGTAATCTGATTCTATCATTGAAGAGGGAATGCGGATGGCGGCACAAAAACTTGATGTTGCGGGAATGAAATCCTGGATTATCCAATGCTCGGCGGATAATTTTGAACACGCAGCATACCTGTCGGCCGTCTTTTCCGAGGTTATTTCCGTTAACGACAAGGCACATCGCCTGCAGATTACGTCCCTGACCGAGATGCTGAAGGGCCAGTTTGAAAAGCTGGGCGCGGCCGTCTCGAAATCGCAACCCTGCGCGGTCTGACCCGCCTACCTGAATTCTCATGGCCAAAAAGAAAAAAGCCGCCAAAAAATCCGCCGAAGTCGAGCAGGAGCTGAAGCTCCAATTGTCGCCGCGCGACCTTGAAAAGGTTTTCGCGGTGCTGCGCAAAAAAGCTGTGGGTAAAAAGGTGGAGCATAAATACCTGCCGCGCGCCTATTTCGACACCCGCGACCTGCTGCTTTACCGCAATTCTATTTCCGTGCGCGTCCAGTACAAGCCCGGCAAGGAAGGCAAGATCGGCGCATACGAACAAACCGTCAAATTCGACCTGCCGCCCGAAAAGGGCGTAGTCGCGGGCGCCTTTTTCCGGAAAGAGTGCAAGGATATGGCCGCTACCCATATCCCGACGCTAGTCAAGATTTCGGATGCAGAGGGCAGGGCGGTCGCGAAGCGTTTCCGCACCAAGCGCCTGTTCCATATCTTCACCGCCGCCATCGAACGGCGCTCGTTCCTGTTGAAGGTCGGGCGCGGCAAGAAGATGGGCGTGGTCGAGGTTGCCTTTGATATGGGTGAAATTTACCTCGATGCACAGGGCCGCCGTCAGGCGTTTTCGGAAATCGAGATCGAAATGGTCAAGGGGCATCCCGATGCCATCCACACCGTCGAGCTGATGGTGCGCGGCCTTGCCCGCTCCGCCGCGCTGCAACCGCTGTCAAAGGCACAGCAGGGCAGCCGCCTGTATCGCGCCGCGACCCGCCGCCGCAAATAACACGGCCAATCATAAGCTTTGTTAGAGAAGTTTATTTTTCACATGAACATCGAGCGCATGTTTTTCTACGTTATGTTTCACATGAAACATTTTTTCTAAGTTATTTATAAATATCATTTTATTGTCATTTTTATCGACGTTGTGTTCAGGTAATGGTTGAAGATACGCGTGGGAACGGCTGCGAATGATTTGTCGCTTGGGGGCTTGTTTTTTCCCGTGAATAACGTGAAATAGAGGGCAACAAACTGACCGGAGTTTAACGTGAAGAATTATGTGTTTGCCCTTTTGCTCGCCGCGACCTGTGCGGCAGCTCCGTTGATGGCGCAGGCGCAGCCTGTGACAGGTACGACGGCGGCGACGCCCGCTATTGTGGCGGCGGTTTCGAAAGACGACGAATATCTGGCGCTGGTTGCCAGGGCAAATGCCGATGGCGCGAACCCGGCCAGCATCGACTGGACTCAGCTGCGCAGTCTTTACGTCCAGACCTCGTTCTATGAACCCTATGGTGGCGCACAGGCAATATGGTACTCGCTGCAGCGCGCAGGCACATTGGTGGTCGCCAGCCCCACTGATGAAAATGTGAAGGCATATAACAGCCTGCTGAACAAGCATTTCGCCCATTACCGTTCCCACCTGCAGGCGATCGACCTGTGGAACAAGACCAGGACCAGCGTCATCAACAAGACGCTGCATGAAAACGCCTTCCGCGACATCCTGCGCTCCATCCGCCTGACGGGCGATGGCAAGACGCCGGAAACCGCCTTCCGCGTGATTGACCCGGCGGAAGAAAACATGATCCTGAAAACCTTCCATTACCGTCTGGTGGGTCAGGAATTCCGCCAGAGCAACGGCCAGTTCTGGGATGTACTGCGATACGTCAACCCGCAGACGGCAACGCCCGACGGCAAGGCCGAGCCGCAGGAGATGTTTTTCAACGTAAACGTTATTCTGGCCGCCCCCCATCGCGGCTGATTTTTCGCGGATTTCCAGAAAAACACCGCGGCGGGCAAATAAACGCCGTTTTTTCCTTTGATTTGCGCCGGAACTGCGATATATAAACGGTCAAGTTAACCTCCCAAAATTTAGAATCTCTCTAATCCGGTCTCCGGAAACGAGGGGTCGCAGGGGGAAAACGGCACGAAGGAGCGTGGCTCAATTGGTAGAGCATCGGTCTCCAAAACCGAGGGTTGGGGGTTCGAGTCCCTCCGCTCCTGCCATTTCCCGCAAGGGGGGTGGATTGGCACTGAAAAGAAAAAAGGTAAGGCAATAGATGTCGAAGAATCTCGCCCAGTTCGCCCGCGAAGTCCGTCAGGAAACGCTGAAGGTGAGCTGGCCGTCGCGCAAGGAAACCATAACGACCACGATCGTCGTGTTCATCATGGTCTTCATCATGGCGATGCTCCTCTTGTTCTCCGACTGGGTGATCTCCAGCGCGATCAAGTTCATCCTGACACTCGGTACAAAATTTTAAGCGTTTAGAAAACAGAGTTTAGAAAATCATGGCACAGCGCTGGTACGTCCTTCATGTTTACTCCGGCTTCGAGAAAAAAGTCGCATCCTCCATCCTTGAAACCGCCAAGAAACGCGGCCTCGACCAGTACATCGCCGAAGTGATGGTGCCGACCGAAGAAGTCGTCGAAGTCCGCCGCGGCCAGAAAGTCAACGCCGAGCGCAAATTCTTCCCGGGCTATGTGCTCGTGAAAATGGACATGAACGACGACGCCTGGCACCTTGTCAAAAACACCCCGAAAGTCACAGGATTTCTGGGCGCCGCAGGCACCAAGCCGCAGCCCATCTCTGAAACCGAAGCGCAGCGTTTGCTGAAACAGATGGTCGATGGCGCAGAACGCCCCCGTCCTTCCGTCATGTACGAAATCGGCGAACAGGTCAAAGTCTGCGACGGCCCGTTCAACTCGTTCAACGGCGTTGTCGAGGAAATCGACGAACAGAAAAGCCGCCTCAAGGTCCTCGTTTCGATCTTCGGCCGTTCCACGCCGGTCGAACTGGATTTCAGCCAAGTCGAAAAAACCTGATAGGCTTAAACTCAATGCATACAGGCTGTCCTTAAATGGAATGGCTGATGGATCCAACCGCCTGGGCGGGCCTGATCACGCTGATCGTGCTCGAACTTGTGCTGGGTATAGACAACCTCGTCTTTATTGCCATCCTTGTCGACAAGCTGCCGCAGAAACAGCGTGATCGCGCCCGTAAGCTTGGGCTGTTCCTCGCCCTTGCCATGCGTATCGTTTTGCTGGCCGCCATTTCGTGGATGGCTTCGCTCACAACGCCGTGGCTGAACCTTGCCGGGCGTGATTTTTCCGCGCGCGACTGCATCCTGGTCGGCGGGGGGCTGTTCCTTCTTTATAAAGCCACCACCGAAGTCCATGGCCGCATCGAGGGCCACGGCCACCGCAAGGGGCCCGCGCTGAAGGCGCAGTTCTGGATGGTCGTTATCCAGATCGTCATTCTGGATGCCGTATTCTCGCTCGATGCCGTCATCATGGCGATCGGCATGACCGAACATTTGATGGTCATGATCATCGCCGTCACGATTGCGATCGGTATCATGGTGTCCGTCAGCAAGGCGCTGACGGCCTTCGTCAATAAACATCCGACCGTAGTCATGCTCTGCCTCGGCTTCCTGCTGATGGTGGGCTTCAGCCTGGTGCTGGACGGTTTTGGATACCATTTGCCCAAGGGGTATCTTTACGCCGCGATCAGCTTCTCCATTATCGTCGAAAGCTTCAACCAGTTCGCGCAGGCCAAGCTGAAAAAACGGGTCAAGACGACCGATGTGCGTGAACGGACGGCGGACGCGATCCTGAAGCTGATGGGCGCAAAACCGCTCGAAAACGTCGAGGAAATGCGCGAGGCAAACGCCGTGCTGGCCGAAGCCGCGCAAACGGGCGTGCTCTCGTCATCGGAAAAACAGATGTTGCGCGGGGTTTTGAACCTCGCTGCGCGCCCCGTTCATACCGTCATGACGCCGCGCCGCGATATTGTTTCCGTCGATATGTCGCGCCCCGACAAAGAATTGCTGGAGGCCG
>JBBRVE010000009.1:0-50209 GCA_038247245.1 Bdellovibrionales bacterium | reverse complement strand
GGTGTTTTGCTTGACCCGCAGGGCCTGTTTTAGCGATGATGACGCGGAAATTAGGGCTTATAAAATAAGGACAAAGCCATGTCGGATGTGATGCAGGAAGTGAACGATGAATTGCGCCAGCAAAGGCTGGAGGCATTCTGGATCGAAAACCGTAACTGGATCATCGGCGGCATCATCCTGGCCATCCTGACCACGGCGGGTTTGACCTGGTGGCGCGGCTACACCTATCAACAGAACATGGCGCGCACCGGCCAGCTGATGGCGGCGATCAAATCCGAAGATCCCAAATCGTTGACCGAATTCGCCAATGTCTCCGGCAAGAACCACGCGGCGCTCGCGAAATTTTCGGCGGCCGGCCTGCATGTGAAAAACGGCAACCCCGCGCGCGCGGTTGAACTGTATGCCGATATCGCGGGCAGCATGTCCGCCGACCGCGAACTGCGCGACCTTGCCAGTATCCTCAGCCTCAACCTGCGCCTTGGCACCGACGATCCCAAAAAACTGCACAAGGAACTGGCGGATATGTCGGGCGCGAAAGAACCGTTCCGCTACACCGCGCTGGAAATGGACGCGCTGGTTTATGCCGGCGAAGGCAACATGAAGGAAGCGGCATCGAAACTGGAAGCGATTTCGTCGAGCGCCGATGCGCCCGAAGATTCCCGCCTGCGCGCCACCACGCTGCATGAATTCTATGCGGCGTCGGCGAATGAAACCGTGCCGTTCAAAAAAGACCCGGCGGCGGACAAAAAGCCCGCAGGTGCCGCGCCCGAGAAAGCCGCCAAACCCTGATGAAACAGCTCCCCCGCATCGCAACCTGCCTCGCCCTCGTTCTTGCCCTGTCGTCCTGCGCCAAGGTGAAATCGCTGTTCAGCGACGAAGACCTGACGCCGCCGCTGAAGGGCGAGCGCATTTCGGTGCTGCAGCTGCAGAACGATCTGGTGCCGAACCCCGCGCTGAAGGATGAAACGGTCGAGCTGCCGGATGCCTGGGTCAACCAGTTCTGGCCGCAACGCGGCGGCTATCCCAACCATGCGTTGGGCCAGCTTGAACTGGGCGATAAACTGGAGCGCGTCTGGAAGGCCTCCATCGGCGGCGGCGGCGACAAACGCAACCCCCTCACCGCAACGCCCGTGGTTGCCGAAAACACCGTCTATGCGCTCGATTCCGAAGGTCTGCTGTCGGCCTTCAACCTGCAGGACGGTAGCCGCAAATGGCGCAAATCCATCGTGCCGAAAAAAGACGAAGACGATGGCGCGGTCGGCGGCGGGCTTGCCTATGCCTCGGGTCGCCTGTTCGCATCCAACGGTTATAAATACCTGCAGGCGCTGAACCCCGCGACAGGCGCGCAAATCTGGCGCGCGGAATTGCCCGCACCCGTGCGCTCCGCCCCCACCGTGATGGATGACCGCGTCTATGCCGTGACGCTCGATAACCGTTTGGCCGTTTTCAGCGCGAAGGACGGCACACCGCTGTGGGATTACGCGGGCGTCAGCGAAACGACGAACCTGCTGGGCTCCGCCTCGCCTGCGGCCGATGCGACACTGGTCGTTCTGCCGCTGTCATCGGGCGAAATTTTTGGCCTGCGCCCCGAAAACGGCCAGATCGCATGGGAAGACAACCTCTCCGCCGTGCGCCGCAACGGGTCGATTGAATCTATCTCCGACATCAAATCGCTGCCGGTCATTGACCAGAACGTGGTCTATGCGGCCAGCTTCTCCGGACGCATGGTTGCGCTGGATCAGGTCACGGGCAGCCGCATCTGGCAGCGCGAAATCGGCTCCACCGAAATGCCCTGGGCGGCTGGCGACACCGTCTATATCATATCGACCGACCAGCAGCTGCTGGCGCTGACGCGCGCTCATGGCGATGTCCGCTGGATCACGCCCCTGCCGCGTTTCGAAGACGGCGACCGCGAACAGCCCGTTGTCTGGTCCGGCCCTGTGCTGGCCGGTGGCCGCCTGATCGTCGTGTCTTCCGACGGCAATATGGCCGAAGTCAATCCGCAGGATGGCAAAATCATCCGTACCCAGGAACTGGGCGGAAACGCGAACCTGCCGCCCCTCGTGGCGAACCAGACCCTGATCGTGCTCACGACCGACGGCGTGCTCAGGGCTTATCGATAGAAAAAAATATGACATTCACTGTTGCCATCATCGGACGTCCGAACGTCGGAAAGTCCACCCTGTTCAACCGCCTTGTGGGAAAACGCCTTGCGCTGGTGCATGACACGCCCGGTCTGACGCGCGACTGGCGCATGGCGGATGCCGAGCTGATGGGCCTGAAATTCAAGGTCATCGACACGGCGGGTCTCGAAGAAACATTCGATGACTCCATTCAGGGGCGCATGCGCACGCAGACCGAACGTGCGCTGGAAAAGGCCGATTTCGCCTTCCTCGTCGTCGATGCCCGCACCGGCCTGACGCCGATGGACAAGCATTTCGCGCTCTGGCTGCGCAAACAAAAAATCAAATGCGGCCTGCTGGTCAACAAATGCGAAAGCAGCAAGGCGATTGACGGCATGTACGAGGCGTATGAGCTTGGCCTTGGCGATCCCATTCCCATCTCGGCCGAACACGGGCAGGGGATGGAGGATATGTACCAGCTGCTGCGCCCGCTGGTCGATGCCGCAACGCCGCCCGAGCCGGAACTGACCGAGGAAGAAGACCTTGAGCGTTACTTCCAGAAATATAATGAAGGCGACGAAAAAGGCTTCGGCGACGAAGAAGAGGTCGAAGACCTCGACAACCCGATCAAGGTCGCCATCGTAGGTCGCCCAAACGTGGGCAAATCGACCTTCATGAACGCGATTTTGGGCGAAGAGCGCTCGATGGTCGGGCCCGAAGCCGGCATCACGCGCGACGCCGTGCATGTGGACTGGGAATTCAACGGGCGCAAAATGCGCCTGGTCGATACCGCCGGCATGCGTCGCCGCGCGCGCGTCCACAACATCATCGAACATATGTCGGTGCAGGATACCTTGCGCGCCATCCGCCTTGCGCAGGTCGTGATTCTGATGGTCGAGGCCGATACCGAATTTGAAAAACAGGATTTGACCATCGCCCACCATGTGATCGACGAAGGCCGCGCGCTGGTCGTTGTCGCGAACAAATGGGACATGATCGAAAATCGCGCCGAAAAACTGGATGAATTGCAGCACCAGCTGAAAAAACAGATGGCGCAGGTGCGCGACGTGCCCCTGCTCACCATTTCCGCCCTCAACGGCGGCAAGCGCCTCGACCACGTGCTGCAATCGGTGCTGGATGTCTATGCGCTGTGGAACCGCCGCGTGCCGACCGGCAGGCTGAACCGCTGGCTGCGCGTGATGGAATCACAAAACCCCGCGCCGCTGATTCAGGGCCGCCAGAACCGCCTGCGCTACATGACGCAGATCAAGGCCCGCCCGCCGACATTCGCCTTGTGGATGTCGAACACCGAAGGCTATCCCGAAGCGCATGAACGCTTCATCGTGAACAGCTTGCGCCGCGATTTCGATCTGCCGTCGGTGCCGGTGCGTATCGTGCTGAAGGCGTCGAAGAACCCGTATAAGGATTAGGGAAGTTTTGTCTGCTTAGGTTGGCAGGCATTCCAGGGTTGCCTCGTCGGCATTGCCGTTAGCGAGTGCTGCAAACTCCAACACAAATCTATCTAACGATGCGGCTTCCGATTTAAGGAAGAGGTTCGCTTCACTTGCTACTTTCATTACACTAAATTCGAAATATTCAGACTGCTGTTTCGTAGAAATGTAGAGATGTTTATGACTGTAATAATGTAAGCGTGCTTGAAAGGCACCATTAGCTATTTCTGGGCCAAACGCCCCAAAAGTCAGATCGTGCAGGCCACCAAAGGTATGCGACCTAAATTTATCAATATTTTTTGTCTTTACCTTTAAATCCTCCCAACCAGCATAAGTGCTATTCATGAAAACGGAACTACCATCGCAAACACTCACTTGCAATTCGATGACGTCTTCGTCGAACCAGATTTTTTTAAAGTGCATTCTCGGCTTCAATTTTTACTGCCTTAAATAGTCGGTATTGAAATCAAGTTGTCGCCGCCGCCGGAATGACATCATCAATGCGGTGATGTTCGATGCCGGCCGGTTCCTGATGGATCAGGACTTCGGATGTCGGGAAGGCGTCGTAGATTTTCTTTTCAAGGTCTTCCGTGATTTCATGTGCGCGCTCGACGCTCAGTTTGCCGTCAACCTCGATGTGGAATTCGATGAAGATACGCTCGCCGGTGGAACGCGTGCGCAGGTCATGCGCGGATTCAACCATCGGGTGCGAACTGGCAAGGTTCAGGATTTTCTCGCGGTCGGCCTGTGGCAGCTCTTTGTCCATCAGGATATCGAAGCTCTCGCGCGTGATATGAAACGCGCCCCACAGCAATGACATGGCGATAATGCTGGCGATGATCGGGTCGAAATAGGGCCAGCTGCTGTAGTAACTGAGCGCTAGCGCCGCAAACACGCCGAGGTTCATCAGCAGGTCGCCCTTGTAGTGCATATGATCGGCCGAAATCGCAATCGAGCGGGTCTTGCGGATCACGAAGGTCTGGAAGCCGATCAGGAATACCGTCATCACCATCGAGAATATCATCACATTGATGCCGATTTCGGGCTCGTGCACAGCCATGGGCGTCACGAAGCGCCGCATGCTTTCCACAATCAAAAAGATAGCCGAGCCAAAGACAAACACGGCCTGTCCAAGCGCGGATAATGACTCCAGCTTGCCGTGTCCAAAGCGGTGTTCTTCATCGGCCGGCGTTGCCGCGTGGATGATCGACATCATGGTGACCATCGACGCAAATCCGTCAAACGCGGAATCCATCAGCGACGACAGGATAGAAACGGAGTTGGTCGTCAGGAACGCAAACAGCTTGGTGATGACAAGGATCAACGCCACCGTGATGCTGGCAACGCTCGCCCAACGCTTCAGGTTCAGGATCTTCTGGTCGTCACGCCCGTGCAGGTAGGGGTTGGCAATGCTCATGCTATTGCCATCATGCGGCCTTGACGATCTTGCCCGTCTTGTCGCAAGACGGCACCGCCAGTTCGATGAAGCGTTCCACCACGCTGTCGGGCGTGGGCAATGCGCCCGCGTCTTCGCCCGGGAAGGCGTCATGGCGCATATCGGTGCGCACCGCGCCGGGGTCGATGATATTGACCTTCAACGGGCTATAGGCGGTTTCGGCGGCATAGGTCGCCACCATGTTTTCAAGCGCGGCCTTCGATGCGGCATAACCGCTCCAGAACGGGCTGTGCATATGCGCGGCGCCCGACGTCACGAAAATGGCGCGCCCCGCATCCGATCCGCGCAGCAGCGGGTCGAGGCTGCGGATCAAATGGTAATTGGCAAAAAAATTCACCTTGAAGGTTTCTTCGAACACCTTGTGGTCCGACATGGCGACGGGCGACAGGTTGCCCAGCATCGCGGCATTGCCGACCAGAATATCAAGACGACGGAAACGCTCCGCGATCACGGGCGCAATGCCGCCGATTTTTTTACTTTCG
This sequence comes from Bdellovibrionales bacterium, assembly GCA_038247245.1. Lineage (GTDB taxonomy): Bacteria > Pseudomonadota > Alphaproteobacteria > Micavibrionales > UBA2020 > JAPWJZ01. Next base: position 44,697 of record JBBRVE010000009.1, on the reverse strand, counting down.
GCAAGATCGAAGGGCAGCAGCGTCGCCGTGCCGCCGGCGGACTGGATTTCATCGTCCAGTGCCTCCAGCGCGCCCTGCGTGCGTGCCAGCAAAATCACATGCGCGCCTTCGGCGGCAAAACCCTTGGCAACGGCGGCGCCAATGCCGCGCGATGCGCCGGTCACCAGTGCCACGCGGCCTGCCAGTCGTTTTTGGGATGTCTTAATCATGGCCCTGCGCGCCCTTGCTGATGATGGTTTCAAGTTTTTTGCGGTCGTCTTTCGGGTAACCCTGCTGCTTTGCCTCTTCCGGCGTTGCCGGCACGCCGTGGATCACGCGGCTGGCGACCAGCATCACGCGGTCACGCGTTTCATAGAGCTTCGTGACGGCGCGGTTATCACGCACTGATTCAGGCAGCGCGTTGCGGTCGAACATTACCGGAAATGCGGCAATCGCGCAAAGGCCTGTCACTACCAGCACGAACAGGCGGATGCGCCACGGCGAATGTCCCTGCGCGTGCTTGGGTGAATGCTTTTTTGCGGTGCGTGCCATCAGGGGCGCGCCCGGCGTTCATCGGATAACAGCTCGCCCTGCAATTCTTCCTCGTCATCCTCGGTCACGGAATGCGCTTCGGCCTGCGCCTTGGACGATGCCAGCGGTTTCATGTTGATCTTGCTGATGATCTCCTTGCCGTTATCGGCAACCAGTTTACGCAGGTCGACCTTTTTATCAACATAGGCGACGGTATCCTGCAAAATCGGCACGCTCACCGAATTTTTGGCCCAGTCGGGGAAATTGTCGGCCTTCACCAGGAACGAAATCGGCAGGAAGCACAGGAACACGACCAGAAAGCCGCGCGCAAGGCCGAAGCCCGCACCCAGCACGCGGTCCATGACGCCAAGCCCCGCCTCGTTCACCGCGCGGCTGACGAAGAACCCCACCAGCGACATGATGAGGTAGATGACGATGAAAACGGAAAGGTAAGACAGGATAACGGCGGTCTTTTCCGGCGACAGCACGTCCATGATCAGGTGTTCCTTGGCAATCGCGGCCTGCGCCACGTCGTTTGCCCCCTTGCTGATGGCGGCTGCGGCCTGTTCGCCGCGTTCATCCACCTTCAGCCATTTGTTGAAACTGGGGATCATGATCTCGCCCGCGAAATACGTGACGGAGGTCGCGACGATCAGCGCGAAGATGGTGAAGGCTTCGCGGATGATGCCGCGGAAATAGGCGACCAGCATGGACAGGGCCAAAATGATCGCGATGATGATGTCGAGCGCGGCGGGTGTCATTTATTCTTTTCCTCCGAAAACAGCGGTAAAATATCCTGCAGTTGTTTTACTTGCGTCAGGCGCAGCCCGTGATCGGCAAGCGGTTTCTTGCCCGCCAGATGCGGGATCATGGCATTTTTGAATCCAAGCTTGGATGCTTCCTTGATGCGCTGGTCGCCCTGCGCCACATGGCGCACTTCGCCCGACAAACCGATTTCGCCGAACACGACCATGTCATGCGGCACGGGCACGCCGGAGAGCGAACTGACAAGCGCCGCGGCAACGGCCAAGTCTGCTGCCGGTTCATTGATCTTCAATCCGCCTGCCACGTTCAGGTAAACGTCATTCGGCCCGATCACAACGCCGCAGCGCGATTCCAGCACCGCCAGCACCATCGACAACCGGCTTTGATCCCAGCCGATCACGGCGCGGCGCGGCGTGCCCAAGGGCGAGGGCGCGACAAGCGCCTGCACTTCGACCAGCACGGGGCGCGTGCCTTCCATGCCCGCGAAAACTGCGCTGCCGGAAATTTCGCGCTGGCGCTGCGACAGGAACAGCTCGGACGGGTTGGGCACTTCCATCAGGCCCTGTTCCGCCATTTCGAACACGCCGATTTCATCGGTCGGGCCGAAACGGTTTTTAACGGCGCGCAAAATGCGGAAGCTGTGGCCACGGTCGCCCTCGAAATACAAAACCGTATCCACCATGTGTTCCAAAACGCGCGGGCCTGCAATCTGGCCTTCCTTGGTCACATGGCCGACCAGCAGCAAACAGGTGCCGCGTTTTTTCGCGGCGCGGATCAGCTCGGCGGCCGATGCGCGCACCTGCGCGACCGTGCCGGGCGCGGAATCAAGGTTATCAAGATACATGGTCTGGATTGAATCAATCACGACCGCATCGAAATTGCGGCGCTCGATCGTTTCAATGATATCGCGCACGTTCGTCGCGGCGGCGAGCTCGACTTTTTCCTTCGCAAATCCCAGACGTCCTGCGCGCATACGGACTTGATCCAGCGATTCCTCTCCCGAGATATAGGCGCAGGATGCCTTGCGCGACAACAATGCGGTGACCTGCAGCAACAATGTCGATTTGCCGATGCCGGGATCGCCGCCGATCAGCAGCGCGGATCCGGGCACGAGGCCGCCACCCGTAACGCGGTCGAATTCGTTGATGCCCACCACGCGGCGCGGCTGTACTTCCGATACGCCTTCCAGCGGGTGCAATTCAATGACGCGGCCCTTGGCGCGGCCGAGGCCTTGCGGGGGGCGGTCGTTCTTGGCTTCTTCCACCATCGAATTCCATTCGCCGCACGCTTCGCACTTGCCCGCCCACTTGTTGTGGGACGAACCGCAGGACTGGCAGACATATAATGATGCGGGACGAGCCATAAGTGCTAATTAACCAGATAGGACAGGCGCTTGCAAACATAACCTGATTCTGAAATATTCCGGTCGACAAAACCGGCTTTATTGGCATATTATATTATAATATCAAGGTGTTAGAATCAGGTCCGGCCGTTCAATTGACATAACTTTCAAAGGCGGTTATCCTATTACTAACGGGTGTAAAGCGGGGTTTGTCATGAGTTTCAGGGATTTCACGATATCGCTGAGCAATAAATTCAACTGGCTGGCAGAGCCGCCGTCGCGTCACTTCACGCTGGGCGAGGCCGTCAACTGGGCGACCGACGGCGAATTGATGCGCAGCAAAGACCTTAACTGGGGCCGCGCTGCACGCATCGTCGAGCGCGCCACGATGGTGGTCGGCATTGCCGCCACGGTTGCGGTTTGCGTCGCCGAAAGCTCTTTCGCGCCGATCCTTTTGGTTCCGCTGGTCGCCAAGGGCGTGGGCTTTGTCGCCGCCGGCATCACCAGCGGCGTCGTGAACAAAATGGCCGCGATAGCCGAGCGTCTTGAACGCCATACCGCAGAGCGCGAATACAAGCGCGAGAACAAAAAAGATTTGCCCAGAGGGATGAGATAGCATGGTGACACAACCGACCGAAATCGGCGCAAGCAACAAGGAATTCGACATCAACCAGATGCCGCTGCCCGAACGCGGATTTTTCAGCAAGATGGAAAACGCGCTCAGCTGGCTCAACGAACCGGCAGAACACAAATACACAATCGGCGAACTGTTCCGCAAAGTCACCTTTCAGGAACCGTCGCAGCACGGCTTCCACGCGTCGCGCATCGGCCGCATTGCGGAACGCGCGGCGACCATCGGGCTTACCATCGCCGTCCTGACCATGGGCCCCGCCAACATCGCCGTCATCCCGATGCTGATCGCGGCCAAGGTTGCAGGCGTCGGCTTCGGCGGCCTCGTCGTCATGCCGCTGTCCAAGGGGCTGGAGGGCATGTCGCGCAAGATCGACCGCGCGCTTGATAAATCGACCAAGATCAACACCGACGAATTCGCACGCAAGCGCGGCATCAAGCCGAATGAACCTTCGGTTGGCGCGCGCAACGCGAAAGACGTCAATTACAATCCCGAAGACAAGATCGGCGCATCGCGCACGGTCGATCCGAATGCCACCATCAAGCAGGAATTCGGCACCGTGGCCGCAGATGCGCGCGGCTTCGACCCGAACGGCGCAAAACCCATCGAAGCCTACGGCCTCGGCGCGCAGAAAAAAGCGGCAGCCGGCGGCCCCGCCCAGAAAAACGGCGCGTAAAGTTTTCAAAAAAGATCAAAGAAAAAGCCCCGGTTTGCACCGGGGCTTTTTTTATTCGTGTCCGAAAAAAGCTTAAGCCGCTTTTTTCTTCTGCGCATCCAGCGCCGCTTTCGCCTGGTCGGCGATGGCGGTGAAGCCGGTTGCGTCATGGATCGCGATGTCCGACAGGACTTTGCGGTCCAGCTGGTTACCGGCCAGTTTCAGGCCGTTCATCAGCGTGGAATAGGTCAGGCCGTTCAGGCGCGCGCCAGCGTTGATACGCTGGATCCACAGGCCACGGAAGTCGCGCTTCTTGTTGCGACGGTCGCGGTATGCGTAACGCAGTGCCTTTTCGACTTTTTCGATGGCGACGCGATAGCATTTGCTGCCACGGCCGCGATAGCCTTTTGCCAGTTCGAGAATTTTCTTGTGGCGGTTGATCGAGGCTGTGCCTCCCTTGACGCGTGCCATTATGCGGCTTCCTTCTTGTTAGGGCCGTCATAGCGGCGTTTCTTGCGCTGCAGCTTGCGCTGGTAGGGCATGAAATCGTCGAGAATGATGCGGGCATCCGATCCGTTCAGGATCAGCGTCGAGCAACCAGCGAGTTTCATACGTTTGGATTTACCGCTCATGCGGTGGCGTTTATGTGCGGCGCGAGCCTGCACTTTACCCCGGCGGGTGACACTGAAGCGTTTCTTCGCGCCCGAGTGCGTTTTCATCTTTGGCATTTTGGTTTCCTTTCAAGATTTAACCGTCATCGAGGCAGCCAATCCGAGCCAGATCACGGTTGCAGCAATAGCTACTGCTTTATGGAGAAAATATATAGGGGATGGGGGGCAATGGAGTCAAGGGAAAGCGGGGCTTTTGCCCGCATTTCTCCATAATATTGGCATTTTGCTGCGTTTTGACCTTCACTTTCCAAGTTATGACATTGAAAAACTTGAATTTATCCCGATTTGGCTTATGATTTATAGCAGGTGTTTAAGAAACCGGACTGTATTACGGGACAGAACAGGGAGCATCGAAAAATGATCATCCAGACGATTCTGCAGAAACTAGGCCTTGGCGATGGCAGTCTCAACAAAGACGACGCGCAGGCGCGCCGCAAATACGTCCGTCATCCCGCGCTGCAGGCCGAAGTGGTCGTGGCTGACCGGTCTTTCCACCTGAAGGACTGGAGCATGGGCGGCTTTTTCTTTGACCCGCCCCCCGGCACCTCGCTGGTGGTGGGCGACCGCGTGCAGTTCCAGCTGCGTTTCCGCCTGCCCAATGAAACCGTCAGCATCCAGCAGACCGGCAAGGTCGTGCGTGCGGTCCGTCGTGGCATCGGGGCGGAATTCGCCCCGCTTTCCGCCGAAACCCGCCGCAAGTTCGAGCGCGTGCTGGACAGTTTCCATGCCCAGAGCTTTTCGGCCTCGCAGCGCGCTTAAAGCCGTATAGCCCCGCGGCAGGGCCGCAAATGGTTGATTAACAGCCCGAAAACGGCTACAAAAAAGCACCGGAATATCCGGTGCTTTTTTACATGAGGAGCCAGACGCATGGGCCCACTTATCGCCCTGATGTTTTTTATCGGCGCTGCCGTGGCCTGGGCCTTCTTTGCCTGGAAGCCCGAATACGCCAATGAAAAACAGGTCAGCGTTTTCAACTGGTCGGTGATCGGCGCCTGCGCCATGATCTGCGCGTCCTGGGTCCTGAACATGTCGGTGGTGCTGGATGCCGAAAGCATCGAAAAATTCCGCTGGCCCTTCGCCATCATCGGCGCGCTCGGCATCGAGGCGCTGTTTTTGATCCTCATGTTCCTTGTGCGCAATTTCTGGATTTTTAAACCGCCCAGCCGCCCGGGTGGCGGACGGTGGTTCTGATGACCACACATGCACAACGCACCGCGCAGCTGCTGATTGATATCAAGGCCGTGCATTTCAACGCGGAAAAACCGTATATCTTCACCTCCGGCTGGGCCAGCCCCGTATACATTGATTGCCGCAAGGTGATTTCGTTTCTGGAACCGCGCCGCGAGATTATCCGCATGGCCTGCGAACTGCTGACGACAAACTGCGACATCAAATCCGTCGATTATATCGCGGGCGGCGAAACCGCCGGCATTTCCTATGCCGCATGGATATCCGAAGAACTCTCCAAACCGATGCTGTATGTGCGCAAGAAACCAAAGGGTTTCGGTCGCGGCGCGCAGATCGAAGGCGAAATGCCCGAGGGCGCGAAAGTGCTGCTGGTCGAAGACCTCGCAACCGACGGCGCCAGCAAGGTTGCGTTCGGCAACGCGCTGCGCGATGGCGGGGCGGTGGTCGATGATGTGTTCTCCGTCTTCTTCTATAACATCTACAAGGAAAGCCCGCAGATCTTCAGCGACGCAAAACTGACGCTGCATTACCTTGCCACTTGGCGCGATGTGCTGGCCGAAGCGCGGGCGCGCCAGCTGTTCCCGGAAGCGACCTTTGCCGAGGTCGAAAAATTCCTGTCCTCCCCCGCCGAATGGTCGCGGGACCATGGCGGCGCGTTTGAACGGGCGAAAACGGCTTAATATTTCCATAATTATTGTAAATGGGGTCTGCAAGGCTTTTTTAAGCCGTGCGACAGGCCGGAATAATTGACTTATTTTCATAAATTTGCTTAATTAGGGCAGTTCATTTTACCGAATAACGGCGGAGATTCCCTTTGGCCTTTTCACGCGTAAGCGCTTATGACGACGCCGATGACTCGATGAGGGGCATCCGCCACGACATCCGCGAACTGGGCAGCATGGCCGAAGCCGCGCAGGCAGAACAGCGCAAGCGCGATGTGCAGATGCTGGCGGCCTTCAACGCCATCGCCAATGCCCTGACCGCGCTGACATCCGAAGTGAAGGGGTTGCGTGAAGATCTGAGCCCGCAATTGGACAAGCCCGCGAAACTCGGCCAGCCCGCAACAGGAGCAAAACCGTGAGCCTCGATTACTACGACAAAAAAGACATTACAGACGCGGTCAAGGCCTCTGAACAGCGCCTGAAGCGTGATATCGGCGACGGCTTCAACCGCATTGCCGCCGCGCTGGAGGCGCTGACCGTCGAGATCAAGGGCCTGCGCGAGGACCTCGGGCCGCAGGCGCTCGACAAGCCCGCGAAACTTGCCAAGCCGAAGGATGCAACGCCATGACGCTCACTTACTACGACAAAGTCGAAATCAAGGAAGCCGTCACCGAAGCCGAACAGCGCGTGCAGAAAACGCTCGCCAGGATGCAGGAAGACATGGTGCAGGCAGATGGTAACCAGCTGAAAATGCTGGTCGCGTTCAACCGCGTCGCCGCCGCGCTCGAAATGCTCACCGGCGAAATCCGCGAGCTGCGCGCCGACCTGAACCCGGAACTGGACAAGCCGGTGAAGCTGCCCGCGCCGAAAGGGCAAAAGCCATGAGCAGCCTTGGTTATTACGACGAACAGAAAATTGAAGACATCGTCAAAAAACATACCAGGGCCGAATTTGATGCCGCCGCCAAGCGCGACCGCCAGATGATCGAGATGATGGGCGGCATCGCAGCCGCGCTGAAGGAACTGACATCCGAAATCAAGGGGTTGCGTTCAGACCTCAACCCCGAACTGGATAAGCCCGTGAAACTCGCCGCGCCCAAAACGCCAGGCGGGCCGTAAGCATGGATTCCTACGACCGCAACAAGGTGCAGGAAATGATCACGGCGTCGGAAAAACGCCTGCGCCGCGATTTCGAGGTCGTGGTCGGCAACCAGAAAATCATCGTCGATGCGCTGAACCGCATCGGCGCCGCCGTCGGCGAACTTGCGACCGAGGTGAAGGCGATCCGCCGCGACATGAACCCCACGCTCGACAAGCCCGTCAAGCTTGCCGCGCCGAAGAAAGAGGGCTGATCCCATGCCGATGGATAAAACCGATTACGAACTGGTGAAGTCTGTCCGCGACGCGATCCGCAGCGGCGAGGAGATGAATGCGCGGCTTTTACGCCAGTTGAACGATCGCCAGGAAAAATCGGACGCGCAGATAGTATCCGCCTTCAACAATATCGCCCAGGCCATCCAGACGCTTAGCGAAGAAATCAGCGGGCTACGCGCCGATCTGGCGCCGCAACTGGATAAACCCAAGCTGGGCGCCCCCGTACGGAAACAGGCGAATCCATGACCCGCAGGACAAAAATATGACGATGGATTACGACGCGCAAAACAAAATCCGCCGCCTGAAAGAATCCGTCAGCAAGGTCGAATCAACCGGCAGCAGCAACAGCGCCGCGATCAGGAAACTGCGCGAGGAATTCGACGCCATCCGCCGCGACCAGTCAAAAATAATCGAAAACCAGGAAAAGATGACAGCGGCCATCGAACGCCTTGCCACGGCGGTCGAAACGATGAACAACGACATCTATCCGAAAACCGAAAACACCAAGCCCGTGCTGAAACGCCCCGCCGCGAATGACGGGCATTACGCAAGCAAGCCCTAGAGTCGTCATCCCTGCGCGGGGGTGGCCAAGGCTATGCGCTTTAACGCCCGTCTGCGCCGCGGCTCGTCAAAACCGGGCGATCACGGTCGACCTTCATCGTGATCGACAGATAGGCCAGCAAATCGCGTAGCGCGATCACGCCCATGAATGTGCCGTCGCGCGTGACCAGCAATGAATCCCTCGCTTGTTTTTGCATCACTTCCAGCGCGTCCGCCGCGCTGGTATCGGGGTCGACGGTGTTGTGCTGGGTCAGCGACTGCATGACGCTGGCGACGTGCAGGAAACTCCATTTGTCACGATCCAGCTGCAACACGCCCTGCAGCGTGATGATTCCCACCAGCCTGCCGCGGTCAACGACGGGGAAGAGTTTCTGGTAATGCTTGTAGAAATAACCGTCCACCAGATCGGTAATGGTCAGGTCCGGCGATACCGAAACGATGCGGTCATGCATGAAGCGCGTGACTTTTTCCGAACTGAGCAGCGCGCGGCTTTCCGTCTGGCGCACGGCGTACAATCCCGCGCCATACACGAAATACCCGAACAGCCCATACCACATGCCCTGCACCATGTTGTTGTGCCAGCAGATTTTGTAAACCGCATAGCCCAGCAGCAGGTAGGCGAAATTCGCGCCGAGGCCGGAGGCGATGCGCGTCGCCAGCACAAGGTTATTCTTGTAATGCCAGATCGCCGCCCGCAATGCGCGCCCGCCATCCAGCGGAAATGCCGGCACCATGTTGAACACGGCGATCAGCATGTTGAGGTCGCCCAGATATTCCAATACCTGGCTGCCGGCATCCGCCGCGCCGTATTTCATCATGTAGACGTTTTCCGACGCCCAGAAAAATATACCCAGCAGCGCCGACATCGCAGGCCCCGCAATCGCCATCAGGAATTCGCCCTTGGGGTGCGACGGTTCGCCCTTCATCTCCGCCACGCCGCCGAAAATGAACAGCGTGATGCTTTCGATCGGCATGTGGTAATATTCGGCGATGATCGCATGGGCGACTTCGTGCGCGATAATGGAAATAATCACGCCCACCAGCGTGACCGCCCCCATAACCTGATAGGTTTCAAGGTTGTGTCCCGGATAGCGCGCGGGAAAGAAGTTATTCACCAGCGTCCAGAAAATCAGGATGGACAGGAATATCCAGCTGGCATCCGCCTTGACGGGAAAGTTGAAAAACCGGAACAGGGTGACGCGCTTGAACAAACTATCCGCCTTAAAGCTGTGATTTTAACGGAGAAAACGGCCGTCCGCAAAAATCCAAGAAAGGTCTTGGCCTTGCGCTGATATCTCTACTAAAATATACCCAGTCCATGAAAAGCAAGACATGAAAATATCTTCTTTCTTTCGCAATCGCTTTCCCGCCGCAGCCCTGATCCTGCTGCTGCCCCTGTTTCTGACCGCCTGCGACCAGATGCCGGATTTGTCGAAGTATTTCCAGCCGCAGGCCAAGCCGAAATTCCGCACCCTCGACAGCGATGTGGCGTCGATGGCGGCACCCGCCACCGGCGAAGCCGGTTCGCAGTCGCTTGATTGCCGCGTCGGCCTTGGTGCTGCCAAATTCGGCAAACAGTGGAAGGATTTCGACGAAACCGAATTCCACCTCGCGCCGCAATCCCGCGTAAACGTGCCATTGTCGCCCAAAAAGGGGTCTGAAAAAATGGCATTCCAGGCCATGTTCGACCTCGAAGGCCAGAAGCTGATGTTCTGCCCGCTGGTCAATGGCGACCCGGGCGACGAAGTCGCCTGTTCCAGCATCTATGCCCTTGATGACGACCTTGCCGCCGGCATCAAGCGCACCTTCGACATCCCCGATGCGCTGCGCGGCGGGTCGATTTCCTGCGCGTATGATGAAAAGAACATCAAGAAATTATAGTCCCTCCTGCGCGGGATTAACGGTTGCCTTGATTTTCTGGATTTATCTTCGCCCGCACTTCCTGAGCCTGATTAAATTCTCTCAACTTTGACCTCATGTTTCAACCGTAAATTTCGTGACAACGCGTTTGTGACAGGCGAATGCAGCGCGATGTGAAGAGCTTCCGCGTGAAAAAATTATTTTCAAAACCATGCGCCGATAACGCGTTTATAACGCGCAAAAGGCGGCGTTTTCGTTAAACGGCACCCGAATCAAAAATCCCCCGGTTTTGCAACCGGGGGATTTTGTAATCTTTTTATCCGCTTTGATTAATCCAAATCAAAGCTTTGTCCACCGGGCGAAGTGGGGCGCGGGCCACGGCCACCGGGGCCGCCCATGCCACCGAAGGGGCCTTGCGGGTTCTTCGGCATGTTTTCCGCGATTTCGGCGCGGACTTCCTTCATCAGGGTTTTGTACATTGCGTCCAGCTGCGGTGCTTCGGAATTGCCGATCATGCGCCGGGTCTGATCCATCATGTCCGTCATGAACAGCATGCGTTCCAGATTTTCAGCCAGCACCAGCGGGCGGACTTTTTCGGGAATGTCTTCTTGCTGGTCGATCATTTCCTTCAGCGACTTGATGCCTTCCTGCATGCCGGACAGCGACGCGATGGTGTTCGCCAGCAGCACTTGTTTCATCTCGACGGGCGCGGTCGCCAGCTCGCGGGGGCTGACGCCTTTTTCTTTGCCGTATTTCTTCATCAGGTCGGTTACATCCCAATCGAGTTTTTTGTCGAGGAACTCGAAATCTTCGGGGGTGATGTGCTGCATGCCGGTCATCAGCAGGCCGGTTGCGACAGCGGTCGGGTTCGGCGCTTCCAGTTTATCGGTCAGCGTCTTGCCAACTTCAACGGCAGCTTCGAAACCTTCAGGCGGCACAAAGGGGTGCGTGGTGATCACGTCATATGCCGCGCGCACTTTCGGGGTGTCGAGCAGGCCGGTTTCCTCGAACGACGGATAGCGGAACGATGCGCTGTCCGGGCGGTTCAGGGTATAGGCGATCTGCGGCGGCAGTTGTTCGGCCAGGCCCATTTCGATGATGCGGTTTTTCAGGCGGTCGTTGTCGTTCTTGAAATCCGACAGTTTTTCGCGGAAATGTTCCTCCAGCGTGCGGCTGGTGGTCTTGTCGAACAGCACTTCCGACAGGCGTTCATAGACGCGCATGTCGGGGATCATCGGGATCATCAGGCGGCCATTTGCGGGCTGCTGGCCATCGGCCATTTTCATCAGCATCTCTTCGGCTTTCTGCGCTTCGCCGCGGAATTCCTCGAACGTCGCAATCGATGCGGCGAGGGTCAGCAGCTTCACGTTTTCGCTGGCTTCGGCGACATAGGCGAAGGCGGTCTTGTTGTGCTTGCCGGCTTCGTTCAGCAATTCGATCATCGGCTTGCCGAAAGATTTTTCGACGATGCCATAGGTCTGCGGCGGCATGACGTTGAGCAGCGCGAGCGACAGCAGCTGCGGGTCGGTGTTGCCGGTTTCATTCAGCAGCTGCGCCACGCGCACGGCATAATTGTCATGTGCCTCGGGCGTTTCGGCCGTGACGCCGGGCTGGATCTCGCGCGCCCTGGGGGTAATCGCGGTCGCCGCGTTTTTGGCATACATCGTGAAGGCCTTGAAAACAGTCGCGTCGAGCGGCAGGCCGGTTTCGTTGAATTGCATTTTTATACACTCCTCGTAAGCAGGGTTTATTCCCCGCTGTTATATGGCAGCGAAGACTACTTTCTAGCAAATGGAGGGATTGGCTGTCAACCTATTATGTGAAAATAACAAGTGCCCAAAAACTATATATATCATGGCGTTAATAATGCTGCAACGAGGCAAGAAAAAGGGGGATGCCCCTCCAAAAAGGCATCCCCCGAATCCCTGTCGTCCAGGGGTATCTTGGCTGTTTAAAGGTCGAAATCCCTGCCCGGTTTTTTCTTGGGCGCGGGCAGCATCAGGATCGGCTTCGGCGTGTTGTCCTTGATGAATTCCTGCGCGGTTTCGATCTTGGTCTCGTAAAGGCCTTTCAGCTCCGGCGCCTGCGCGGCGTCGCCCAGTTCGGCCAAAAATTTCTGCGCCGATTTCACCATGCCACCCATCTGCGTCAGCTGCGTCGATTTGATCAGCTTCGCCTGTTCAGGCTCGAAACGGTCGGGGTTGTCGGCGATGAAGGTGAACATCTTGTCGAGGTTCTTTAGGCTGCGGTGCAGAATGACGGTTGCGAAGGCAAGCGCCGACTGGCGGTATTCGACGGGCGCATTCACGATGCCTTCCGGCGCGCCGCGGTCGCGGACGTTATATTTTTCAAACAGGTCCAGCACATCATCGCTGACGCGGTTGCCCAGGAACTTGAAATCATCGGGACCCCGCCAGCCAATGCCGACATCCAGCAGTGTCGCCGCAATTGCGGTGGGGTTGCGGGTGGACGGGGTAGAGCTGAGCAGCTGCGCCGCTTCGACCGCGACTTCGGCGTCATCCGCCTTCACGCGCGGGTTCGATTGCAGGGCGCCATAGGCGTTTTTCACGACAGGGTCGTTCAAAAGGCCGGTTTCGGCGAAGGGCTTGAATTCCGGCACGGGCGCGGATTTCAGCCCGAATACTTCCAGTTTTTCAGGCAGGGAACGTCTGAATTCCTCGATCTTGTCGATGAACTCGCCATCCAGCGCGGGCAGGCCCGAACTGTTGACCGCGAATTTCGCGATGTTGTCCAGCACGCGCTGCGACGGGATCATGGGCATCTGTATCTGCGGCTGTTCGCCGCGTTCCTGCGCCTCGTTCACGCTCTGCGCGATCTCGTAAAACTTGTTCTGCAGCTCGTCGATCCATGTGATGTTGTCGGCCATCACGAAGGCTTTCACCTTGGGGGATGCCTCATCGATATACGCCCAGTTTGTACGCATATGCGCGGACACTTCGCGTGCGAAATCGGTGGTCTCCTTGCCAAAGCGGCGTTCCAGCTGGCCATAGGCGTCTTCGGGGATATAGGCAAGAAGGCTCAGGGCCTGCAACTGCGTATCGGATGCCGCGACGTTGTTGAAAAGCTGCGCGACGCGCACCGGATGCTGTTCGGAATCTCCACTCAGTCCGGGGGTTTTTTCGTAGGCCAGATAGGCTTTGAAAACGCTCTGGTCCCAGGACAGGCCTGTTTCGCTGAATTCTTGCATGTGTCACACCTTCAAATGTGGGCGGCGGTTTGCTTTTGCAACTTCGCCGTATCGAATCTGTTGTTTTTGTTATGTTATAGGTTGTACATCTTTTACCACATTATGTCAATAAAATAGCCCAGGTAAGGAGGTGCGGCAGGGCAGGGAGCGAAGGTCTTTTTATTAAGGCAAATCAAAAACTTGGCGCGTGTTTTCAAGCGTCAAAAACACAGTCTTGAATTGAATATCCCGCGGAAATGGCTATTTTAAATGTCACGATTTAGCCCTTTCAAGAAAGTGTGCCCGAACATCATGACGAAAACCGTCCTTACCTCCCACGAGATGCTCGCCAAGCTGGTCAGTTTCGATACCACCTCGGTCAAGTCCAACCTCGAGCTGATCCACTGGGTGCAGAACTACATGGATGGCTACGGCGTGAAATCGCATCTGGTTTACGACGAAACCAAGAACAAGGCGAACCTGCACGCGATCATCGGCCCTGCGGACAAGGCGGGCATCGTCCTCTCCGGTCACACAGATGTTGTGCCTGTCGAAGGGCAGGCATGGGACAGCGATCCTTTCAGTTTGCGCGATGACAACGACAACCTCGTTGCGCGCGGCACTTGCGACATGAAGGGTTTTATCGCGATCGCCCTTGCGAAATTGCCGGAGATGCTGAAAAAACCGCTCAATGCCCCCATCCATTTCGCGCTGTCTTACGATGAAGAACTCGGCTGCCTCGGCGCGCACTCTCTCGCCGAACACATCGCAAATGCTGCGGTAAAACCGAAACTTTGCGTGGTCGGCGAGCCCACGATGATGAAAACGATCACGGGGCATAAAGGCATCTGCGACCTCGAATGCACCGTGCATGGCAAGGAATGCCATTCATCGCTGGCACCCTATTCGGTGAACGCGGTTGAATATGCGGCGGAACTGATCGCCTATTCCAAATCGGTTGCGCGCCGCTTTGCCAGCGAAGGCCCGTTCAACAAGCAGTTCGATCCTCCCTTTACGACCGTGCATGTGGGCATGGTCAAGGGTGGCACGGCGCTCAACATCGTGCCGAACCTCTGCGAATTCTCGCTCGAGGTGCGCAACATTCCCGAAGTGAACCCCGAAACGGTCATCGAGGAAATCCGCCAATACGCCTTCCGCAACCTTGAACCCCGCATGAAGGAACTGGACCCCAAATCGGGCTTCCATTTCAAATACACGGCGGGCGTCCATTCCTTCGATATCGCGAATGACGACCCGATGGTCGATTTCGTGCTGTCGCTGTCGGGCGCGAATGCGACGGAAAAGGTCAGCTTCGCGACCGAAGCCGGCATCTTCCACAACAAAGGCATCCCCACGGTCGTCTGCGGCCCGGGGTCGATCGCGCAGGCGCACAAGCCGAACGAATTCATCGCCAAAGAGCAGGTCGTGAAGTGCGAGAACTTTATGGATAGACTGCTGGACAAATTGCGCGTTGCCGCATAAAATCAGGCTACAATTTCAATCCCTTGTAATGTGGATAGAGTCATGACAACATCGCAAACGAATGTTTCTACAGATTCTTCCGGAAAGGCAAATCCCGCTATGTTCGAGCAGTATAACTGGCAGCAAGTCGTCGGCGCGCAGCTGGAGCCCTTCCTGAAACTCATCAACCCCATCCAGGGCAAGCACAACGCCTCCGCCGCGTCCGCGACCGCGGAATGGTGCCAGCTGCCGTTCTACACCTCGATCGGCCTTGTGCGCGTGAACGACACCGCATGGCCGGCCGGTACTGGCCCGTTCTGGTTTTTGGCGAAACAGGGCCGCATGTTCCTGCTGGACGGATCTTCCGCGCCCATCCATGACGCGAATGAAGCCGACCCGATCAAGATTTCCGATGCGAACAGCCTCGAATACCTGCGCTTCTTCTGCTACTTCGTGCATGGCGATGAAGGCCCCTTCCTGATCGTGGAAAGCCTCGACCATCCCGCGCTCGACAAAGGCAAGCTGGACGACGCGACCAAGAAAGTGATCGAAGGCGCCATCCGCCCCGCCGCTTTCGAAGGCAAGACCGCCGAAGGCGCGTTCGAAGCCTCCGCCATGGTCCTCTACGGCAACGCGCTGTTCTCCGCCCGTTTCTCCATGACCGAAAACGGCATGATCGAAATGATCGACGACGAACCCGTCGCCGCCGACCTGCCCGTGAAAAAGATCAAGCCGAACTACTAAGAACGGCTTTGAAATTCAAAAACCCCGGCAGCGCATGTTGCCGGGGTTTTTCTTTATCTGTGCCACTGCTTCGCCATCCCGGCGATGGGGCAGGGCGCAAGACGCCGACAGGATTCCCGCTTTCGCGGGGGTGACTGACAGGGGGTTAACGCCGCCTCCGTCTCTTGCCGCACCCCTCCCGCGCTTTATGTTAAAATAAGGAAGTTTCGGTTGTTACTGACTGATTCTCCACGTTTTTTCGTGTAACATGGGAACGGGATTTTAGTTTCGGCAGGGGATGGTTTTTTAACAGTATGACCCGGCGTTTGGATGTCTGGCATAGACGGTGGCTGCCATGCCTTGTGGCGGGCGCGCTGATCTGTGCCGCGCCGCTGCCCGCCGCGCTGGCGCAAGCGCAGAAAAACATCCCCGTGCGCATCGGCGTGCACAAGGATTACACGCGCGTCGTTTTCGATTTCTCCAGCCTGACCGCCTACCGCGTCACGCGCGACGGCAACAATATCGTGATCGTGTTCGATACCGCGAGCGCGTTTAAAATTCCGTCAGATACCGAAAAAATCATCCGCAGCATCAAGACTGTGAATGAAAACGACGGCACCACGCGCATGACCATCGCATTGCAAGACAATGCGACGGTGAAAGATTATCGCATCGAAAAACAAATCGTGCTGGATGTCTATGCGGTGAAGGTTGCCAAGCCTGCAAAAACCGCCCCGAAGCCCGCACCCCAGAAAATCGCATCTGCAGCAAAACCCGCCGATAAAAACGCCGCCGACAGGGCATTTGCGGATTCAGCGGATGAAAGCAAGCCCGTATCGCTGGTGCCGAAAAAGGCAACACCTGCGCCCAAGCCGGATGTGAAGCCCGCCGCTGTCGAAACCAGAACGGCAACCGCTGTTGCCGTGCCCGCCGAAACGCCCGAGAGCCTTGCCGACAAGCAACTGGATAAGGACATCGCCGCTATCACCGAAGCCATCGACAAAAAAATGCCGGTCGCGCCGAATACGCCAGCGTCGCCGGTGATTGTGGATGCGGCGCCGCCTGCCGATACCGCGCCGCCCGTTGCTGCCGCGTCGATGCAGCAGCAAGCACCGCCGCAGATGCAGCCGACTGTCATCACGCTATCGACGATTGAACCCACGCGCCTTGCGGTGTTTTCGCGCTTCAACAATCTGTGGATCGTGCTGGATACCGAAGCGGCGGGCGCGATCAACCCGTCGGCAGCCGGGCCCGAAGCCGGACTGCTGGGCAACCCGCGCATCATCAAGATGAAGGGCGCAACCGGTTACCATTACGGCCTGCCGCAGCAAAGATTTGTCAGCGTGGAACGCCAGAACCTGACATGGCGCATCAGCATTTCCAACCGCCTGAACCAGATGCCCGCGCAAAACCGTATCAACACCGTCATGGATGAATCGACCGGCCATGTGAAACTGATGGCGGAGATCAAGAACGCCAGCCGCGTAATCGAATTCACCGACCCCGCCGTCGGCGACACATTGTATGCCATCGCATCCGAAGATCAGCGGCAGCGCATCGACCAGCCGCGCCGCTATGCCGATCTTGAAATCCTCCCCGCCTCCATCGGCATGATCGTGCGCCCGTTGAACGACGGGTTGAAGGTCACGCGCATTGATAACTTCGTGCTGATTTCATCGCCGAACGGCATTACCGCCACACCGGGCGCGACCGCCGGGCCGTCCGCGGTTGCAGGCAGCGGCGAACGCGCCGGCTCCCGCGATGAATCGCGCCTGTTCGACTTTCCCAACTGGCGGCAGGGCGGCATCATGCAGCTCGACAAAAACGCGCGCGCGCTTCAGATGGGCATTGTGGAGGCGAAAAACCCCGAGGAAAAAAATGCGCTGCTGATGAAACTCGCACTGCTGTATTTTGCGAATAATTTCGGGCAGGAAACACTGGGCGTGCTGCGCCTGATTGAAGCCGACACGCCGGAAATGGCCAAGAACCCGAATTTCATCGCGCTGCGCGGCGCGGCATCGGCCATGGCGGGGCATTACGACGAAGCGATCGCCGACCTGTCGCATCCTGCGATCCAGCAGCATGGCGAAGTGAATTTGTGGGTCGGTTACGCGGCGGCGGCGACCGAGCAATGGCGCATGGCCAACCGCGCCTTTCCGCCCGACAATTACCTGCTGCTGCAATATCCCGAAAATATCGCGGCGCCCTTTACCATTTACATGGCCGAATCCGCGCTGCGCCTCGGCAAGGCAGAACATGCCAATATGCTGCTTGCCACGCTGGATACAATGGATGGCGGGTTTGATCCGCATTACGGCGCGGCGATCCAGTATTTAAAGGGAGAGGCGGCGCGCCAGATGGGCAATCCGCAGGAAGCCATCCGGTTGTGGCGGCCTGTCGCCCTGGGGCTCGACCGCCTCTATCACACCAAGGCCAGCCTTGCGATGGCGACGCTGCGCTATCAGGAAAAAATCATTCCTGCGAAAACGGCGATTGATGAACTCGACTCCCTGCGTTTCGCATGGCGCGGCGACGGGCTGGAAATCCAGGTGCTGCAAAGCCTCGGCCGCGTGAAAATCGCCGACCGCCAATACCTGTCCGGCCTCGAGGATTTGAAAACCGCCGCATTGCTGGCGGACAACATGCGCGACGACAGCCAGCCTATCAAGGATGAAATGGCAGCCGTCTTTATCGACCTGTTCGTGAATGGCGGCGCGAAGAACGTGCCGCCGCTGGAGGCCGTGTCGATCTATAACGGTTTCTCCGCCTATATGCCCGATGGCGAACGGGGCGCGGTCGCCACGCTGAATTTCGCCGACAACCTGATCACGATGGATCTGCTGGGTCAGGCCGCAAAACTGCTGGAACAGCAGCTGCAATCCGCCGACATGCCGGCATCGCGCAAAGACGCGACCTATAACAAACTGGCAGCTGTCTATCTGCTGGATTCCATCCCGGAAAAGGCGCTCTCGACAATTTCCGCAGTGCCTGCGGCCAGCGCGGCAGCGGTGAATGACGAACGTGTGCTGCTGCGCGCACGCGCGATGTCGCAGCTGAACCGCCCCGATGATGCGATTGCCGTGCTCGCGGCATCGAACTCGACAGACGCGCAAAAGCTGAAGGCCGATGTGCTGTGGCGCGCGCGCAAATGGAAAGAAGCGGCGGCGACGCTGCAGGGCATGCTGCCGGAGCCGGACAAAGGGTTGACCGAAGCCGAAGCGCAACTGGTCATCAATACGGCGGTCGGTTACAAACTGGCGGGTGATGCGTCGGGGCTTGCCGATATCAAATCGCGCTACCTGTCGCCGATGGATGCAACGACGCAGCGCGATACCTTCCGCGTCGTGACCCGCACAGGCGGCACCTCGCGCCTGTCCGATCGCGATACGATTTTAAAAATCGCGGGCGAGGTGGATATGTTCAAAGGCTTCCTCGATAGCTACAAGGCAGGCGACAAGGGGTCTTAGGCTCTGCGCGTAAAACGCGCGGTTTTAGGCGCGCTGATACCCGCGCCGATACCCGCCGACAATTGTTTCGCGCCATGCTGCGCGGTTGCGCCCCGCACGAAATCGATGATTTCAAAATCCGACGCGCTTTCGGCCAGATCATAGGCAGGCACACCGCGCGCGTTTTTTTCGGTCAGGTCGGCATGCAGGTCATTCACCAGAATTTTCAGCAGCGGCAAATCTTCGTCGTTTAATGCCCTGAACATTTCCTGCTGCATTTCGGCTTGCGTCAGGCGTTTCAGCAGCATGCCGATACCGCGCGTATTGTCCGATCCCTTCGCATGGGCAAGCGCGGTGTTGTTGAAAGCGTCGGTCAGTGTTGTGTCGGCATTTTTCCCCAGCAGTTCCGTCGCCAGGCTGTTCATGCCGAACGACATCGCCATCATCAGCGGTGTCATTTTGTTGTGGCCCTGCGCGTTCACATCCGCGCCGCCCTTCACCAGCAGGCTTGCGATCTGTGCCTTGCCCTGCACGGCGGCGAAAAGCAGCATGGTGTTTTTGCTGTCGTTGCGCGCCTCGGTATCCGTACCTTGTTCCAGATACGACTCGACCGCTGCCGCGTCGCCGTTGCGGATGGCCTCGAAAACCAGCTGGGGGTCGATTTTTGATTCTTTCATAATATGAAAAATATATCAGATTAAATTAGTTAATTCAAACGCTTAAAAAGGTTAACAACGGATTAATTGACATAACATTAAGGGAGGCGTAACCTTTATTGATACCGTCTTTTTTCGACCCTTCCGGCGAAAAACCCTCCGGACGATAAGAAATTGAAACAACAGACGAGAAGATCATGCCCGCTTCCAACGACGATTTTAACCTGCGCGACACCCTCAACCGCCTCGCACAGAAAAACACGACGATCACGGAACGCGAAGAGGCACGCAAAGATCTGGCCGTCTATGCCGGCAGCTTCAACGGCGCATCGACACCCGCTGCACAGCAACTGGCCGCCGCCCTGCCCAAAATTACAGATTACGGCTCGCGCTGGATCACGGCGAAACTGCTGCGTGACGCGGCGGTGAAGGATGCAAACCTGTTGGGCGGCAATACGGCCGCAATTTTGTTCGGCGCTTTTGCGACCGATACCGATGCGGGTATGCGTTACATGGCGTCAGGCCTGATCCGCGATATCGGCTTGGCGCATCCGGCGCAGACGCTTAATGCGGCTGGCGCAATCGCCATGCTGTTGGGACGTGAAACCGACGATTACGCGCGCGGATACCAAAAGGCTGCGATCCTGCAACTGGGTCTGGCATCCGAAGCGGTAGCGCCGCTTGCGGTCGATGCAATCGGCCAGCTGATCCTGAATGAAAAAGATTCCTTTGTCCGCGTCGATTACGCGCAGAACCTTGGGGCTCTGGGCACGAAATACGCGTCGCAATCTGCGGCGGCGGTGAAACAGCTGGGTCAGGCGGCGGCACATGAAACCGACGGTTTCGCCGCGCACAAGATTGCCGAAAACATCACCAATATCGCGCTTTATAACGCTTCGTCATTTCCGGCCGCGCTTGACGCGCTGGCGAACGGCTTTGCCAAGGGCGGACGTATCGAGGCGCTGTCGGGGAATGCCAACGGCCTTGCGCGCCTGGCAGAAAAACATCCGGCGGCTGTTGCGGTCGTGCTGGAAAAACAGCTGGCGGACGAATCCACGCGCGACCAACGCCGCCTTAGCATCCTGAACCTGAAATATATCGCGGGGCTGGATACGGTCGGCGCGAATATCGCAGCGCCGATTTTGCTGAACGCGCTTGGCAATGAAACCGATCCGCTTTATCGCCGTCATATCGTCGATGGGCTGCTGACCGCCACCACTAACCGCGCCGATGCCGCGCCGGTTCTGGATGCGCTGAAGACCCATCAGCAGACGGAAAAAGACCCCGAGACGCGCGATGTGATCGATCAGGCCATGCGCCGTCTCGGCTACACGCGTCCGTTCACCAGGAACGTGCTGCAACTGCAGCCTTCTTTTTAATTAACTAGCGGAGATTTGCACGGATGGGTGCCGGCACATTTGGCGGTGCGGGCAGGGCCGTGACGGTTTCGGTTTTCACGGTATCGGTTTTATCGGCGGCATGTTTCGCCTGTAACGCTTCCAGTTCTTTTTCCAGCCTGGTTGCGCGCCGCTGCTCCTGCCAGTAACGGAAATAGGCGCGCTGCGCCAGTATCCAGACGAACAATGCACCCAGAAAAAACCCGACGCCGCCCATGCCAAGGCCGAGCAGCCAGGCGGGGATTTTGCGCGTTTCTTCCATCGGCCAGATGCCCACGGCAACTTCCGCAGGGTTCGACACCGCGAAAAGTACGGTAAAAATCGTTAACGGTATGGTGATAAGCCAGGTCAGGTACTTCACGGACGGAAACTCCCGCGATTAGTCCTTCATGTCGTCGTCGCCATCGGAGACGATGCCGTTCAGGCGTTCGTGCATTTTCTTGCCGATTTTGAAGAAGGGCACGCGTTTGTCGTCAACCTTCACGGTTTCGCCGGTGCGGGGGTTGCGGCCCATGCGCGCCTTGCGCGATTTCACCGAGAATGCGCCGAAGCCGCGCAGTTCAACGCGGCTGCCATTCGCCAAAGCCTTTGTAATCTCTTCAAAAATGGTGTCCACGATTTGCTCCGCATGGCTCTGGTAGAGATGCGGGTTCAATTCGGCCAGCTTGAGGATCAATTCTGATTTGGTCATGGCGTGCGCTTATCCTTGTTTTTCAAGAGCCTGAGACTCTAGATTGCCCAAGACTCAAAAAATCGTCAAGGAAAAAACCTATAAATATCAAATGAATAAAAGGTTAAAGGGGCAGGCCCTGTATAATGCGGGGGGCGGTGCCACCCAAACCCATGGCCTGACGGGCAAAAAACCCTTTGAGCGCCGGAATTTTATCAACGATTCCAATGCCCATGTCGCGCAACAGGCTGACCGATTGCATATTGTTCGAAAACAGTCGGTTGAGCAGGTCGGTGAAGCCCGCCATCAGCAGCGTGTCCACGCGCCGCCAGTTTTCGTAATCCGCCAGCAGTTGCGGGCTGCCGATGTCGAGTCCCAGCTTCATGCGACTCACCACCAGTTCCGACAGCACGGCGATATCGCGCATGGAAAGGTTCAGCCCCTGTCCCGCAATCGGGTGGATCACATGCGCGGCCTCCGCCATCAACGCAACCCGTGCAGCTGTATAAGTATCGGCGTGGAGCAGGCCGAGCGGATAGGACATCGGTTTTGAAACGGCAGCAACACCACCCAGATGATCGCCGAACAATTCCTGCAGCCGCGCATCGAATTTTTGCGGGCTGAGTTTCAGGATCTTCGCGGCTTCCTTCTCCTCGACCGTCCAGACGACGGATGAACGGTGGTTGCCGTTGTCGTCATCCGTCATCGGCAGCACGGCAAACGGGCCTGCGGGCAGGAAATGTTCCAGCGCGACATTTTCATGGTCGAGGTCATGCGACACATTGCAGACAATCGCGGCCTGTCCGTAAGACCATTCCTTCACGCCGATGCCCAAATGCTTGCGCGTAGGCGAATTGCGGCCATCCGCACCAATCAGCAGCGGCGCGCAAAGCGTACGGCCGTCTTTCAGCGTCACGCCTGCGCTTGCGTCATCCTGCACGAATTCGGATATTTCCACAGGCGCAAGGTGCGTGACATTTTCAATGCCGCGCAGATTTTCAAACAGGTATTTGCGCAACAGGCGGTTTTCAATGATCCAGCCAAACGGTTCGCCATTCGCATCCTGATCGGTGGCGAAATGCAAAAACTGCGGCGCGGTGCCATCCGCCACGCGGATATCGAGGATGGGGCAGCAATCCTTCGTCATCGCATCCCATGCGCCTGCCGCCTGCAGTACGCGGTGCGACGCGAAGGAAATCGCGGTCGTGCGTCCATCATACGCAGCATTCAAATGGGTCGATGGCGGCTCGCGGTCGATGATCGCAACATCGACGCCCGCGCGCCCCAGCACCGCCGCCTGCGTCAATCCCGCAAGGCCACCGCCGATAATCAAAACATCGCTGCTTGTTTCTTTCTTCATAACCAAGCTTTAATCCTGCTGCACTGCAAAATCAATCTCTTCCGAAACACCATTGACCGATTTTGAACGTGTGATAGCCTTTTATCCAACAAATATAGATTCATGATGCACCAGTTACGGGGTGACGATTGATGGCGTTCAAGCGCGTGAAGAAGTTGGCGAAGATTTTCGCCAAGGCTGTCGCCGGTTTATTGCTGACAAGCGGGGTTGCCTATGCGGGGCTCCATGGCATTGCCTATGCGGGCAAGGGCGAAAAGCTGACTCCGGGCGAGGCGCAGGCCGTCACCCAGATTTTTGGCGATCAGGTCGATACCTCCAAGATCCGCAAGCATTTCAAGGAACAGGACGACCCTACGCATTTCTTCCGCAAATATCAGGGCACGGTTTTGCCGCCCTTCAGCCATATCGATTTCTTCACGCCCGCCGCATGGTCGGAAGACTATACAAAAGACACCCGCAGCAAATACGGCTTTTTCCTGCACGAAGCGACGCATGTCTGGCAGGGGCAGCATATGCGCTTTTCCCACCACGCTATCGGCCGTTACGATTACCAGCTGATCGAAGGCGCGCGTTTCGGCCAGTTCGGCACGGAACAGCAGGCGGAATTGGTGGAGCATTATGCGGAACGCTGGATCCATCCCGACGGGCGCAAGCTGGCCAAGACCGATGAAGACCGGGTTTTGCGCGATGTTCTGGAACGGCAGTTCCCGCAGGCCAAGATTACCCGCGAAGGCCTCGACCGTCAGGATGCGGCGCGTGCCCCCGCCAACCGGCAGGCACAGACGCCAAAGCCGCCCCGCGCGGCCTGAACCGCCTGAATCACAGGCATATTTTCCATATTGTTATCATGGCGCTGATGCGCTATTATAATGCCTTCATATATATGAAGGCACAGGAAGACGGTTTATGGGCTTGGGGCGCATCGGCAGGCTGGGACGGGTTTTTGCGAAGGCGGTGGCCGGCACCGCGCTGGTCGCAACCCTCGGCTATACGGCGCTGATCCAGACGGTTTATAACGGGTGCGGCGAAAAACTCACCCAAGGCGAACAGCAGGCGGTCGAACAGATTTTCGGCGATCAGGTCGATGCCACGAAAATCCGCAAGCACTTCAAGGCCGCATCCGACTGGACGCATTTCCTGAAAGGCAAGCAGGGCACTGTCATGCCCTTCACCCATCACGCCGATTTTTTCGGCGACAATATCCGGTCTGCCGATTTCAGCCGCGAGGGTGCGTATAAATACGGTTTCTTCCTGCACGAAATGACGCATATCTGGCAGGGCACGAATGTGAAATACCCGCTGAAGAATTTCGGCCAGTATGAATTCACGCTGACAAAAGATTCAAAATTCTCCGATTTCGGTCTGGAACAGCAGGGCGAGATTATCGAGGCCTATGCGAAAACATGGCTGCATGTTGACGGGCGCAAGGCGGCTAAAATAGAAGCGGACGAATTTTTAAAACAGACTGTCGAGGCGCAGTTTCCGCAGGCGAAGATTACGCGGGAGAAGCTTGACCGTCAGGACGCGGTAAAGCCCGCATCATCTGCCACACCGCGCAATAGTTGATATTTAAAACTCGCCCAGCACCGCAACCAGCCGCGATTTCAACGTACCGGCGTTGAACGGCTTCATGATATATCCGTTCACGCCTGCGGCTTTTGCCTCCAGCACGTTCTCGACGGTGTTCTCCGCCGTGACCAGGATGAAGGGCACGTTGTCGCCCGATGCGCGGATGGCGCGCAGTAAGTCGATGCCGCTCATGGGTTTCATGTTCCAGTCGGAAATGACAAGGCCGTAGCTTTGCTCCGCCATTTTCTGCAGGGCGGATCCGCCGTCGCGCGCTTCCTCGATATTGCGGAAGCCGAGGCTTTTCAAAAGCCCGCGCACAAGCTGGGTCATCGTGTAAAAATCGTCTACGACCAGAATGTGCATGTCTTTGTCGACGGTCACAGCTATAGCCCCCCTCAACCATTGTCGCGCATCGCGGTTAATCAAATGTTAAGGAGTGGGGGCACTGCGGTTGGGCAAATTCAGCGGCGTGTCGGGAGGTGCTGCGGCACTAGGCTTGCCTGCGGGTGCCGCCACCGGAAGTTTTTCTTTTTCCGACAGGCGGATGGTTACGATACGCGCCTTATCGGGCTCCATCGCCGCCAGAATCGGCGATGCCTTGCGTTCGTTCATGCGACCAATTACCTCCAGCAGCACATCGAGGTCGAGCGTGTTGAAAATCGTCGCGGCTTCCTTGGGCTTCATGCCTTCATAGATTTTCACGAGGCTGACGAGGCGCTCCTCCTCCATCTTCTGCTGTTTTCCCAGCAAGGCTTCGATCTCGCCTTTCAACCGGTTCAGTTCCGCGATTTTGTGGTCGACTTCCTGTCCGGCGGCCGACAATAGCGCCTCGCGCTCGCCGATCATACGTTCGCGCCTGTCCAGCTCGTCTCTGCGTTTCGACAGGGATTGCAATACTTCGACTTCCGACGCGCTGAAGGCGCGGTTATCTTCGTCATCCGGGGGCGGCGGGTTCGCCTGACCTGTGCGCGTTGCAGGCGCGACAGGTTCGCGCTGTACTGCCGCATCGGGCAGGTCTTGGGTTTTGCGCGCGGTGTCGGCTACAGCCTTTTGCAATTCTTCCTTGGTCAGCGGCGTCGGGTTTTCGTTGACTGTTTCCTGCGCGCCTGCTTCGCGCGTGATGCCCGCTTCTTCGCCAATCACGGCCACAACGTTGACAAGGCGAAACGCGAACGCAACGCCCGCCACGACGGCAAGCGCGCTGAAAAGGCTGAACGGGCTTAATTTCTTTTTCTTCTGTTCGGTCATGGCTGCTGTTTCGCCTTTAGCGCCTCCAGCAATTCCTTTTCCGCGCGGGTGCGGGGCTGGGGCGTTGCGTCTTCATCCTCCACCATATCCGCGCGGGAAGTGAGCGCGGGCGCAGCGGGTTTCCCGCGCGAATTTTCGGCAGCACCCGACAAACGCTCGGCCAGGTTGTCGCCCGCCTGTATCATGATCTCCAGCTCGTCCGACAGCGCGCGCGCCTTGTTGACCTTGTCCTGCAGCTGGTCGCCGCCGGACAGCACGGCGTCTTTTAATGACTTGATCGCGCCTTCAGCGCGGGATGAGGCAAGGTTCAGCGCCGCGATCAGCTGTTCGAACGCCTGTTTATCGGCCTGCATTTTATTGAACTGTTCCGACAAGCGGCGGGCATAGACGATGGTGGCCGCCAGCGCCGCCAGAATGATCACGTCGAATATCAGGCCGACCATCGGGTTCATTTACTGGTCCTCGGCTTTTTCGGGCTCGATATATTCCTCGATGCTGCAGGCGATCTGGCCCTGCTTCTGCCCCACTTTGGCCATGAACATCGCATGTTCGCCAACGCGCATCTCGATCAAATCATTGGGGCGGGTGTTCAACATAAAGGTAGAGCCGATTTCAAGGTTGACAAGGTCATCCAGCGGAATGGTCGTTTCGCCCAGAATCGCCGACAACTGGATATCGGTCTGGAACAGCTCGCGCGTCAGGTGGGTTTCCCAAATGGTGTCGCGGCCGAATTTTTCCCCCATGAACATTTGCAACAATAATTCACGGATGGGTTCCAGCGTCGCATAGGGGATCATGATTTCAACGCGGCCCGAACGGTCACCCATGTCGATGCGCAGGCGCACCAGCACGCCCGCATTGTTGCTCTGCGTAATCGTCGCAAAGCGGGGGTTGGTCTCGATGCGGTCAAGGCGGAAGCTGACGGGCGAAAGCGGGTCGAAGGCGGAGGACAGGTCGTTCAAGACGACATGCAGCATGCGTTCGATCAGTTTTGTTTCGATGGTCGTGTAGGGGCGCCCCTCCACGCGGAGCGCTGAAGTGCCGCGGCGTCCGCCCAGCAACACATCGACGATGGAATAAATCAGCGAGCTGTCGATGACCATCAACCCATGGTCGTCCCATTCCTCGGCGCGGAAGATGCCGAGCATCGCGGGCAGGGGAATCGAATTCAGGTAATCGCCGAAACGCACAGATGAAATATGGTCGAGCGAGATTTCAACGTTGTCGGAAGTCAGGTTGCGCAAGCTGGTCGACATCAAGCGCACAAGACGGTCGAACACGATATCCAGCATCGGCAGACGTTCGTAGTTCACGAGCGCCGAATTGATCAGCTCCATGATGCCGGTTTTTTCGCCCTTGCCGCCCGGATCGTCGAAGCCCAGCAGGCTGTCGATTTCCTTTTGGTCCAGAATGCGGCCTTCGTCCTGTCCGGTCGCTTCCTCGTCCTGCTGCGCGGCCCATTCCTGTTCCAGACGCATCTTGTCTTCGGCGGTAACTTCCATATCGGCGGGATTTTTCGGGGGTGCTGTCATTGGACAAGGAACTCCTGAAAGAGGACGTCGCGGATTTTAATGTCGGGCGCTGCCGCGCGCACGCGGCTCAGCAATTCGATCTTCATGCGGTACATGCCGGACGACCCGCGCAGGTCTTCGACGCGCAATTCACGCAAGTAAGCCTGAAACTGGTCAACCACGCGCGGCATGATAATTTCGAACGCTTTTTCGGATTTTGAATCCTCCAGCTCCACCTTCAGCGCGACCTTTAAAAAGCGCGGCTGTTTCGATGTGCTGTTCAAGTTGACGATCATGTCGGGGATCGCCATGAAAACGCCGGGCGGGCCGCCATTCGCGGCCTTGGCCATTTCCTCGATGCAGGCAGGATAATCGGCGTCGCTTTCCTGGATCGTGCTGCAATCCAGTTTCTTGTGCAGGAATTTATCAAGGTATCCCATCTTCCAAGCGGCACCGGCCCCGCCCGCCAAAATCACGATCGGGACAAGCGCGAAGAGGATGATTTTCTTTTTGCCGAATTTCGCGGGCGCGGCTTCGCCCTCGGCGCCTTCAACTGCAGGTGCCTCGCCCTCCGGCGCAGGCGCGCCGGGTTTCTTCGGATCGGCTTTCAATTCGCCGTCATCGCTTTTGGCTTTTTTAGCGTCAGCCATGAGACCCCAATTTCTTATGGCAACCCATGTGAGGGATTGCCCTTAAACTCCTTAAAACCCTGCATATATCGTGCCACGATTAATATATTTTGTCAGTCGCATTTTATCGAGGGGGCCGGGCGCGCTGCGTCCGTTTATTCCGGAAATTTTCGGGCGGGCAAAAAATTCCATGCGCTGACCGTGGCAAAAGCGGTCTTCCGGCAATCGCAACACCCCGCCTGAAACCCAAATCATTGAAAACATGGATAAATACCATCTGGCACGGATCTCGCATCTGTTGTCTTGGGTTAAACGCCTGCACCGGATGCCTTCGAGCAAACAAAACCGGGCAGGTGCAAAAGAACAAGGTGGTCTGACAATGGAAAACATTACTTATATCGGCATTTCGCATCAGGTGGCCCTGCAGCAGCAGATCGAGGTCACGGCGAACAACATCGCCAACATGAACACACCGGGCTTCAAGGCCAACAACATCCTGTTCACCGATTATGTGACCGCGCCGAAAGGCGGCGAGGCCATCCACCAGAGCCAGGATTACGCGACCTATTCGGATCTGACGATCGGCAACCTGATCCAGACATCAAACTCCCTCGATTTCGCGATCCACGGCGACGGGTACTTCACCATCTCCACCCCCGAAGGCGCGCGGTATTCGCGCGATGGCGGTTTCGCCCTCAACCTCAACCGCGAACTGGTGACCAAAACCGGCCACCGCGTGCTGAACGAAAACGACAACAGCATCGTGGTGCCGGCGGATGCCGCGCAGATCCGCATTTCCGATGACGGCACGATCTCCTCCGAACAGGGCGATATCGGCCGGTTAAAAATCGTGAACTTCGACAACCAGCAGGCGCTCAAGAAAATGGGCGACAATCTGTATGACGCGCAAGGCCAGTCCGCCAACCTCGTCGTCAACCGCAAGGTGACGCAAGGCCAGCTGGAAGGCTCGAACGTCAACCCCGTGGTTGAAATGAACCGCATGATCCAGCTGATGCGCATGTTCCAGTCGGCGCAGAAGATTTTGCAGAACGACCATGACCGCCAGCTGGGCGCGATCCAGAAACTGACGCAGCCGGCATAAACCGCAACTGGCACGAATATTGAATTAGTAGAGATCAAGTAGAACAAGGAGCCACAAAATGTCACTTACCCTCGATATCGGCGCAACCGGGATGCTCGCGCAACAGCTGAACGTCGACGTTATTTCGAACAACATCGCGAACATGACGACGACCGGCTATAAACGCCAGCGCGCGGAATTCCAGGACTTGCTCTACCAGACGAAAATCCGCCCGGGTGCGTCTTCGTCCGACCAGGGCACGACCATTCCTGCCGGTATCCAGCAGGGTCTTGGTGTGAAAGCGGGCTCGGTTTACCGCATCAACGAACAGGGTGCATTGCAGATCACGGGCAACCAGTTTGACATCGCGAACAAGGGCGCCGGTTACTTCCAGATCACGCTGCCAAACGGCGAAACGGCCTTCAGCCGCGACGGTTCGTTTCAGGTGAACCAGAACGGCGAAATGGTCACGGCAAAAGGCTTCCAGCTGCAGCCTGGTATCACAATCCCGCCCGACGCGGTGGACGTCACGATCAACGCGACCGGTCAGGTGCTGGTGAAAATCCAGAACCAGACCAACCTCAGCCAGGTCGGCCAGATCCAGACCGCCTTGTTCGCAAACGAAGCGGGCCTGGACGCGATCGGCGACAACCTGTTCCTTGAAACCGAAGCGTCCGGCAACGCGGTCGTCGGCAACCCCGGCGATGACGGTTACGGCGCCCTCGAGCAGGGCGCGCTGGAAACATCAAACGTGAACATCGTGCAGGAAATCACCTCGCTCATTCAGGCGCAGCGTGCGTATGAAATGAACTCGAAGGTGATCCAGGCGGGCGACGAGATGCTCACCACCATCACGCAAATGCGCTAAAGGGAATGAGCGCACCGCTAACGGGAATTAGCGTTTAAGAGACAAGGGAGAGAAAAATGGGAAACATCGTGAACTTTAAAAAACCGGACCTGAAGAAGCTTTTGATGGCGGTTGCCATGACGGCCTTCATCGTCAACAGCGCGCATGCGGCGGAACCTGTTTCCGATGTGGCGCTCTCGGCCGATGTCATCACGGTCGGCGACGTGTTTTCGGGCGTTACGCACGATGCTTCCTATGTTCTCTCTCCGGCGCCTGCCTATGGCAAGACGCTGACGCTCAGCGCGAACGACCTGAAACGCATTTCAGACGCCTTCAACCTCGGCTGGGCACCCACATCCGGCCTGACGCAGGTGACGGTGCGCAGATCTGCCCGGGATATCGGCCCCGATAAAATCTCGGCGGCGCTGCAACAGGCGCTGGCGCAGAAAATGGGTGCCCGCAAATTCGAAATGCAACTGTCGGAGCGTAACCTGACCATGCATGTGCCGGAACAGATGGCGACCGATCTTGATGTATCGGACCTGCGCTATGACCTCGCCCGCGGCGATTTCTCGGCGACCGTTTCGGCGGCGAATAACACGATCACGGAAACAGTGGCCGGTCGCCTGATACCCGTGACGACTGTCCCCGTCTTGAAGGTGCAACTGCAAAAAGGCGCGCTGATCACCAAAGAAGACCTTGATTACGTCGATATCCGCAACAGCGACATGAGCGCAAATGTGATTGTTTCCGCAGAACAGCTGGTCGGCATGACGCCGCGCCGCGGTCTGGCCGCGCTGAAGCCGATCGCGTCGAGCGACATCGCGTCGCCGATCGTCGTGAAAAAAGGCGAAACCATCATCATGGTGCTGCAGAATTCCGAAATGACGCTGACGACGCAGGGCAAGGCGCTGGAGAGCGGCGCGGTCGGCGAAACCGTCCGTATCGTCAACCCGTCTTCCGGCCAGTCCATCGAGGGCGTGGTCACCGGTGTCAAAACGGTTTCGATCATGTCGCCGGGCGAAGCAGGCATATAAAAACTGCCGGGCGAAGCGGGCATCTAAGTTAAGAACAAAAAAAGCTATAAAAAAAATAACAGGGTTTATCAGGAGTTTTAAAAAATGAGAAAAGAACAGAAAATCTGGGCGGTGCTTGGTAAAAAATCAGCAACGGCTGTTTCCATCCTGGCGGTCATGTCCCTCACCGCCTGCGCGGGCATCAAGGACCGTATGTCGCGCATTGGCGTCGAACCGCCCATGAGCAAGATCGAAAACCCCTACCAGAAGGCCGATTACCAGCCGGTATCGCTGCCCATGCCGCCGGTGATCGTGGCGAACACGGCCCCCAATTCGCTGTGGCAGCCCGCCCGCCAGACGTTCTTTAAAGACCAGCGCGCGCATCAGGTCGGGGATATTCTGACCGTCATGATCGATATTTCCGACGAAGCCGACATGAAGAACAAGACGGAACGCACCCGCGACGGCATTGAAAAAGTCGGCGTGCCCAATTTCCTTGGCCTTGAAACGAAACTCGGCAAGGTATTGCCCGATGCGGTCGACCCGACCAACCTTGTCGGCACCAATTCGTCCTCCACCTCCACCGGCGACGGCAAGATCAAGCGCGAAGAAACGATCAGCCTGAAACTGGCCGCGATGGTGACGCAAGTCCTGCCCAATGGCAACTTCGTCATTCAGGGCCGCCAGGAAGTGCGCGTGAACTTTGAATTGCGCGAACTGACCATGCGCGGCGTCGTCCGCCCCGAAGACATCTTGAACACCAACTCCATCTCGTATGACAAGATCGCGGAAGCCCGCATCTCGTACGGCGGGAAGGGCACGACCAGCGACGTCCAGCAGCCCCGTTATGGCGCGCAGGTTGTCGATGCGATCTTCCCCTTCTAAGGAGCCATCACCCGTTTAACCCTGACCACCCCAACTTTTTTCAGGTTTTTCCTGAAAGGCCGGCAGTTTCTGCCGGCCTTTTTATTGAATAACATCAATGCATTGAATTGGCTTAATTGCTTATTATAAAATCATGGGGTATTATGGTAATACAAAACAGGGGAGTCTGCATTTGGATTTCACAGCCATCACCAACGCGTTCCGCGCCGCCGTCGACGAATTGCTCGACCGCCCCCAAAAATACCGGCTGATGGAAAACGATACGATCAAGGTTAAGGAATTCGGCTGGTGGGGTGATGACCGCACACTTTACCGTGTGGCGGCGCTGGTCGATATCCCGCGCCATGGCGTCAAGGCGGGCGATCTGGGCGGCTATGTGGAAAGTGAAAAAAGTCTCTCGCATTACGGCGATGCTTGGGTCGGTGGAAATGCACGCGTCTTCAAGGATGCAAGAGTAAAGGACAACGCGCTGGTCACGGATGATGCCGAGTTGAAGCAAAAAGCCAAGGCTCTGGAAAACGTGGTCATCAGCGGCACATCAGAACTCAGCCAGTGGTCGGTCGCGACCGGCAATGCGCAGGTGGCGGGTGCGTCGAAAATGTCATGGCACAGCCGCGCCGATGGGAATGCATGCCTCAACGGCGCATCTCTGCTGATGCATACGCATGTGACCGGCGATACTGTCATCTTCGGCGAAGCGCCCTTAAGCGAAACCGACAAGAAGGATATGACGAAGCGCATGGCGGAAGACCCTGTCTATCGCAGGATTGCCAAAGGCACACTCGGCGCGCCGCGATAACAAAAGCGTCTGAGAATCATCCTGAATCACTCCTGAATGCTTATGGCCGACAGCGACGGGGCGGCTTTTGCCGGCCATAGGGTACTGCGGGTATTTTTTAACCTTTTGGGCGTAAACTTTTTCTTGGGCAATAGGGCAAGAATTAAGAACAAAAAAATGTCGATCAAGAACGATATTCTCGAACAACGCGACCGTTTCCTTGCGTTTTCACTCGCATCCGCCGACTTGATGCTGGAAATCGACTCCGGTGGCAGGGTCGTCTATTCCTTTGGCGCGGCGAAGCGCCTGACGGGTGTCGACAGCACCAGCCTTGTCGGCTGCAATTTTTCGGATTTCGTGTCGGATATGGATAAACCGGTCCTGCGCGACCTGATGCAATCGGCCGTTCCGGGCAAACGCTGCCAGCCCACCATCATCGTACTGCTGGGCAGGCAGAAAAAAGAACCCGAAAAGATTTTGCTGACGGCGATCCGCATGCCGGAAAACCCGTCGCTGTATGTCACGCTGGCCTTCCCAAAATCCTTAAGCGGCGAAGCCCTGCCCGACACCGCATTACCGCCCCTCAACCACAAAGATTTCGCCAAATCCGCGCAGGCCGCGATGGCCGAGGCGCTGGAATCGGGCAAGGCGCTCGACATGACGTTCCTCGATATGCCCGACCTTGAAAAAATGAAGGCGCGCGTCTCCGAAGGCGAATGGAACCGCGTGATGGGCATGATGGGCGACCTGCTGAAAAAACAATCCGCCGACGGCCAGTCGGTCACGCAAATATCCGAAAACCGCTTCGGCCTGCTGCACGCGAAGGATATCACCGCCGAAAGCATTCAGGATCAGGTCAGCGCGCTGTTGAAGCAGGCCGACCCGAAGGGCGAAGGCGTCGATGTCAGCGGCGTGTCGATCGAGGCATCGGCGGGCGCGCTGAGTGACGCCGAAGTTTCCCGCGCGCTGATGTACACGCTGAAGGAGTTCGAGAAAAAAGGCGGCGACATGGCCATGTCGGGGATGGAGGAGGGGTTCAAGGGCTATATCGTCGAGAACGCCGCCAAGATCCAGAAGCTGAAGGCGATCATCAACACGCTGGCCTTCACGCTGCATTTCCAGCCGATCGTCGACCTCACCACGCTGCGCTCCTCGCACTATGAAATGCTCACGCGTTTCCGCGACGGCACGCCGCCCTATCAATGGATCACCTTTGCCGAAGAAGTGGGGCTGGCATCCGAATTCGACCTTGCGATCTGCAACCGCGCGATCAAATACGTGGCGCAGCTGCCGCGTTCCAAGGGCAATAAGTTCGCGATCAACCTGTCCGGCCAGTCTGTGCAGAACCCGAAATTTATCGAGGAGCTGCGCAAGCTGACGCATAGCGTGCCGGATTTGTCTGAAATGGTGATGTTCGAAATCACCGAATCCGCGAATATCAGCGATCTCGATTTCGTGAACGGGTTTATCGGTGAATTGCACAATGACGGCTTCAAGGTCTGCCTTGATGATTTCGGGGCAGGCTCGGCCTCGTTCCAGTACCTGCACAAACTGAACGTCGATTACGTGAAGCTGGACGGCGAGTATGTGAAGGACATCCTGACCAACAAGCGCAACCAGACAATGATCAAGAGCATGGCGGGGTTATGCGCCGATCTTGGCATCAGCATGGTTGCGGAACGGGTCGAGACGGAAAAGGAAGCGGCGTTGCTCCGCAGCCTCAAGGTGCAATACGGCCAAGGATACTGGTTCGGCAAGCCCGTCGCGACGCCCGATTATACGGTTGACGAGAAAAAAGTCGCGCTGCTCGCCTCGCTCGCGGGATAAACCGGTTTAAGGTTGCGGCTTGAAACGCAGGCGGAACGGTTCGCCCTTTTTCCATTCCAGTTCAGGCGCTTCGGTGCAGAGCGAGTCGCGGAAACGCTTCGCTTCATCCAGCAGGGCAGGGTCGGGCAGTTGTTGCAGCGGAATTTCCTGCGCCACGCCGCCACGGATGCGGTGCACACGCTCCGCATTCAAATTGAACACATACATGACCGCGCCCAGTTTTGCGTCCAGCTTGGTGACTTCGACCTGTGACTCGTCCGGCTTTGAAACCGTACCGTCCGACAGCGGCAATTCGCGCGTGCTTTGTTTCCAGCCATTGGTGGCGGCGGTATCAGCATTGGTTTTCGCGTCGGTCAGGCGCACTTCGACCGTTTTCGCCTCGTCCACAAAGGTGTGGTCAACGATGCCGCGCTGCGCCAGCCAGTCAAGGAAGCCGCGACGGTCCTGCGCTGTGATTTCTTCGGTGCCGCCATGCAGTTTCTCGAAAAAGAAGCTTTCCATGTAGGCCTGCACGAATTGCTGCGGCGATAGCAGGCGGTTGTCCAGCATCGCGTCCAGATGCGCGTCGTTGCCTTCCGCTCCTGCGCGGATAGCGGCCTGCTTCAGGATATTCTGGTAGTCGGTGATCGCGTCATGCGGCTGCGGGTTCATCGAAAAGGTTTTGACCAGCAGCGCGAAAACATCGCCGCCCGGCAATGATGCGGTATTGATCAGGCCCGTCACGGCCTGTCCCTTCATTTCCGCCCGCACGGGATCGGATTTGATGACGCCTTCGGATTCCGCCTGCTCTTCGCGCTTTTTCAGCTCGGCATATTTCAGCAGCAGATAGGCGGCGGTCACGTTGTTGACGGATGCGGCTTTTTCGATGCCCGATGCCAATGCTGCCTTGCCGTCGAAACCCAGCTGCTTCACGCGCCCCAGCATCGTGCGCGCCGATTTCAGCGGGCGGTTCAGCAGGAACCAGACGCGCCAGTTATGCCCCTGTTCGATTGCGGTATGCAGCGCCTTGGCGACGGCGTCAGTCGTGGCGTTTTTGGTTTTCTTCGCCCATTGGCGGTCGTCGTCGGTTGCCGCGGGCACCTTGATCTTGCCCTCCAACCCTTCGATGTTGATATAGGGGGATGTCTCCGCCTCCGGCGAAATGCCGTTATCCTGCCTGAAGCGCCTGAAAAGTTTTTCCAGCATGCTGTCCTTCGGTGTTGATGGCGTTTTATGAAACTAACCGGACTATAAGTAGGGCAGGCGGGGCTGTCAATCGGTCGTAATGTCATAATATTAAAATAAACTTGTCCATTTGGTATCTATAAGCACATAAACGAAACGTATATATTAGGCCCCTGATTATTTTCAATCGCAATACGCACCGTTACGGGGAGCATATCACGATGTCGCAACAGGCTTTATTCAAAGCTGAGGAATCCGAAGCGCAAGTTTCGGGCGCGCAGCCGGTTTTCGCAAACGGCAAATGGATCTGGGAACAGCATTACCCGCAAGGCGTGTCATGGCATGCGCCCATTTTGCAAAAGCCGCTGTTCCACATCATGGATCAGGCGGCGGAAAAATATCCCCATAACGTCATGGTCGATTTTCAGGGCAAGACATGGACCTATGCCGACATGGCGCAGATGGTCAACCGCGTGGCGGAGGGGCTGCAGAAATTCGGCGTGACCAAGGGCACCAAGGTCGGGCTGTTCCTGCCTAATTCCCCCTATACCTTCATGTTCTTCTTTGGCGTGTTAAAGGCGGGCGGCACGGTCGTCAATTATAATCCCCTGTATGTGGAACGCGAGTTGGCGGGCCAGATCGACGACAGCGAAACCGATATCATGGTCACGCTCGACCAGAAACCGCTGCTGGCGAAAATGGACGCGATGCTGAAAACGACGCGCCTGAAAAAGGTGATCGTCTGCCCCTTCGCCGAGACGCTGCCCTTCCCCAAAAACCTGTTCCATCCCTTCGTCAATTATAAAGACATCCCGACGATCAACTGGGACAGCCGCCATATCCCGTTCATCGATGTGGTCGATAACGACGGCCAACCGATCGCCGTGATGGTCAATGCGCAGGAAGACGTCGCCGTGCTGCAATACACGGGCGGCACGACCGGCATCCCCAAGGGCGCGATGCTGACGCATGGCAACCTCTACGCCAACATGTCGCAGATCACCACCTGGGTGCGCGATATACAGCATGGGAAAGACAGCGTGATCGGCGTGCTGCCGCTGTTCCATGTCTTCGCGATGACGGTCGTCATGAATATGTCGATCCATTGCGGCCTGAAGATTTTGCTGCATGCCAAATTTGATGTGAAGGAAGTGCTGGAAGCGATCAAGAAGCACCGCCCCACCATGTTCCCCGCCGTACCGGCCGTGTTCAACGCGATTGCGAACGCGCCCGATGTCGGCAATTACGATTTTTCCTCGCTGCGGTTCTGCATTACCGGCGGTGCGCCCATGGCGCTCGACGTGCATCGGCTGTTCGAGGAAAAGACCGGGTCGCGCGCTTTGGCCGAGGGTTACGGCTTGACCGAAGCCGCGCCCGGTTGCACTTTCAACCCGTCTTCCGGCGTGAAAAAGCCCGGCTCCGTCGGGCAACCCGTTCCGGGCTGCACGGTCGAGATCATTGACCGCACCGATGGCGTGACGCGCCTCGGCATTGGCGAAAAGGGCGAAGTCTGCATCAGCGGCCCGAACGTCATGAAGGGCTATTACGGCCGCCCCGCCGCAACCGACGAAGTCATCCGCAATGGCCGCCTGCATACGGGCGATGTCGGGTATCTTGACGAACAGGGTTACCTGCACCTTGTCGACCGCATCAAGGACTTGATCCTTGTGCGCGGCTATAACGTATATCCCCGCGTGGTCGAGGAAGCGATTTACCTGCACCCCGCAGTCGAGGAATGTATCGTCGCGGGCGTGCCCGATGCGGAACGCGGCGAAACCGTCTGGGCCTGGGTGAAACCGGTTGCCAAAGCAGCCGGCGCCCAGCTGACCGCCAGCGGGCTGCGCGAATTCCTGATCGACAAGTTGTCGCCGATCGAAGTACCGCGTAAGATCATCCTGCGCGAAAAGCCGCTGCCCAAAACGGCAGTCGGCAAACTTTCGCGCAAGGACCTGCTGGAGCAGGAAGGCATCAAGCGCGGCTGATATATATAAGGACGTTCAAATGACAAATCCGGCAAAGGCATCCGGCCATGTTTACCCGTGGCTCAAAAGCTACGCCCCCGGCGTGTCGTGGAACATCGATATCCCCGACCAGCCGGTCTATAAATTCCTCGACGACTCCGTTGAAAAATATCCCGACCGCAAGGCGTTGGTCTGCGCGGGGCATTCTTATGATTACAAAACGACCGGCGCGCTGGTCGACTGCGCGACCAAGGGCCTGTGGGAGCTGGGCGTCAAAAAAGGCAGCAAGGTCGGGTTGTTCATGCCGAACACCGCCTATTCCGTCATCATGTATTACGCGATCCTGAAGACGGGCGCGACCGTCGTCAATTTCAATCCCGCCTATATCGACCGCGATCTGGCCGCGCAGGCTAAGGACAGCGATACGCAGTTTCTGGTCACGCTCGACCTGCCTCCGTTGATGGAAAAGGCAAAAAATCTTGCGGGCGCCTCCGGCATTGAAAAAGTCATCTTCTGCCCCGCAAAACAAAATTTGCGCGAAACTGTGCAGGGCGCATCGCCGCTGCCCTCCGATAAAACGGTCTGGTTCTGCGACCTCATCCACAACGACGGCCAGCATAACGAAGCCCTGATCGACCCGAACCGTGACATCGCCGTGCTGCAATATACCGGCGGCACGACCGGCGTGCCCAAGGGCGCGACGCTGACGCATAAAAACCTTGTCGCCAACGCCATGCAGATCGGCCAGTGGTACCACAATTCCGAAGACGGTCAGGACAGCATGATCGCTGTGCTGCCGTTGTTCCACGTTTTCGCCATGACCGTCGTCATGAACATGTCGATCAAGAAAGGCATGACATTGTTTATCATGCCGACCTTCAGCGTGGGCGAGCTGCTGGACCTCGTGAAGCGCGAAAAACCCGCTTATCTTGCCGCTGTGCCCGCGATGTATATCGCGCTTGCGAATTACGACCGCATTTCCGAACATGATTTTTCGACGATGAAATTCTGCCTCTCCGGCGGTGCGCCGCTGCCGGCCGAAGTGAAGCGGTTGTTCGAGACGCGCACCAGGGCGAAACTGGTGGCCGAAGGCTACGGCCTCACCGAATTCTCGCCCGTCGCCACCTGCAACCCGCTGACCGACAAGGCCAAGGGCGGGTCGATCGGGGTGCCGCTGCCCGGCACGCTGCTGGAAATCATCAGCCTTGTCGATGGCACAACCGTCCTGCAGCCCGGCGAAAAGGGCGAGATCTGCGTACAAGGCCCGCAATTGATGGCGGGCTATTACAAACGCGATGATGAAACCGCGAATGTCATCCGCAACGGGCGCCTGCATACCGGCGATGTGGGTTACATGGATGATGACGGCTTTGTGTTCATCGTCGACCGCGTCAAGGACATGGTGCTGGTCGGGGGCTACAACGTCTATCCCCGCCATATCGAAGAAGTTCTTTATACCCACCCCGCGGTCGAGGAATGTATCGTGGCGGGCGTGCCCGACCCCTTGCGCGGCGAAGTGGTGCAGGCATGGGTGAAACTCCGGGCGGGCGAATCAGTCACCGGCGATGTATTAAAGGTCTGGCTGGGCGACAAGCTCTCCCCCATCGAAATTCCCAAGAAAATCATCGTTCGTACCGAAGCCCTGCCCAAAACGGCGGTCGGAAAGCTCTCGAAACGCGACCTTTTGATACAAGAAGGCATTAAAAAAGCATAATTCAGGAACTTGAATCACCTCAGCGCAGTTGGACGTTCGAAGAAACGAAGAAACCAATTATTGAGGAGACTTAACCATGGCCCAGAACCAGAGCATTTTGCTCGCCGTCATTTTTGCACTCGTGCTTGTGATCGGCGCGCTGTCCTACCACAACTATCACCGTCCCCAGACCCTGGGTGAAAAAGTCGGAGCCGCTGTCGAACAGGCAGGCGACGATATCGAAGACGCGGCGGACAAAGTGAAGCGCGACCTTCGCTAAACCACTTCGCGTTCTTTACAGAGCGCAAAATCGACCGGCCTTCCCGCGGGGTTTAAATTCCGCAGGAAGGCCGTACCGCTTTTGGGGCAGATTCTTATTCTTATGTCGTGGCTGTCTTTTTTTCTGGCAGCAATAAAATACACGCAAGCATCAGACCGGCCAGCAAGGCAGAGGCTTCAAACCGCCCGATGGCAAAACCGCCATGATCTACAGGCTTGTCCATCAGGTCGCCCAGCGTCGCGCCCAGCGGGCGTGTTAAAATGAAGGCTGCCCAGAACAGCGCCGTGCGCGGCACTTTCGGGATAAAGTACAGCGCGGCCACAACCGTCAGCGCCCCCGAAAACACCATCGCGCCGCGCTCGTAGCCGAAACCGTTCGTATCTGCGACCCAGTCGCCCAGCGCCGTGCCCAGCGTCTGCGAAAACAGGATTGTCACCCAGTAAAACATTTCCGCCTTGCGCGATGCGATATGATCAATAGCAACCGAGCCTGTTGCGCGCCGCCAGATGAAGAACGATAACCCCAGCAACGCCAGCAATAACGCCGACCCGCCGGTATAGCCAATGCCCAGCGACCGGTCGGCGAAATCGGCGACCGTTGTGCCCAGCGTCGTCGTCGCGATGATGGTGCCCCAGTACAGTAAGCGATTATACGATGTTGCCGCCACCTGCGCCGAAACAGCAGCAGCAAAGATCGCAAAAAAGACAAGGCTGCTGACCGCATAACCAAGATCGAGCGTCATCGACAGCGCGTCGCCGCCGGTTTCGCCCAGCGTGGTCGCCAGAATCTTGATGACCCAGAAAGCCAGCGTGACTTCGGGCACCTTGCGCAGGGGAGATTCGATAGGGCGGTCTTGGGCTTCAATTTTCATGCCCTTATCCTGCGCCACGATCCTGAAGGCCAACTTAAGAGGAATTCAGGGTATTTATTTCCAGAACATTTTTGATCGCCAGTATTA
The DNA here is from genome assembly GCA_038247245.1 of Bdellovibrionales bacterium. GTDB lineage: Bacteria > Pseudomonadota > Alphaproteobacteria > Micavibrionales > UBA2020 > JAPWJZ01. The sequence goes on along the minus strand of JBBRVE010000009.1, from coordinate 4,132 downwards.
TGGCTTGGCGGGTTGACCCCCCTATTTCCGTATGCTACCTCGGGGCTTCCATTTACCTAATCGTACTTTTTTCAGGAGACGACCAATATGGCTTACCGCGGCAATGCAGAATACGAACATGGCGCTTATTACAAAGACGAAGTCAAAACCTCGATCAAATTGACGATCGCCTTCGCAAAAGCCGTCGGCCGCCATCAGGAAGACCAATCCGACAACCTTGTCGTTTCCCCGTATAACGCAACCGCTGCCCTGTCCATGGTCGCCAAGGGTGCGGTCGGTGAAACCCGCGATGAACTGGCGCAGGCGCTGTTCGCAACCGATGGCAAAGGCCTCGATGACGCCGTTGCCGCGTATTCGAAACTCAACACCGAAATCCTGAAGGCCAATGCAGGCCAGGTGACGCTGACGACCGCGAATGGTGTGTGGACGAACAAAGACCTCGTCACGCTGCGCGACGCCTTTGCCAAAGACCTGAAAGACACCATGGGCGCGGAAATTTCGGCGGAAGATTACGCCAACCCGGCAACCGTGGACAAAATCAACAAATGGGCAAGCGACAACACGAACGGCCTGATCAGCAAAGTGCTCGAAGAACTCTCCCCCGATGATGCGGCGGTGCTGGCATCGGCCCTGCATTTCAAAGGCGAATGGACGAAGAAATTCGACAAGGCCCTGACCGAAGACAAAACCTTCACGCAAGACGGCGCGGCGCAGGCGACCACCCCCACCATGCATCAGGATTTCAAGGATGAAGGCGGTTTCCGTTACCAGAAAGGCAACGGCTTCGAAGCGATCTCCATGACCTATGGTGAAGAAAAACACACGCGCGAAGAATACAAAAACCCCACCATGCGCCTTGTGCTGGTGCGCCCGACGGATGACAGTCTTTCCGCACGCGATTTCCTCGCTGCGCAGGAAAACGGCAAGATCCCCGCATGGCTCGATGTGTACGGCTATGGCGATGCGGTCGGTTCGGTCGAACTGCCCCGCATGGATATCAAGCAAAAGTTCGACCTGATCCCCGCGCTGCGCGACATGGGCATCGACAAAGCCTTTGGCGGCGGTTCGTTCGACAACATGGTCGAAAAAGGCGGCGAAAAACTTTACGTCTCCAAGGTCAGCCACGACACCGTTTTCAAGACGGATGAAGTGGGTTCCGAAGCCGCAGCGGTCACCACCGCCGTCATGACGCTTGAATCCGTTCGCATGCCCCCCGAACAGGTCGATATCAAATTCGACCGTTCCTTCCTGTTCGCCCTGCAGGATGTGAAAACCAATGCGGTGCTGTTCATCGGTGCGGTCAACAAGCCGAACGATGACGTGAAGCCTGCAAAGGCGCCGAAAGCAAAAGCGCCCGGCCTGAAATAATTTTTTAAATAAGGACTCAAGACAATGGCAAAAGCAAAACCCGCCGCGCAGCCGGAACACGAATACGGCCGCCAGTTCAAACCCGAAGTAAAGAACGTCATTAAGCTGACGCTCGCCTTCACGAAAGCCGTCGGCAAAAACCAGGACGATAAAAACGACAACCTTGTCGTCTCGCCGTATAACGCCATCTCCGCGCTCGCAATGGTCGCAAAAGGCGCCGATGGCCTGACGCGCGACGAAATGGCGCAAACGCTGTTCGGCGTTTCCGGCAAAGACCTCGAAAAAGCGGCGAACGACTACGTCGCCCTGAACGCGGAAGTGCTTGCGGCGAACAAAGACCAAGTGACCCTGACCACGGCCAACGGCGTCTGGACGAACCAGGAACGCCTGAAGCTTGACCTCGCGTATGCGGACGACCTGAAAAAAACCCACAGCGCGGAAATTTCGGCGGAAGATTTCGGCGACAAGAAAACCGTCGCCAAGATTAACCAGTGGGCAAGCGACAACACCAACGGCCTGATCCCCGAAGTGCTGACCGAGCTGAAAAAAGACGACGCAGCTGTGCTCGCCTCCGCTTTGTATTTCAAAGGCGACTGGACGCATAAATTCGACAAAAAACTGACCGCAGATAAAAACTTCACCGCAGATGACGCATCCGTCAACGCAACCCCCACCATGAAACAGCGTTTCAAGGAGGAAGGCCAGATCGGCTATCTTGCCGGTGACGGTTATGAAGCGGTTGCGCTCAACTACGGCCGCGAAGACTGGGAAAACGGCAAGCAGCCCACCATGCGCGTCGTCCTGATCCGCCCGACCGATGACAATGTGTCGGCGCGCGACTGGTTAGCCGGCGAAGCAAAAGGCAAAGTGCCCGAATGGCTCGATCCCTATGCCTTCGGCGACGCGGTCGGTTCGGTTGAACTGCCCCGCCTCGACATCAAGCAGAAATTCGACCTGATCCCCGCCCTGAAAGAAATGGGTATCAAGGAAGCCTTCATCGAAGAAAAGGCCGATTTCGGCAAGATGACGCAATCGGGCGACCTGTTTATCGGCAAGGTCCAGCACGATACCGTCTTCAAGACGAATGAAGAAGGCTCCGAAGCCGCCGCCGTCACGACCGTCGGCATGGTCTTCGCCACTTCCGTGCGTATGCCCCCGCCCCAGATCGACGTCAAGTTTGACCGTTCCTTTGCATTTGCTTTGCAAGACGTGAAAACCGGCGCCGTGATTTTCGTTGGCGCGATCAACAAGCCGAACGAAGACATGAAGCCCGCCGTCAAAAAACAAAACGCGCCGAAGCCGCGCTAAGAAGGACATAAATCATGGCAAAGAAACCGAACGCTAAAGGCCTCGGCGCATCTAAAGCCGCGCCCGAAGTCGAACACGGCACCCAGTTCGCACCCGAAGTGAAGAACGTCATTAAACTGACGCTTGCCTTCACCAAGGCCGTTGGTAAAAACCAGCAGGACAAATCCGACAATCTTGTCGTTTCCCCGTACAACGCGCTTGCCGCGCTGTCGATGGTGACCAAGGGCGCGGATGGCGTTACGCGTGAAGAACTGGCGAAATCCCTGTTCGGCGTGGAGGGTAAAGACCTCGATAAAGCAGCGAATGATTACGCCGCGCTGAACACGCAAGTGCTGGCCGCGAACAAAGGCCAAGTTGAACTGACCACGGCAAACGGTGTGTGGACCAACCGGGACTTCATGAAGCTGAAGCCCGATTTCGCCGATGACCTGAGAAAAACCTTTGGTGCGGAAATCTCTGCCGAAGATTTCGCCGACAAGGCGACGGTTGCGAAAATCAACAAATGGGCAAGCGACAACACGAACGGCCTGATCCCCGAAGTGCTGACCGAGCTGAAAAAAGACGATGCGGCAATCCTTGCCTCGGCGCTCTATTTCAAAGGCCAGTGGACGCATAAATTCGACAAAAAACTGACCGAAGACAAGCCCTTCGCGCTGGACGGCAACAAGGTCAACCACACGCCGACCATGCATCAGGATTTCGGCCGCCGCGACAATTTCACCTTTAATACGGGTGCTGATTACGAAGCGGTCGCGCTGACCTATGGCGAGAAAAATGCGAAAGACGGCAAACAGCCGACCATGCGCATCATTCTTGTCCGCCCGATGGATGATAAAGTTTCCGCGCGCGACTGGCTGGCGACACAGGCAAACGGCTCTGTGCCTGAATGGCTCGACCCCTATGCCTTCAGCAACGCCGAAGGTTCTGTCGAACTGCCGCGTCTCGACATCAAGCAGAATTTCGACCTGATCCCGGCAATGAAGGACATGGGCGTGAAGGAAGCGTTCAATGAACGGGGCGCTGATTTCAGCAAGATGGCGGAGAAAATCGGCAAGGAACTCTATATCGGAAAAATCAGCCACGACACGGTTTTCAAGACCGATGAAGAAGGCTCCGAAGCTGCCGCAGTAACTGTTGTCGGCATGGTCCGCACCACCAGCATCCAGATGCCGCCGCCGCGCATCGATCTGAAACTCGACCGCTCGTTTGCGTTCGCGCTGCAGGACATCAAGACGGGCGCTGTACTGTTTGTCGGCGCTGTCAACAAACCCAATAACGACCTGAAACCGGCACAAAACGCTGTAAAAGCGCCGAAAACGGCGGGTCGCAAGCTCCGCTGAAATGATGTGAACTTTTCAGCAAAAACGGCCCGGTTCAAACCGGGCCGTTTTTTATTTGTCTAAAAATAATTCAGCTCAGCAGCCGCGGCCCCTTAATGCCCAATTTGTCACGCCGC